>NZ_RCYB01000044.1 GCF_004168205.1 Catenibacterium sp. co_0103 | reverse complement strand
AAAACATTTTACAGCTATGTCCACCAGGGAAGAACATCCATCAAACCTATTGATCTTCCACGCATGGTCAGAAGAAAGACAAAGAAGAACTGGAAGTCATACATTCCAAAAAGACAGAAAGGCACTTCCATTACAGAAAGACCCGAATATATCAAGGATAGAGAAGAATTCGGACACTGGGAAGGTGATCTAGTTACTGGACCTAGAGACGGACAGAATGGTGCATATCTTACTCTCATTGAAAGAAAGACACGCTTCTATTATATGATTCCCATCTCTGCTAAATCTTCAAAGCAGGTCTATATGCAGATAAATAAGCTTCATAAGTTTTATGGTGATAGCTTTAAGGATATCTTTAAATCAATCACCTTTGATAACGGAAGTGAGTTTTCTAGATGGAAGGATATAGAGCAGAAGCCAAAATAAAAAGAGAAAAGAACCACTGTCTATTTCGGTAGACCCTATCATTCATGTGACAGAGCCTCAAATGAGAACTGCAATGGACTTATAAGATATTTCATTAAGAAAGGAACTGATATTAATACAATTGATAAGGAGACAACTATTGATATAAACAATAAAATTAACCAGAAGAAAAGAAAGATACTTGGATATCTTTCTTCTGAAGAACTATTTCTTAACGAACTAGCTAAACTTAATGTAACTGGTAATACTATTTTCTATAAAATCTAATTTATCTTCTTATTTCCAGTTTCTGCTTGCAATTCGGTCTTTTTTTACTCAATTGATTTTAAAGACTCAACCATATTCACTTGATCTAGGATATGGCGCATCGCAAGATTGATAATAATTGTAAAGCCCACTGTCATACCAAACGCAATTAAATAGATATAAAGCGGCATTGTACGAATAAATAACATATTATCCATTTCTACCGTTAATACAACAAATCGATGAAGGAAATAACCAAAGAACATACCAAGTGAGGCCCCAATCAAAGAAAGAATGATATTCTCTCTAAAGATATAGTCACAATATTCTTTACGGCGGAATCCTAATACCTTGATTGTTGCGATTTCACCTTTACGTTCACCAATGTTGATATTCGTTAAATTATAAAGAACAATAAAACAAAGTAAGGCAGCACATCCTGATAAGATGGCAACAATAATATTCAATGAAGACATTCTTTGCTGGAATTCATCAAGTGTAGCAGTAAGTCGTTCCATACTACCAATATCATGATGATCAAGATAGTTCTTCAAAGCGTTGATATTTGATTTCTTTGTATTCATATCTACATAAAGTATAGAAGCAGATGATTTCATACCAGTCAGATTTTCATAGAAAGTCTTACTCATATAAACTTGATGATTGACATAGTGTTCTACGATATCTGCCACCTTGACTGTATATTTACTATTATTAAGAGAGAAAGTAAGAGTTTCTCCTTTTTTCACATTCAGCTTTTCCGCAAGCTTCTGTGAGATGACAACCCCCTCATCATTTAAGATAATCTTCTTTTTTGTTTTATAATCCTTAAAGTGAATAAAATTCTTAATTTCATCCGCATTGTCATACACAATCATCGTGCTATAATAATCTTCACTATTGCCTAGTACTGTAATGTTTTGACGCATAGCACTCGTTAAGTTATGAATACCTTCTAGACGCTTGATCTTATTTTCAATCTTTTTTGTATCTTCTACATTAGTATTAAGTTTAATAAGTGCATCATATTTATATACTTCTACATATTGTGAAGGAATGATTTCAGAACAGCTGTTCTTAACACCAAATCCCAGCATGATTAAGGCTGTACATCCCGCAATACCAATGACAGACATCCAGAAACGTTTCTTATAACGGAATAAGTTTCTCATAGTCACCTTCTGATTGAAATTCAATCGTTTCCATATAAAAGGTATACGTTCCATGAGTATTCTCTTACCTGCCTTAGGTGCTTTAGGACGCATCAAGACAGATGGTGTAGAAACAAGTTCCTGTAAACAGACACTTAATGTTGCAAGTAATGTAACACCAACAGAAATAAGTATAGTTACAAGTGAGATAGACCATTTCTGTACTAGTACTGCTGATTGATTAATGCCATACATTAAATATGTGAATAAGAAATAGATAATACGAGGGAATGCCTGATTACCTACTAATATACCTAAGATACAGGCAAAGAATGTTGCTAGAAAAGCATAGACAATATATTGCATTATAATATCCTTTTTACTATATCCTAATGCACGAAGTGTTCCACAATAGCCTCTTTGTTCTTCTATCATACGTGTCATAGTTGTAAGAGAGACTAATGCAGCTACTAAGAAAAAGATGAGTGGGAATACTTGCGCAACAGATGCAATGGCCTGTTTATAGGATTCATAAGTCGCAATACCGACATTTTCACTTTTAGTAAGTGAATATAGAGTGCCTTTTGGAATCTGACTTAATTGTGATTCTGCTTGTTCTATTTGTGCCTTTGCTTGATCTAGCTGCTCTTTTGCTGAGTTGAGCTGCAGCTTAGCATTATTCTCAGTGACTTCAAGTTTACTTTGCTGGATATTAAGTTCTGCTTCTGCTTCATCTAATTGTGATTGCGCCTTTTCTAATTGTATACGTCCTTCTAGTAATTGACCTACACCTTGAAGTTTCTGATTAAATTGACCTAGACTTTCATTCATCTCAGTAAGTATCTTTGTATAAGCATCCTCTGCTGATTCTTTATCCTTAATACTACCTAGAGTATCTTTAATAGAGTTCTGAAGTGTTTTGATTTCCTGATCTATTTTCTTAGTTTCATTATAAGCCTGCTGTGAGGCTTGAGTAATCTGTGAGGCTTTCTTTAAATAGACCTTCTTTTGTTCATAGAATTGAATACGTGCTTGAGCTAACTTCACCTTACCCTCTGATATCTGTGAATTAAAAGAATCTAGATTACGCTTATATTCCTGATAGCCTTCTTCATATTGTTTCTTTGCATCATCTAACTGTGATTGCATATCTCCTGTTAGTTGATCATATTGATCACTTATTTCTTCAAATAATGTACTCTTGATACGTGTATTTACTGTTTCAATCATATCATCATAATCAGAACTAAATAAATCATAATTCTGGGCACCTTCTACATCGACAAGTAAAGAAGTATATAGATGATCATTGTTTCTTAACTGAGCCACCTTGCTATTTAAACCAAGTTCTCTTGCCCCATCATTTAATACTTCCACAAATCCACTATTGGTTCCATCACCTAGTGTATTAGTTCCTCTGTCTACATTACTGATATATCGTGGATCATTCACAATACCTACAATCTTATATGTCTTAGTTCCATTATCATTAGAAAGTTCAATCGTATGACCAATCTTGTAATTATATTTACCTAAATTGACATCAATGATACATTCATCTTCTTTTTGAGGATAACGTCCTTTTACTATTTCAGGACGATCCAGCATATTTTGATCATAGTGATCCTGTGAATAAACAGTGACACCTGACTTACCATCCTTATGTGAAAATAATGCATCAAACTGATAACATGGTACAACCTCTCTCACACCCTTGAGGCTTCTTACCTTTGCGACATCTTCATCAGAAAAGCCAAGTGTCGCAATATAAGTGAGATCGGCATAATTATGATTATTGAGATATGTATCTACACTAGAAGCCATTGTATAAGGGGTATTTCTAAGCCCTGAAAAGACTGCAGCACCTAAGAATATAATCATGAAGATGGAAAAGAAACGTCCTTTAGACTGACTGATGTTCTTAAAGACAGTTTTCCAATAGAATTTCTTTTTTACCATTCAATATTATCGATGGATTCAGGATGTTCATTATATTCCTGTCTTTCCACTTTTCCATTCTTAAGATGTATGACTTGATCAGCCATTGGGGCAAGGGCTGAGTTATGTGTAATAACGATTACAGTCATTCCATAGTTATCACACATACTTCTTAATAAACCAAGAATTGATTTACCTGTTTGATAATCAAGTGCACCTGTTGGTTCATCACATAATAATAGTTTAGGATTCTTTGCGATAGCACGGGCTATGGCTACACGCTGTTGTTCTCCACCTGATAACTGTGCTGGGAAGTTATCTTTACGTTCTCCAAGACCAACACGTTCTAGAATATCTACTGAATTAAGTGGATCCTTAGAAATCTGAGAAGCAAGTTCTACATTTTCTAATGCTGTTAAGTTCTGTACAAGATTATAAAACTGGAATACAAAGCCAATATCATCTCTTCTATAATCTGTTAATTGTTTATCATCATAAGTCGCAATATTATGACCATCTACAACAATAGTGCCACTTGTAGGTGTATCCATGCCACCAAGCATATTTAATATAGTTGTTTTACCAGCTCCAGAGGCACCTACAATAACTGTGAATTCACCTTTATTTACTTTAAAATTCACACCATTATTTGCATAAATAGTGACATCTCCCATTGTATATCTTTTCACAACATTCTTTAGTTCAATAAATGCATCCATACATATAACCTCCTAATATTATTGTAAGTGATACCATTTTTATCTTCAAGCACAAAAAAAGACATGCATAAGCACGTCTATTCTTCGATCTTCTTAAGCTGAATTAATTCCAAATCAATAGGAGTAAGGTTACCCAAGAAATCAACAAGTACTGTTGCTGTTTCTTTTTTTTTATCGATAGATTCTACTTTACCACTCTTAGCTGCAAATGGTCCAGCAAGAACTTCTACATAATCACCTACACCAAAATCAATTTCTACAGCTGTAGTCTGTACACCCATTGACTTTAAGATTGGATCTAATTCTCTCTTATTTACTGGGAAAGGTTTTGCCCCTCCACCAGATGATCCGATGAATCCTGTAACACCTGGTGTATTACGAACAATATACCAAGCTTCATCAGTCATGATCATTTCTACAAGAACATAACCAGGGAACATATTCACTGTCTTGTTCACTTTCTTACCGTTCTTGATTTCTGTTTCAACATGTTCTGGAATCACAATATTGAAAAGGATATTCTGGAGTCCCATTGATTCAACACGTTTTTCAAGATTTTCTTTTACTTTATTTTCATGACCTGAATATGTATTAACAACATACCATTGTCTTCCTTCATTATTGGAATCATGAGTTTCTTCAGTATTTTCTACTTTAGTTTCTAATTCTTCTGCCATATTAACTTAACCCCAACGTCTTTAAAATTAATGCAATTAATGCATCTGCGCCATAGAAATAAACACCTAGAATTACTGTAAATGCAAGTACTACAAATGCATCACGAGCTAATTCTTTCTTTGTTAACCAATGAACATTTTTAATTTCCTGACGAATACCTTTTAGAGAAAACCATTCTTTAAATTTTAATGGATTCTTATCTTCTTGTTCTTCTAAACGTCTTTGACGCTCTAATTTCTTTGCTTTTCTAAGCTCCTTGCGTTCCTGCTTAAGCTTTTCTTTTTTAGCCTTATCATCCATAGATGCAGCCTCCTTATTTCGATTCTCTATGTATCGTATGCTTACCGCATTTCTTGCAGTACTTACGTAATTCTAAACGTTTTACATTTGTTCTGTTATTCTTATAAACTGAATAATTACGTGATAAGCATTCCGTGCATACTAAGATTACCTTTTCTCTCATCTTATCACTCCTTAACCTAAATTAATTTATCATAAATACACAATATCGTCAATTGATAATTAAGAACTCCCCTAATGGATGTGCTCTTAATTTAGTCATTACACGATAAACACTGTTATAAACACACTTTATTGAAATATTAAGCATCAGTGCCACCTCTTTTTCAGGATATCCTAATAAAACAAGATGAAAGATCTTTTGATCTCTTTCTGATGTCTCATTCTGGATAATCGCATAAATAAGTTCCCAGATTTTTTCTAGATTCTGTGCCTTTTGTGGAGAGTACTCCACTTTTTGATCTGCAATCAATTCACCATAAGTGCGTGAATCTTCATAGTTCACAATCTTATCTAGAGAAACAGATTTCTTTTCATAACGAGTAAAGAAAGTATATTGTTTCTTGAGTAATGATTGCATCTTTTTAATAATACAGCTTTTCGCATATACATCAAATGTAGTATCCAAGTCATCACGATAGCTCCAGAATACTTTATCGAAGGTAATCAATCCTACCTGCAATAAGTCCTGTGCTTCTAGAGACATAGATGAGATATACTTCATCTTTCTCATCACTGCTTTGACTAAAGCATCATAATAACTATAAAGATATTGTAATGCGACAGGATCATTAGATCTTGCTAAATAAATCAGTTCCTTTAATGTACGATCATCCATAGATCATCCTCCTCTTAGAGAGGATGACGTGAGTTATATACCTGATAAAGTAATACGGCAGTCGCTACAGAGGCATTGAGTGAATTGACATGACCTACCATTGGTAGAATGACATTCATATCACAATGTTCTTTTACTAAACGAGAAATACCAAATCCTTCTGATCCAATCACAAGAACTAGTGGCATATTGTAATCTACAGCACGATAATCTGTAGAGTTATCTAATTCACAACCTACTACCCAGAATCCTTCTTTCTTCAAAGAATCTAGAGTACGAGATAAGTTAGTTACCTGAGCCACAGGAACATGGTCAATAGCGCCAGTTGATACCTTTGCGACTGTCGCATTTAAACCAACAGAACGCTTTTTACCAATAATAACACCATCTACACCAATTGCATCACATGTACGAATAATAGCCCCTAGGTTGTGAGGATCTTCCATACCATCAAGCATTAATAAGAGTGGCTGTTTTCCTTCTGGAATGTTACGTACGATATCTTCTAAAGGTGTATAGTCATAACCATCAATTAAAGCCATTACACCTTGATGGTTTACATTCCCTACAAGTTTAATAAAGCCATTTTTATCCGTCATCCTCATTTTTATATTATTCTTGCGACACAACTTCACAATATCATCATTCTTTGACTGGTTTTGAATCATAACTTCATAAACCTGTCTAGGTCCTGTTAATAGTTCTCTGACGGTGTTTTTACCATAAATCCATTCTTTCACTTTGTCACTTCCTCTTCTTCCACATATTTCTTAAATAATTCAAATATTTCATCTAATCTTTCTGTCTGCTTAGTGAGATAAAGATGTCCAACCATTGATTCAAAACCAGAAGACTGGTTATGAACAACAACTGATTTATTTTTTACTGAATGTCCCTTGCAGTTACGTCCACGCTTAAATAAACGCACTTCTTCTTCTGTGAAGAAATTTCGAGAAAGGGCATATTTCATAAAGCCTGCATGGGCATACGCACTGACATACTTGATAGAAGCTTTCTGTAATTCATGAGGCTTCATAATTCCCTTCTCTGTGAGTAAATATTCACGGACATATACTTCAAAGACTGCATCACCTAAATAAGCGACAGCGAGCGCATTCATTAGCTCTGGACGCATTATAGAATGCCTCTTTCAGTTAATTCTTTTCTAACACGGTCTGCTTGATCAAAGTTCTTTTCTTTCTTATAAGCATTCCATTCTTCATATAAAGCAATATCTTCTTCACTTAACTTAGTGCCTTCAAATAAGAAGCCTAAGACATCCCCCATCTTAACAAGAGTTGCATATTCAGTCGCAATGACATCATTGTCTTTTTCTCTTACACGCATCACCTGATTCAATACTTTTACCTGATCAAGAATCTGTGTTAAGGCAAGTGAAGTATTTAAATCATCCTCTAATGCATTCACCATAGCATCCACAGTTTCCTTCTTATAATCATGAGCAGGAACATGATTCACCTGTAAATATAAAGACGCACTCTTAGTCGCATTTTCTGCTTTAGATACTTCTTTACGTACACCTGCAATGACATCATCAGTCATATTTAATGGATTACGATAGTGAGTAGATAACATCAACCATTTGAAAACATTGCATCCAAATTCTACAATTAAATCCTTAGCCCATAATACATTACCTAAAGACTTAGACATCTTTTCACCATCGATATTGATCATCTGGTTATGCATCCAATAGTTGGCAATAGGATGTCCATTATAAGCCATAGACTGAGCAATTTCATTTTCATGATGAGGGAACTTTAAATCCTGTCCTCCACCATGGATATCAATCTTACCATCTTTGAATAGCTTATTAATCATGACAACACATTCAGTATGCCATCCTGGTCTACCTTTTGACCAAGGTGTATCAAACTGAATACCTTCATTTGTTTTCTTCCATAATGCGAAATCAGTTGTACTTTCTTTCTTCTTATCATCAACAGAAAGAGTACGATCACTTGCACCCGCAATCAAATCTTCTACCTTAATACCTGATAACATACCATATTCTTTAACCTTAGTAACACGGAAATAAACATCTCCATCTACTTCATAAGCATAACCCTTATCAATTAATGCCTGGATGAAATTAATGATTTCAGGCATAGTTTCAGTGACCCTCGGTTTATATGTAGGATCTTCAATATTTAATCCTGCTCTGACATCTTCATATGCTTTGATATATTTATCAGTGAGTTCCTTTTCTGTAATACCTTCTGCTTTAGCGGCTTTGATGATCTTATCATCTACATCTGTATAATTAGATACAAAAGTCACATCATTCCCTAAATACTCAAAAGTACGTCTTAATACATCAAATACGATCATTGGGCGTGTATTCCCAAGATGAGCATGGTTATAAACTGTAGGACCACAAATATAGATAGAAACTTTACCTTCTTCAATTGGCTTAAATTCTTCTTTTTTGTTTGTTAATGTGTTAAATAGTCTCATAACATCCTCCTCAAATAAAAAAAGCTCATGATAAAGACGATCCACCTTACCATAGCTTTTCACTCTTAACGCAAGTCAAACGTTCTTTCTTTCAAAAAGACTCAGATGGGTGCATCCTAGAACCTCCCACTAGATGCTTTCACCACTTCATCCTCGCTGTAAGCTTCTTGTTCTATTCATTCTCATCTATAATTTACTTCACTATATCAAATTATCGTCTATTCTTCAAGACAAACGCCGTTCTTATTTCTTTGTATCACTTAATTTTTTTGATAACTTATCTAAACCTTTAGATGTAAGAGACAAACCTTTTGCACCAAAGTCCTTTAAATCATTCATACCATCCTTGAATTCTTCTGTTTCAGTCACTTTTTTAATGCCATCTTTGGCCTTTTGAAATGTTTCTGATTCAGAAACAGTATGTGCTGCTTCTTTTGCACGATCAACACACTTATTAATATTCTCTTCACTTAATATTTCTTCAGTATTCTCTTTAACTCTTTGAATACCCTTTTGTACTTCTTCACTTTCAGCAAACTCTTTAACTTTATCTAACAAACTCATAATATCATCTCCTAGGCAAAAAGATGGAGGAACCCCCCATCTTTGTATTAACCAAGTAATGAACCAAATACTCTTAAATATTCATCAGCTGAACGATCCCAGTCTAATTTTTCAGTCATAGCACGATAAATTAAACCATTCCATTGATCTTTATCATCATAGTAGATATGTAATGCATAATCGATAGTGTCCATCATTTCATGAGCATTATAATTAGCAAAACTAAATCCAGTACCAGTACCATCAAATTCATTGAATGGCTGAACACTGTCTTTTAATCCACCAGTTTCTCTAACGATAGGAATTGTACCATAACGTAAAGACATCATCTGAGATAATCCGCATGGTTCAAATAACGAAGGCATTAAGAACATATCACAGCCTGCATAAATACGACAAGATAAACCAAAATCATATTTTAACTGTAATGAAATCTTTGGATTACCAAAACCAGCAATTTCTTCTAATGGTTCTTCATATTTCTTATCACCAGCACCAAGAATTAATAGCTGAACCTTTCTCTGCAAGATTTCTTCCATACGATTAAGGATCAAGTCTAAACCCTTCTGCCATGTTAATCTAGTTACAATACCAATAAGTGCAACATCAGGATCCTGTGGTAATCCTACCTCAGCCTGTAATGCAAGCTTATCCTTCACCTTTTCAGTATAAACACTATTAGCGTTGAAATGGTAAGGAATATTCGGATCTGTTTCTGGGTTATTTGTATCATAATCGATACCATTCAAAATACCATAAAGATCATCTTTACGCATAGCAAGGATACTCTGTAATCCTTCACCATAAGCATCTGTTAGAATCTCCTTGGCATAAGTTGGAGATACAGTTGTAATTGCATCTGAATAAAGAATAGCTGCTTTCATCATGTTCATGCAATCATCATTACGTACATTACCATTGTAATATAAGTAGTTATCTAAACCGAATAGATCATTCAATAAGAATGGATCACATTTACCTTGATAAGCGATATTATGGATTGTGAATGTAATCTTCACATTACCATAGAAATCATAATAGCAATATCTTTCTTTGTATAAAGGCGCAATCATAGCAGTCTGCCAGTCATGTAATGATAAGATATCTGGCATGATATTTAAACGAGATAAGCATTCAAGAACTGCAAAGTCATAAAATGCGAATCTTTCATAATCATCATCATAACCATATAAACCAGGTCTTCTGAAATATTGTTCATTATCCACAAAGAAATAAGTCACACCATCATATACTGCCTTAAAGACACCACAATAGCATCTTCTCCATCCTACCCATAAATAGAAGTTAGTCACATATTCTAAAGTTTCTGGAAACTTGATATCCTGATACTTAGGAAGAATGACATAACATTCATGACCTTTCTTCACAAGTTCTTTTGGTAAAGAACCGATAACGTCAGCGAGCCCTCCAGATTTAATATAAGGAAGTGCTTCACCAGCAGCAAAAACGATTCTCATTAGACAATGTCACCTTCTTTGACATACAATGGATCACTTGCATCGCCAATAAGTTCTTTAACATGTTTTACTTTAGCATCTTTATCCATAATAACATTTTCAAGATGAGCGCCTGCTTCTACTGAAGAACCACTAAATAGGATAGAGTTCTTAACAACAGCGCCTTTACCAATCTTAACATTACGTCCTAAGATACTATTTTCGACAACTCCATCTACAAATACACCGTTCGCAATATAAGAGCTCTTTACTTCAGCATCCTTTAGATACTTTGAAGGTGGTGTATCGTTAGTATTTGTGAAAATTGGCCAGTTAGACTTGAATGCCTGAGTTGATACATCGATATCAAGGAATTCAAGAGATGTCTTGAAGTAAGCTGCATATGAATCAATGCATTTTGCAAATCCTTTATATTCATAAGCGTTGATTTTCATTTCATCTTTTAAATAATTTAAAGTATCTCTTAAATCATAGAATACAGATACTTTCTGTGCTTTATAAAGCATCTTGATTAATGCTTTTCTATTAATTACATAAGTTTCAAGTGAGATTGAACGATCCTTGCGATTGCCTTTATTTAATTCAAAATCAACAACCTGCTTGTCCTTAATCTTTAAGAAATCAGAACCGATAAATGCTTCATTCGCATCCTTAATCTTCTTATATACGACAGTCACATCACAGCCAGATTTTTCATGTGCTTCTACAACATCAGAGAAATCCATAGTAGTAATGATATGTGCTGGAGAAATAACAACATAATCTTCAGTTGATTTTTCTAAGAATGCAATATTTTCTAACATATTGTTGATGTCATGGTTGTACATGTTACTGTTTGCATATTTTTCATCATATAATAATGAAATACCACCTCTTTTAGAGTTAAAGTTCCATGCATTACCAGAACCAATATGTTTCAATAATGATCTTGGTTTTTCTTTTACTAAAATACCAACTTTATCAATACGAGAATTTGAAAAGTTAGATAATACGAAGTCAATAACACCATAACGACCCAAGAAGCTAACTGAAGCAACTGGACGTCTTTCTGTTAATCCTTTCAAAGATACATCACTATGTAAATTGATTAATCCTACTACATTTGCCATTTGCTCTTCACTCCTTATCTGCCATTGTCACTTACTAAAGCGACTTCTTTTGCTTCATCATTCACAACTGTTCCAGCTTTAATTACAACGCCTTCATCAATAATTGCTTTTTTGACAACAGCGCCCTCTTCAATAAGAACACCAGGCATTAATACTGAATCAATAACCTTAGCACCTTCACCTACGTTAACATTATTGAATAAAACAGATCCTTCAACTTCACCATTAACAACACATCCCTGTGTAACTAATGATTTCTTTACACTTGCATCTTTACCAATTAACTGTGGTTTACCAAGTGTATCTTCTGAGTAGATCTTCCAATCTTTCTTGATGTTATAAAGATCAAGTTCTTTATCATCAAGAAGGTCCATATTTGCCTGCCATAAGCTTTCAACAGTTCCTACATCTTTCCAATAGCCATCAAAAGTCCAAGCATATAACTTCTTCTTATCTGCAAGCATGGCAGGAATAATATTCATACCAAAGTCATGCTTACTGTTTTCATCTGCTGCATCCGCAATTAAGTATTTACGTAATTCTTTATAACTGAAGATATAAATACCCATTGAAGCCAATGTAGATTTTGGTTTTTCTGGTTTTTCTTCGAATTCATAAATATAGCCTTTATCATCTGTATTCATGATACCAAAACGGCTTGCTTCTTTTAAGGAAACATTTAATACAGCAACAGTTAAATCTGCACCTTTTTCTTTATGCACATTCAACATTTCTTCATAATCCATCTTATAAATGTGGTCACCAGATAAAATCAATACATATTCTGGATCATACTGATCTAAGAAGCTAATATTCTGATAAATTGCATCAGCAGTACCTGCATACCAAGTAGCACCTACTTCTCCTCTTTCACGTGCTGGTAGAATTGCAGCAAGTGAGTTATTACCATCAAGACCCCATTTAGTACCTGAACCAACATAAGTTCCTAATAGCACTGATTCATACTGTGTTAAAACACCTACTACATCAATACCTGAATTGGCACAGTTACTTAGTGGGAAGTCAATAATACGATATTTACCACCAAAGTAGACAGCAGGTTTAGCAACTTTCGCAGTTAATTCTTTTAATCTTGTTCCGCGGCCACCGGCTAGGATCATAGCAACGATTTCTTTACCCATTTCTCTATCTCCTCCTAAAAAAATGTAATCGCTTTCTTTTTGATAAATCTATTCTACCACAATTGGTACAATTATGATAGTTATAAGATTCAATTTCATTAAATTACTACATTTATTATACTACACATCTATTACATTTTAAATATAAAAAAATCAGACTTACGCGTAAGTCTGACTTAATAATTCTGTTTGAGATATTTTCTTATAGAAGAAATAAAATGAAGTGAACCTGTAATAACAATCTGATCATGTTTAAGTAATGCGACTTTAATAGCTTCCGCAAAATGTGGGACTACAGTTACAGTACTAAAGCTACGATAACTAGCTAAATCAGATGCACGTTCATCATTGAATGAAGTGAGATAAATTGGATAACCTGCTTCATCAATCAGTTCAATCATTTCATCCACATCTTTATCCTTTAAACCTGAAAAGATAAAGACTGTATCTTCAGCACGGACATACTGCACTGTACTTAGTAACGCTTTAATACCATCCGTATTATGCGCACCATCAAGAATAACTTGATGTCCTGCTACAGTCATCATTTCAAAACGACCATACCATACAGCACTTTCTATCGCCTTTTCAGTTGTTTCTGAATCTAAAGTAATAAGCTTATTCGCAATAGTAAGAGCTAAACGAGCATTCGCAATCTGATAGATTCCCTGATTCTTTAAAGTAAAGGCCATATCACGATAACGGAAATGGAATGGATAACGTGATACCTGATATTCAGGTACAACAACCATTGTCGCACCCATTGCATCACATTGTTCCTGTAATCTTGCTAGTACTGTTCCTTCTACTTCACTTGTAATAAAGTATTGTCCTTCTTTAATGATTCCCATCTTTTCATTAATGACATCATAAAGACTAGGGCCAATCTGATCTAAGTGGTCATTTCCAATATTAGTGATTGCACTAATAATTGGCTGAATGACATTTGTCTTATCATTAGCACCACCAATACCACATTCAATAATACGATAATCTAAGTCATGAGTAGAGAAATAATCTAACATGATTAAAACATCAATTTCAAACATAGATAGATTCTTTTCTTCAATGACTGATTCATATTTATTAATGAGTGCAAGTAAATCTTCATCGCTAATAGGATGATCATCAATACGAATACGATCATTATGCTTAATCATATAAGGAGAAGTAAATGTTCCTACATGATATCCGTGCGCATTTAAAATACTTCTTAGATAGTTCACTGTAGAACCTTTTCCATTTGTACCTGCAATATGAATCATATTCTTCTGTTTTGTATTAATGCCTAATTCTTCTAGGATTCTTCCAAATGATTCAATTGTATTCTTATGTCTCTTAGATTCAATATATGCGATTGCTTTATCTATATTTCTAAACATTAATCAATCCTCCAATCTATTGGTTCTATCCCTTGACTAACAAGAAATTCATTAGTACGAGAAAATGGCTTAGAGCCAAAGAAACCACGATGAGCACTCAAAGGAGATGGATGCGCACTTGTAATAACACAATGTTTATTTGTATCAATCATACTGGCTTTGTTTTCTGCCTGACGTCCCCATAAAATAAACACAACAGGCTTTTCACGTTTATTCATCTCTTCAATAATATGATCAGTAAAGATTTCCCAGCCTTTACCTTTATGAGAATTTGCACATCCTTTCTCTACTGTTAAGACAGTATTCAAAAGAAGAACACCCTGCTTTGCCCAGGCTGTCAAATCACCATGATTTGGTATATCAATACCTACATCATTATGAGCTTCTTTATAAATATTCACAAGTGAAGGTGGTATGCGTACACCTTTATTCACACTAAAAGCTAAACCATTGGCTTGATGTAATTCATGATAGGGATCCTGACCTATAATAACAACCTTTATATCTTCATAATCACAGAAGTTAAATGCATGCAATATATGATTATGAGGAGGAAATATTGTCTTAGAAGCATATTCTGCTTCTACAAATTCATGTAATGCTTGATAGTAAGGCTGTTTGGCTTCATTTTCAATAATAGATTTAAATGTCTTCATGAAAAATAAATTTCTTAATTAATTCCGCAACTACACCTTCATTATTATCTGCATGCGTTGTGTAGTCACATGCTTTTTTAACATCTTCAACCGCATTACCTGCAGCGACAGCTAAACCTGCTTTTTTAAGCATTGCCATATCATTATAGTTATCTCCAACCGCAATAGTTTCTTCTATCTTGATACCTAATTGATCTGCAAGATGCTGGAGTCCTACTCCTTTATCTACGCCTTCTTTATTGAATTCCATATAACGATTAGAAGAATAGCTCACTGAACATCCTTTAGTAATATCTGTCATTTTTGGTTCTAGACTCATTAAATAAGGCACATCCACATTCTGATATAAAATCTTTGCGATAGTGGCATCCTTTAAGAAATCAACACTATTTTCTTTTGGATAAACTACTTCAAGCTTTTGATGCTTGAGTCTTTCTGCTTCAGACTCACTTAAGTTATATATATAAAGTGTATCATTTGTATAAACATGTATGCAGACATCCTGTTTTAAACCAAATTCAAAGATTTCCTTCATCTTATCAAATCCTAAGCCATTGAATTCAATAATACGATTATCTTTATTCTCAGTTAAAGCAGCACCGTTGAAGCTTAAAACATATTCTCCTTCCATATCTTTTAAACCTAACTGTGTAAGTTCAGGTAAGATCTGCATATAACCTCTTCCTGTTGCTGGTACAAACTTTACCCCACGTTCCTTCACTGCTTTTTGAATCCAATAAATATTACTTTCTGGTACAACATGGTCATCATTTAATAAAGTTTCATCTAAATCACTTGCAATTAATTTATATTCCATCTCTTATGCCTCCTTTAATACAAATGTTTCTATTACTTCTTTCACTGCACCTTCATCAAAATTCTTTTCACAGACATAATCACTGATTTCTTTAATATCATCATGAGCACAGCTCACACAGGCTCCTAGTCCTGCTTCCTTAATCATTGACACATCATTATAATTATCGCCAATCGCAATTGTATCATTAATATCAATATTCAAATAATCTGCAAGCCACTTTAAACCTACACCTTTATTAATACCACTCGTATTACATTCTAGATAACGATTAGAAGAGAAAGTGAGTTCTACTTGATTTCCAATATCCTGATACATCTCATCACGTAATTCCTTCAAATAATTCATATCTCTCTTTACTAAAAGAATCTTAGCAATAGACTCATTTTTTAAGAATTCAGTCTCATGATCATAGATCACCTTCATTGGCGTTTTCTGTTCAATCTTTCTATTTACTTCAAATTCATCTGGATTATAAATATAACAGCAGTCTAATGTGAAAACGAGCATGCAAAGATTTTCTTTACATCCATAATCAAAACATTTCTTTAATAATTCATAATCAAGACCCTGGAAATGAAGAATCTTAAAGTCTTTATTCTCTACTACAAGACCCCCATTAAAGCAAATAGAATATTCACCAGGCATATCATATGTACCAATTTCTTTAAGAATATCCCCAATCATTCTATGAGATCGTCCCGTTGCGACTACAAAACGCAAACCATGCTTTTTAGCCTCACGTATAGCCTCCTGATTAAATACAGGAACATGCTGTCCTATAAGAAGTGTTTCATCTAAATCCGATAACATCATTTTATACATAATCATTCTGCCACTCAAAATGTGATTAAATATACTCACATCGAGATAATGTAAGTTCTCACGAACATTACTTACTATGTCA
>NZ_RCYB01000043.1 GCF_004168205.1 Catenibacterium sp. co_0103 | reverse complement strand
GAAAAAAATAAAAAGACCTCTCTGATTTTGAAATCAAAGAGGTTTTTGGCATTTGTTCGCTTAACTTAATACCATTGCTCGTTAGACTATCTTTTTTTATACCATTCTTCGATATCTTTTAATACTTGGTGAATTGTGGAATCAAAATCTTCTAGATTGACATCGTACCAATGTACATCAAATTGGTTATTAAACCATGTATATTGTCTTTTCGCATAGTTACGTGAATGTTTCTTGATTTCTTCTATGATCTGTTCTTTTGTTTTTGAACCTTCAAAGTAATCAAACCATTCCTTATAACCAATAGCCTTCATAGACTGCGCATTACGTGATAAACCTGAATCATAGATTTTCTTAACTTCTTCTTCTAATCCCTGTTCAATCATTAAATCAACACGTTTATTAATACGGTCATAAAGAATAGGACGTGGAAGTGTGAGTCCTACAAAATAAATATCATAAACAGGCTTATGTTCCTGCGCTTCTAGAATATCACTTTTTCTTTTTCCTGATTCTTCATAAATTTCAATAGCACGTAATACTCTTTGACGATTATTAGGATGTAGATCTAATGCTGATTGAGGGTCAAAGGACGCCAAATACTGATGTAGTTCTTCATTTGTATAATGGGCATACTTTGCTTTTATTTCATCATGCTTAGATTCTGTTTCTTCAAAAGTGTAATCATAAAGAGCACCTTTGATATAAAGACCTGTACCTCCTACCACAATAGGCATATCGATTGTATCGATATAATGACGAACTTCTTTTTGAAATTCACTGACAGAAAATGTTTCATCAGGATTCTTGATATCAATCATATGATGAATAATACCCTGCATTTCCTCTTCTGTTACTTTGGCAGTTCCAATATCCATCGTACGATAGATCTGCATAGAATCACCACTAATGACTTCACCATGAAGTGCTTCAGCTAAAGAAACACCCATACGTGTTTTACCTACAGCTGTAGGTCCACATACCGCAATTACTTTTTTCATACTACAACCCTCTTAAATAACTTTTCTAATTCATAATCACTATAGAATATGATGATTGGTCTACCATGAGGACAGACATAAGGATTATCACAGCGCATAAGATTATCTATAATTGTCTGCATATCCTGTGTTGTGAGATATGTATTTCCTTTGACACTTGCTTTACATGCAAGTGTTGCAATAGCATGTTCCTGCATAGCAACAATATCCAC
This sequence comes from Catenibacterium sp. co_0103, assembly GCF_004168205.1. Lineage (GTDB taxonomy): Bacteria > Bacillota_I > Bacilli_A > Erysipelotrichales > Coprobacillaceae > Catenibacterium > Catenibacterium mitsuoka_A. The sequence continues at coordinate 16,359 of NZ_RCYB01000043.1, read as the reverse complement.
ACTTTGATTATTTAAAACTTCTTGAATCATTTCATCAATAAAGATCTTCTCATCGATATTTTTCATCCATAAAGGTAAACCACGCACAATGTATGAATGTCGGCCAAATGATTCAAGATGGATTCCAACTTCTTCCAATAACCCTTTATGTTCATCAATAACAAGACATTCACTTTCAGGATATTCAAAAGTAAGAGGAACAATCATCGGCTGGATGGATAAGTCAGGATGAGAAAACTTATTGAGGAAATATTCATAATTGATGCGTTCCTGTGCTGCATGCTGGTCAATGATATAAAATCCTCTTTCATTTTCTCCTAAAATATAAGTACCTCTTGTTTGGCCAATAACCTTAATTTTTTCTTTAATTGGTTTAAGTGGTTCTTCTTTTGGAGATTCTTTGATTTCTACTTTTTCGGGTTCATAAACAGGCATTTCTTCATGAACAGTTTCAATAACTGGTTCTTCTTTGACTTCTTCAAAAACCTCATCAAGAGGAATAGTCATCTGTGCAAGACTTGGTTTGAAGGATGCTTTTTCTGTTTCTCTAGTAGATGGTTTATAAGTGAGATTCTTTTTGGATAAAGCCTCTTCCAAACCCTTAAGTAGTAATTCCTTTAATTCTGTTTCTTTAGAGAAACGTACTTCTAGTTTTGCTGGATGAACATTTACATCTACAAGATATGGATCTACATCAATCTCTAACACTGCAATTGGATAACGTTTATCAGCTAAATAACGACGATAAACCTCATTGATTGTATTAATCGTTTTCATATTCTTGACATAGCGATGATTCACTAGAGTAACAATATGATTCTTTGAAGAACGAGATGTATCAATTTTAGATATATAACCAGCCACATGAAACTCTTCATTGCCAAAATCAACATGAATCATATTTTTTGCAACAGGAATACCATAAATTTCACTAATAACTTCTAATAAATTATTTCTTCCATTTGTCTTGAATATTGTTTTATGGTCATGTATAAGAGTAAAAGAAATTTCTGGATGAGCGAGGGCTAGACGCTCTACATAAGAATAAATAGCTGCGAATTCCGCATTAATAGACTTCATATATTTAAGTCTTGCAGGTACATTCTGGAAGATACGTTCTACTGTGATCTTCGTACCGCGATTCATTGCCACACTACCTACATTTTTTCTTTTTCCAAATTCATATTCTACTTTTGTATTTTCTTCACCATTGTTTGTTTCAAGAGTAAAGACACTAATAGAAGCAATAGAAGGAATAGCTTCTCCTCTAAAGCCTAATGTAGTGATATTGAATAAATCATTTTCACCTACAATCTTACTTGTTGCATGACGACTAAAGCATAAAAGTGCATCTGCACGATTCATTCCTATACCATCATCAATCACACACATCTTGCTTGTACCACCCTGTTCTACTAGAATAGTGATACTTTTAGCCTTAGCATCTATACTATTTTCTGTCAACTCTTTAATAACACTTGCAGGACGTTCAACAACTTCGCCTGCTGCAATCTTATTGGCTAGATTTTCACTTAATTGTCTAATATGTCCCATAGTTTCTCCTACAACATTTTCTTTAATTCAATTAATGTACTTAATGCATCAAGTGGTGAGAGACTCATTGGATCAATGCCTTTGAGTGTTTCTTCTACAGCACTTGTTTTTATAACTGGTGTCACTTCAATATTCTGTAATTTCTCTTCAATATTATTGTCTTCTAACGATTTCAATATGGCATCTGCACGTACAATAACTTCATCAGGTAATTTTGCGAGTTTAGCAACATTGATACCATATGACTGACCAGAGGGGCCATCTTCAATATGATATAAGAAATGAATAGAATCACTAGATACATCAGCACCTGCATGAACGTTCTTAATAGAAGTGCCTTCCATACGTGTTAATTCATGATAGTGTGTTGAAAAGAAAGTCAATGAATGATTATGGCTTGCAATATATTCTAAAATGCCCTGAGCTAAAGCCATACCATCAAATGTCGCTGTTCCTCTACCTATTTCATCAAATATAATAAGTGAGTTTTCAGTCGCATATTTCAAGGCATTATTAGCCTCCAACATTTCTACCATGAATGTAGACTGACCACTAATTAAATCATCACTCGCACCAATACGAGTAAAGATTGCATCAAAGACTGGAAGAGTTGCACTTTTTGCAGGGACAAAGCATCCAATTTGTGCCATGATCATAATTAAAGCCATCTGTCGCATATAAGTTGATTTACCACCCATATTTGGTCCGGTGATCAACATAATTCTAGCATCCTGTCCTAAAGATATATCATTTTTTACATAACTTTCTTCAGGAATTACTTTTTCTACTACAGGATGTCTTCCTTCTTCTATCTGAATAATATGATCATCATTAAATGTTGGACGTACATAACGATTATAACTTGATACATCAGCAAATGTACTAAACACATCTATCCTAGCTACAATCTTTGCAACATCCTGTATTTCATGTACATAACCCTTAATATATTGTCTTACCTGAGTAAATATTTCATATTCTAATGCAGCGATTCGATCCTGCGCTGAAAGAATCTTATTTTCCATATCTTTAAGTTCTGGAGTGACAAATCTTTCTGCATTGGATAAACTCTGTTTTCTTGTATAGTTAAATTCATCCTTTACTAAAGGCAAATAGCTTTTAGTGACTTCAATATAATAGCCAAAGACACGGTTATAACCAATCTTAAGACCTTTGATTCCTGTACGTTCTTTTTCATTTTCCTCAAAAGTCATTAACCATTTCTTACCGTTCTTACGAATATCACGTAATTCATCCAACTCTTTATTGTATCCATCCTTGATAATATTTCCTTCTTTAATAACTAAAGGTGGATCATCTACAATTGCTTCATCGATTGTATTAATAATACAAGACAAATCAACAAGCTGCATAGCTTGTTCATTCAATTTAGGATGATCAAGACTGAGTAGTTCTTGTTTTAATTCAGGAATTTTCTTTAAAGAAGAACAGATCCACTTTAAATCTCTCGCATTCACATTTCCAAAAGCCACTCTAGAAGCCAGCTTTTCAATATCATAAATATCATTGATCATATGAGTCACTGTATCTCTATCTAGAGGGTTATCCATGAATACTTCTACAAGATCAAGTCTTTCTTCTATCTTCTCTTTAGAAATAAGAGGCTGATCAATCCATTGTTTTAATAAACGACCACCCATTGCACTATGTGTATGATCTAATAGCCATAATAGTGTGCCATATTTCTCATTATTCGCATTTTTAGTAAGTTCAAGTGCCTTCTTTGTGACACTTTCCATATAAACATAATCTTCCTGTTTAACTTCTACAATTGTCTGGATATATTCTAATTCTCTCTTTTGAGTATCAATTAAATAATTCAATAAATTAGCACAGACCTTGATTTGTTTTAAATCATTGATATTATCAAAGATTTTCTTGTAGTTATCTTTAATTGTTTCATTCTTAAAAGGAGACATCATCACTCCATCAATATGAATAGAATCATCTTCTACAACGATTTCTTTAATACCTAATGATTCAATCTTATTACGTAATAGATGTTCCTTCTTTTCTAGGTTTAAACAATAAAATTCCCCTGTAGATAAATCAGCATAAGCAAGTGTATAAGAGAAATCAAATACACCTAAAGCCCCAATAAAGTTATTCACCTTCTCATTTAACTTAAAGTCCATTAAAGTACCAGGTGTAACAATCTGAACAACACCTCTTTCTACAAGACCTTTAGCTTTAGGATCAGATAGTTGTTCTACAATAACAACCTTATGTCCTTGTTTGACCAATTCTTCTACATAACCACTTGCAGCATGAAATGGTACACCACACATTGGTACGCGTTCTTTAACACCTGCATTTTTACCTGTTAAAGCAAGATTTAATGCTTTTGAGGCAATAGCTGCATCATCAAAAAACATTTCATAGAAATCACCAATACGATACATCACAATAGCATCTTGATGATCTTTTTTTAATTCTAAATATTTCTCCATCATGGGAGAGTACTTTTCTTTTTTCAAAATGATACTCACTCCTAACTCCCTCATTATAGCATATTTTTAACCAATCATAAGATGTAATGCTAAGAGAGCACTCTTTTCTAATTCATCTATTGTTGTATATTCACTTACACTATGACAATCATTCATCGCACAAGCCACAACTATTCCTCTAATGCCTTCTTTCACATATCTATTATTATCAGATCCACCATGTGTAGAAATAAGGCGAGGTGTTAATTGAAGATTATGACATGCATGTTTAAAACGTTCAACAACTTCTTCATCTTCATTGATCTTATAAGCTTCAATGTGTACATAATCATCATACTCTATAGAAGCATGTTCTTTATTGGCTTCTTCTTTAAAAACAGTATGAATATGTTTACTCCATTTTAATGCATCCTGATGATCAAAACTTCTTATTTCTCCAGTGATAACGACTTCTCTAGGAACAATATTTCTTCCTTCTCCACCCTGAATTGTACCAAAGTTCACTGTAGTCTTATCATTGACATGACCATTAGGAATTCGATACATAGCACTTGCTGCAATCTTTAAAGCATGAATTCCATCTTCAGGATTAAAACCTGCATGAGCACTTTTACCTTTTACATTAACCTTAAATGAAATAATAGAAGGTGCTTCTAAGGCTGCGAGACCTACTTGTCCTGCTAAATCAAATGTATAAGCAATACGTGACTTGATACAACTAAAGTCATAATAAGCACTTCCCACATCATAAGGCTCTTCTGCAACACTAATAGCAAGTTCTATATCTCCATGAGGAAGATCATTCTCTTTTATTGTACGAATGGCTTCAATATAAGAAGCAAGAGCACTTACATCATCAGCACCTAACACTGTTGTCTCGTCACTTGTAATGCGCCCATCTTCATGAATAATGGCCTGTTTTCCTTTACCTGGTGAAACAGTATCCATATGTCCTGAAAACATAAGAGGTTCTTTGTTTGTATGGCCTTTTAAAACAGCATAAATATTACCTGCTTCAAAGCCTTCTATAGGCATTTCTATGCATTCCATATGACACTCTTTAAAAATATTCATTAAATAGTCTTTCATCTTCTTTTCATGATAAGATTCACTATCAATAGATACCATTTCACAAAATGTCTGAACTAGTCTTTCTTTATTAATTTGCATAAATACCCATCCCTTAAAGCCAAAAAAATGGAAGGAATAATATCCCTTCCATCCTCCTATTATCTGTTACCTGAATTTGAAGAATCCTTTAACAATACGTCATGTGCGCCACCTTCAACAATTGAAGTAGCAGACACAAGCTGGATCTTTGCTTTTTCCTGTAATTCAGCAATTGTAAGTGCACCACAGTTACACATTGTATGTTTCATCTTGCTTAATGATAAACCAACGTTATCTTTTAAGCTACCAGCATATGGCACATAAGAATCTACACCTTCTTCAAATGAAAGCTTCTTATCTCCACCTAAGTCATATCTCTGCCAGTTTCTAGCACGTGCAGAACCTTCACCCCAGTATTCTTTCATATACTGACCGTTGATGTTCACCTTGTTAGTTGGTGATTCATCAAAACGAGAGAAGTAACGACCTAACATAATAAAGTCAGAACCCATAGCTAAAGCTAAAGTCATATGATAATCATGAACAATACCACCATCTGAACAGATAGGAATATAAATACCAGTTTCTTTGAAATATGCATTTCTTGCTTCAGCAACCTCAATAGTTGCAGTAGCCTGACCTCTACCGATACCTTTCTGTTCACGAGTAATACAGATAGAACCGCCACCGATACCGATCTTGATGAAGTCAGCACCAGCTTCTGCTAAGAATCTGAATCCTTCACCATCTACAACGTTACCAGCACCAACTTTTACAGTATCACCATAATGTTCTCTGATCCATGCAATAGTGTTAGCCTGCCAAGCTGAGTAACCTTCAGAAGAGTCAATACATAATACATCTACACCTGCTTCAATTAATGCAGGAACTCTTTCTGCGAAGTCTCTAGTGTTGATACCAGCACCAACTACATAACGTTTAGATTCATCTAATAATTCATTAGGATTTGACTTTCTTGATTCATAATCCTTTCTGAATACGAAATAAAGAAGTCTGTTATCATCATCAATAATTGGTAAAGCATTTAATTTGTTTTCCCAGATAATATCATTTGCTTCTTTTAAAGTAATATCTTTATGTCCGCATACTAACTTATCAAAAGGTGTCATAAAATCAACAACTTTTTCGTTTTCATCCATACGGCTGACACGGTAATCTCTACCAGTCACTAATCCAACTAAACGGCCATTTGCTGTACCATCTTCAGTAACAGCCATAGTAGAATGACCTGTCTTTTCTTTAAGTGCAAGAACGTCTGCTAATGTATCATTAGCGCTTAAGTTAGAATCACTTGGTACGAAACCTGCCTTATAGTTTTTAACACGTCTTACCATTGCTGCCTGTGATTCAATTGTCTGTGAACCGTAGATAAATGAACATCCACCTTCTCTTGCTAAAGCAACTGCCATACCATCATCAGATACAGCCTGCATAACTGCAGATACAAGAGGGATATTTAATGAAAGTGCTGGTTCTTCACCTTTCTTGAATTTAACTAAAGGTGTCTTTAAACTAACATTCTGTGGCTGGCATTCTTCACTAGAATAACCAGGAATTAATAAATATTCATTAAAAGTGTGTGAGGGTTCATTAAAAATATGTGCCATAATAATCTCCTTTTTATATAAATTAGTTCAATAATAAACATTTAAAAACATTTAGTCAATAGCTTTTAATAATTCTTCATTGATGATTGTTTCAACTTGTATAAGGTAATCATTAACTTCACTTTTTAGATTCAAATAATTGACAATCAAAGGATGATTCTCAAAGTATGCTTTTTTGTCTTGATAGACTTTTAACTCTTCATCAGTTAATTCACCAAGAGCCTTCTTTTTAAGAATAATCTGGCTCTCTTGTTTGATTTCATCTTCTAAAGATAATAATTCAGGATGTTCTCTTAAAGTCTTTTCATACTTCTTAAATTCCTGAATAAGAGGATTATTTAGAATTAATTGATTCAAAGAATCTGCTTTATTCTTAGTTATTTGATTCAAGCTGTTCTCCAGTCAATGCCCATGTCTTCGCTTCAGTTACACGAACATCTACAATCTGACCAACCATTGAAGCATCACCTTTAAAGTTAATAAGTTTGTTATGTTCTGTATAACCTGATAAAACATCTGGGTTCTTCTTAGAAGGACCTTCTACAAGTACTTTAACAACCTGTCCTAAGTATTTCTGATTTGCTTCATTAGCATACTTATTCACTAATTCATTTAAGCGATATAAACGCTGTTCCTTATCACTTAGAGGAACATTATCTTCCATCTTTGCAGCTGGAGTCCCTTCTCTAGGTGAATAAATAAATGTATAAGCTAAATCATACTTACAATAGTTATATAAAGATAAAGTATCCTGGAATTGTTCTTCTGTTTCATTAGGGAAACCAACAATAATATCTGTTGTAATAGTACAATCAGGAATCTTTTCTTTAATCATATCAAATAGCTTCAAATAGCTTTCCTTTGAATAACGTCTACCCATAAGCTTTAAAACTTCATCATTCCCTGACTGAACAGGTAAATGAATAGAAGGCATGATATTATCATACTTAGCGATAATATCAATCATATCCGCATTAAAATCCCAAGGATGGCTTGTTGTAAAACGAATACGATCAATACCAGTCTTTGCAACAGCTTCTAATAATGTTGCAAAACTTGTATCGTTATTTAAATCCTTACCATAAGAATTAACATTCTGTCCAAGTAATGTGATTTCTTTATAACCACTATTCTTTAATTCTTCCACTTCCTTGATAATTTCATCTAATTCACGAGAACGTTCCTTACCTCTTGTATAAGGGACAATACAATAAGTACAGAACTTATTGCATCCATACATGATATTCACCCATGCCTTGTAGTTATTGGCACGATGACTTGGAAGATTTTCAATAACATCCCCTTCCTTAGACCAGACTTCAAGAACAAGTTCTTTTTCTAACATTGCCTGTTTTAATAAAACTGGAAGACGGTGGATATTATGTGTACCGAAAATAAGATCAACCTGCGGGAATTTCTCTAAGATCTTATTCACAACCACTTCTTCCTGTGCCATACAGCCACATACACCAAAGATTAGATTTGGTCTAGTCTTCTTGATATTCTTCAAGTAACCAATCTTACCAAATACTTTTTCTTCTGCATTTTCTCTAATAGCACATGTATTTAATAATACAACATCTGCCTGTTTTACTTCATCAGTATGAGTATACCCCATCATTTCTAAGATACCAGATAATGTTTCAGTATCTCTTTCATTCGCTTGACATCCATAAGTCTGGATATAATATGTCTGTCCTTTGCCAATTCCCACCATATCTGCAGGAATCTCAAATGCATCATCTAAATGCTGTACTTCAGTACGACCTCTAGAACGTGCATCCTTTAAAGAAGGACCTTTAAAATATTTACTATAATCTTTCATAAACGCTCCTTTTCGACACCATTATAACAAATACCCCTCATAAAAAAAACCCCCTAAATTAGGGTAAAAGTTTTAAATTAAAAACATATAGACAACAAGTGGAATAGTGAAAACAGATATTAATGTTGTCATAAATATTGTCTTGGCTGCTAGCCCACTATCTCCACCAGATTTATTCGTAAATAATACTGCAGAGCTTCCTACCGGCATAGATAACATAATCAAAGTCAATCCTCTTAAATAACTATCTTTGATTAAAAATGCAATTGCAGGATAAGCAATGACAGGGAAAATTAACTGCTTTATTATTGTATAAATATAAACACGTAGTTCATTAAATACATCTTTAATATTCATTGCCCCAAGTGTGACACCGATAATAATCATCGCGAGAGGTGTTGTCATATCTCCTACCATACCTGTAAAGTCTGTGATAATCTTAGGTGCTCTTATATGCAATAAATAGAGAATAAGCGCTAAGAAAGAACAAATCACACCTGGTGTAATTAAATTCTTAAAATTCAGTTTATTGCTTCCCTGCTGGCCAATTCCAATCAAATAGACACCTAAAGTAAATAACATAATATTAAATACCATGCCAAATAAAGATGTATGGAAAATAGAATCGTTTCCAAATATAGCTTTCATAATAGGATAACCAATAAAGCCAATATTAGAAAATACTGTCATAAAGACATAAAGACCTGTTTGATTACTTGGGACATGTAACAATTTATTAATAAACAATCCAATAAAAGGTGTAATAACATAAGTAATGATCGCAATACCTAAAATAGTGAAAATTGTTTTTGAGTCACTATATTTTTCTGTACATAATACAGAATTCAATACCATGCATGGTGTCGTGACCGATAAAACTAGAGATGTGAGTTTACTATTTGTATTCAAATCTAAAATATTTACTCGATATAATAAAAAGCCTAACCCCATTAATACAAATAATACAACCATCTGTCCAATAATCACATTTATATCCATAAGATCCCCCTTCTATCAAAAAAAGGCACAGGATTTAACCTGTGCCATAAAATTACTCTTATCCAAAGAATCCATCAGGCTGGATTGAGAAGTACATATAACTTCCTTCTGGAGTCTTCTTGAATAAAGACTTACAATGAGAGGCAGCGTCTTCTGGTGATAATTCTGTTTCACATTCGAAAGTAGCCTTAATACCAGCTTTACTTACATACTTCAATTCTACCTTATCATCCTTATATCCATCAAAAAAAGTAACTAGCTTTTGCACCTGTGCAGTCTGCATTAAAATTTTACATTTAGCCATAAAAAACTTGTCCTCCTTCAATAACTAGAACTATTATACTGTATTCTTCACAAAATGTGAAGACGCTTTCTCTTGTTTTTACTTGAACTTTACCTGTGGATCAATTCTGATTCTTTCAATGTTTGTACACTTGTTTCCATCAAAATGAAGCAATGTTGCACAAAGCTGTCCCTCATCTTCAACAACTCTAAAAGGTGTCATAATACCCTTAACACTACGTTCAATAATTGCTTCTTTTTCACACCCAATAACACTTTCATATGGTCCAGTCATCCCAACATCACATTGGAATGCTGTGCCCTTTGGAAGAATCTTTTCATCACCAGTAGGAACATGTGTATGAGTACCTAATACTGCACTGACACGTCCATCTACATAGTAACCAAAGGCTATTTTTTCACTTGTTGCTTCACCATGGAAGTCAATGATATGGATATCACTGCTATCATTTTCTAGTACAGGCTCAATAGCTTCAAATGGATTTTGAGGTTTTCCATCCATAAAAGTAAGACCAAGTAAATTAGTCACTCTTATTTTTTTACCTTTTACCTCAATGACTCTAGAACCTACTCCTGGCATTGCAAGTGGCTTATTGAGTGGGACAATTAGCTTGTCTGCTTCATCAATATAATCAAAGATTTCTTTCTTTGAATAAGTATGATTGCCCATAGTTATTAAAGAAATACCATAAGACAGTAATTCATCATAATGTTTCTGTAATAATCCTTTACCATGGCTTGTATTCTCACCATTCGCAATGACACATTCAACACTATATTTTTCTACAATTTTTGGTAGATATGTCGCAATCATCTTACGTCCTGTCTTGCCAAAAATATCTCCTATAAATAATATATTCATTTTATTCACATCCTTAAAGAAAAAGTAGATAGGTTGGACCCTATCTACTTAGCTATTTCATTAGCACGAATCTCACGGATCACAGTTACTTTAATATGTCCTGGGTAAGTGAGTTCGGTTTCAATCTTTTCTTTGACATCTCTTGCAAGCTTATGTGCTTTTAAGTCATCAATCTTTTCTGGATTAACGATAACTCTAATTTCACGACCTGCCTGGATAGCAAATACCTTATCCACACCTTCAAACTGTTTAGGTAATTCTTCAAGTTTTTCAAGTCTCTGGATATAATTTTCAATTTTTTCACTTCTACTGCCAGGTCTTGCAGCTGATAATGTATCTGCTGCAGAGATGAGTACTGCAATGATAGATGTTGCTGGAACATCACCATGATGAGATTCAATCGCATTGATTACAGTTGCATTTTCTCCAAATTTCTTAGCAAATTTAGCACCTAATTCAACATGGCTTCCTTCCATTTCATGGTCTACTGCTTTACCTAAGTCATGTAATAAACCAGCACGTTTAGCAAGCTGCTGATTTAATCCAAGTTCAGAGGCCATAATACCTGCAAAATGAGCCACTTCAATTGAATGCTGTAAAGCATTCTGACCATAACTTGTACGATATTTTAACTTACCAATCATCATGACAAGTTCTTTGTTCATTCTTGATAATCCTAATTCAAAGACAGCATCCTGCCCTGCCTTTAAAATAGTATCATCTAAATCCTTCTTAGTCTTAGCGACTACTTCTTCAATACGTCCTGGCTGAATACGTCCATCATGAATAAGTGTTTCAAGTGATAAACGAGCCACTTCACGACGAATTGGATCAAAACATGATAATGTAATCACTTCTGGAGTATCATCGATAATTAAATCTACACCAGTTGCATTTTCAATTGCCTTAATATTACGACCTTCACGACCGATAATACGTCCCTTCATTTCTTCACTTGGAAGTGCTACTACACTGACTGTGCGTTCAATGACTTCTTCCTGAGAATAACGATTCAAGGCATTCGCAATAATATCCTTTGCAAATAATGAAGCTTTAGTCTTTGCTTCATCTTCTTGTTCTTTGATATAAGCAGTGACCTCAGTCTCCATACGCTGTTCTACTTGTTTAAAGAGTTCAGCTTTTGCTTCCTGTGCAGACATAGCTGCAATTTTTTCAAGTTCGGCTACTTTTTCATCAATCTGATGTTGTAGCTTTTCTTCCCTGACCTCTAGTTCCGCCTTTTTCTTATTTAATTGTTGGCTTCTTGCTTCAAGAGCATCTTCCTTTCCCTGTAAAGAAATATCTCTACGGTCGATGTTCTGTTCACGTTGTAATAGCTTATTTTCAAACTTAGTCAATTCTAAGCGCTGCTGCTTTGCTTCTTTTTCAGCTTCAAGCTTATATTCATAAGCTTTTGTTTTTGCATCAAGCGTTGCTTCTTTAATGAGATTGTCTGCTTTTGTATTAGCTTCTTCAACAATTGTTTTGGCATCTGCATTTGCTTTAGAAATCTTCAAACGGATATACATATAATAACATCCTGCACCTAAGACAAACACAAGAACATAGGTCAAGACTTTAATTAAATTCATATAAAAGCCCTCCGTGTCCTATGTATAAAAGTGCTAAAAAGCACTAGTTATATTATAATATATTTATATTCACTTTTCAATCATACATTAACGTAAAAAAGCAGTCTTCTATCTGGACTGCTTACTTGCTTTAAGGGGATTTGTCATCAATAATGTGGTATTAAACTTATCTAGAAATGCTTCTAATTCAATATCATTGTTATTTTCAATAAAATTATAATCTATGCATCCCATAATCGCATATGTGTAAAACCATATGAGATTATCAAATTTTTCATCTGATATATCCACAATAAAGTTATCCAATAAATATTCTGTAAATATTCTTTTAAATACTACGTACAGATAATGGTCTAACTGATTACGGTTCATTGAAAACGCAATATGTCTAATGGCGCGACGATTTTCCACTAAAAATTTCAAAGCAACCTCAGAACATTCACTCCAGGAAGCACCTTCTTCAAACATCCGTTCAATGGTGATAACATGATTATTAAAGACAGATTCAATTAAAGAATAAATATCATCAAAATGATAGTAAAAGGTATTTCTATTAATACCACATTTATCCGCAATATCCTGAATCGTGATCTTATCAAGAGGTTTTTCTTCAACAAGTTCTAGGAATGTATTGATTATAAGCTGTTCTGTTTTTTTCATATTACACCACATTTCACAAAAAGGCGGAATATTCCGCCTGTTAAACGAGACTATTCTGCAGCTTCAGCCACTTCTTCAGTGCCAAAAAGCTGTGCTTTGACTTTTTCTTCCACTTCTTCAAAGATAGCTGGATGTTCAATAAGGAAGTTTTTCGCATTTTCTCTTCCCTGTCCAATCTTCTCACCATTATAGGCATACCATGCTCCTGATTTTTCTACAATATCGCCTTCTACTGCTAAATCAAGAATTTCACCATCACGTGAAATACCTTTACCATAGATAATATCAACCTGAGTTGTCTTAAATGGAGGTGCTACTTTATTCTTAACAACCTTGATATTGGCTTTATTACCAATAATTTCGCCATTCTGTTTGATTTGTTCACTTCTTCTAATTTCTACACGTACAGAAGAATAAAACTTCAAGGCACGACCACCTGTTGTTGTTTCTGGATTTCCATACATAACCCCAATCTTTTCACGTAGCTGGTTAATAAAGATCACTGTACAGTTTGTCTTATTCATAACACCTGAAAGCTTTCTTAAAGCCTTACTCATCAAACGTGCCTGTAAACCAACTGCTGCATCTCCCATTTCACCATCTAATTCCACCTGTGGAACAAGAGCTGCAACCGAGTCAATAACAATCAAATCAATCACACCAGAACGTACCAACATTTCAGCAATCTCTAACGCCTGTTCACCACTATCTGGCTGTGAAAGAATCAATTCATCAATATCAACACCTAAATTCTTTGCATAAACAGGATCAATAGCATGTTCAGCATCAATGAATGCTGCTTTACCGCCCTGCTTTTGTGCCTGGGCAATCGCATGTAATGTAAGAGTTGTCTTACCACTTGATTCAGGACCATATATTTCGATAATACGACCTTTAGGGTAACCACCAATACCTAATGCTTTATCAAGAGTTAAAGAGCCTGAAGGGATGACGTCTACATCCACTGCTGTACGGTCTCCAAGACGCATAACAGACCCTTTACCAAATTTCTTTTCAATTTGACTGATTGCATCATCTAATGCTGCATCAGTATCTTTGACTGCGGTTTTCTTTTCCTTCGCCATAAACATATACCTCCATACATATTCATACGACAATTATTTATAAATTACTTCAAAATTTCAGAAATCTTCATTTTTCCGATTGCAAGAGCTTGTTCTACAATCTGTTTACGGCTGCCTTCTAGTTCATATTCATATGTATGAACTTCATCCTTATAGGCAATTCCAATATATATCAAACCGACCTTCTTGCCTTCCATAGCATCTGGACCTGCATTACCTGTAAATGAAATACAAAGATCTGTCTCAAACATCTTCTGTCCATTGATACACATAAGGCCTGCTACTTCATTCGATACTACACCATAGGTATCAATCACTTCCTGAGGGATACCTAATACCTGATGCTTAATAATTGTCTGATAACTGACAAGACTTCCCTTATAAACAGCAGAAACTCCTGGAACTGATCCAAGAGTTGCTGCAAAGTTTCCTACTGTAAAGCTTTCAACACTAGAAATTGTTACATTCTTTTTTATCAACAATCTAACTAAATCTTCCATATTACATACTCTCCATGATTAAATCTCTATTCTTCCAGAAATAATCAATACCAGATAATAATGAAACACATGCTGCGATATTAATGACATAATTCGCAAATGGGATATCCCAGTGTGCAAAGATTGGATTATTTAATAAGAGAAGACAAATACCCACCATCTGAGTGACTGTCTTAAGTTTTCCATAAATACTAGCAGCAAGAACTCTATTAGAACTAGACGCAACAAGACGTACACCATCCACGAAAGTATCTCTTAAAAGCATAACGATTAAGGCAATGACTGACATCTTATTGTTCCAAGTAAGAAGAATAAGTGCTGAATTCACAAGCATCTTATCCGCAATAGGATCCACAAACTTACCAAAAGTAGTGACAAGATGATTTTTTCTTGCAAGATAACCATCTAGAAAGTCTGTAAGAGATGCTCCTAAAAATACAATAAAAGCTAATAACTGAATGACAGAGATATCAGTAAAGAGAATATGAATCTGAGGCACACTGATATCTGTAAAATAAGGACATAAATATAATGCGATAAATACTGGCACAAGACATAAACGTGTTACTGTTAAACGATTTGGTAAATTCATCTTACTTCTCCAATGTTAAATTAGTATATTTAAGTCCTGTTTCAGCCTTTTCTTCATCAGTTAATGGAACTTCTACATCATCCACATATACCTTAACACCAGACTGTTCACCACTTACAAGTCTTAATGTGCTAAAGTCTGCTGTATTTAGTGTTACTTCAACACTGTCGCCTTCATTATAAACCTTACCTTCAAACTTAGTGTATTTAGTACGGTTTACATAAAGACTACCCCAGCACTTCTTAGAATATTCAACCTTTAATTTAAAAGTCTGTGCATTTGGATCCTTTAATTTAAAATTATAATTTAAATCACTATTTCTTGTATAAGTCACTGCAGGTACAACTTCTTCTTTCTTCTTTTCAGTTTTCTTTTTAGAAGGCTTCTTAGTTACTTCACCTGCTGCAGTCTGCTGATTACTTGTAAATGATGGTACATTTGCCTTAGACTTTGTTTTACTAATCGCAAAGAAACCTACACAGAAAATCATCGCAACAAGTAATATAATAATAATTACTCTAATCACATTCAAATGACTCTTATCACCTACTACACCTTTATTATTTGTAAATGAAGGCTTTTCAAAACGGAAAGCTTTTGCTTTTTCCTCATCTGCAGATAACTTTTTCTTTGTATTCTCACTCTGTGCTTCTGCTTCCTGTAATTCTTCTAACTCAATTTTCTGAGTTAAATTTAAATATTCATTCTGCACTTCTTTTTCATTTATATCAAGAGCACGGCAGATTTTTCTTAAATACATCTTCATATAGGCTTCTTCACCCTGATAATGGTCAAAGTTGCCATTTTCTAAATCATTAATTATTGCGATTGAAAGCATTGTCTGAGAAGATAATTCCTCCACAGATAATCCTTTTTCTTCTCTTTTCTGTTTAATTATTTCACTAATATTCATCTCTAAGCCTCCTTGCATTCATATCAAGTCTATTTAACCACAAATAGTCTCATTTTACAACTATTATAGATACACAAAAAAAGACGAGTAACTAAATAGACTTGGGGTTTACTCAAGCTTTGAAAAAGTCAGGGGTATGAACTCCTGGCTTTGCTTTTATGCTGTCAACTTTTTAGGGGCAGTTTTCTGCTATCTGTTTTGTTTATTTCATAAATCATTTATCATGTTCTTAAGGTCAATAAATCTATAGAAAGAAAAAAAGGAT
>NZ_RCYB01000042.1 GCF_004168205.1 Catenibacterium sp. co_0103 | reverse complement strand
TTTAGAAGCAGCACCGTTGCAGAGATGAGCCCTTTTGCGAATACTCTTACCAACTGGAAAAAAGAGATCATCAACAGTTTTATAATTGTGGATGACAAGGCAAACAGAAAGATGAATACTGCCATCGTTGAAAACAGAAACAAGTCCATCAAGCTCCTCAAGCATGCCTCAAACGGCTATTTGAACTGGGAGAGATTTCGCAATCGTATCCTTTATACATTAAACGAGGATACAACCTTCTATTACACAAGTATCAGAAAGGATGGTAAATAATATGAGTAAGGTATTTAGACTTATTGTTGATGAGGATAATGAACCAGTAATACTTGAGGAAGATGAAGTTTTAGAAGATATACTTGTTCGTCTGGAGTCTATTTCTCACCAAATTGATGATATTCAGTTTTCTCTAATGAAAAATAACGATGAAGACTCATCGTTAGATTTAGATATTTCTGAAATAGACTTCTAGACTATAAAGAAATAAGGGGTGAGATTCACCCCTTACTGCGTGATAATTAAAATTTAGGAAACCCCTAGTTATTTTAAATTACCAAAAAGACAACTTCACGCTGTCAATAATAATTTCTACATATATTAATCATATCATCTACATAGATGACACCGCCATTGATCGCATTATCTGATAAATGAGCATGAAGTTCTATTGGAAGTTTACAGCAGTATTGTTCTCGCATAAGTGGAAGATCCTGTTTCATACATAAATCAGACATATCATCTAATGCCTTTGATGAGAACATGAATGTAGAAAATAAAGCAATATTCTTCACATAGTGACGATCAAGCTGCATAATGAATTGTTCCACTTCCTTTGGTTTACCAAAGCATGGACAATCAAATCCTAATACAAGAAGATCAACATGGGCATGAAAATCAAAGTCCTGAAAGGAAATTGCCTGTGTTCTTGCAGTTTTTGCCATCTGTGATGCAAGAATATGTGCATATTTACTTGTATGACTGTAGACAATCGCAATATTCATAGACTCACCTCTTGTATAAAGTATATCAACGCTTTATGAACTATAAAAGAACTTCTGTCTTTTTCTTTTATTAATATAAAGAATAATATAAGCTGAAACAAAACCGCCAATCATCCCACTTACATGACCGGATAAAGATATTGTCGGTACAATAAAAGAAATAAACAACATCAGTAAGACATTCATTCCTAGGTTTCTTGCAATATCGCGAAGCTGTGTAGGATAGAACAAATAAAGAGCACCGATAGCACCAATGATTCCAAAGATTACACCACTAATACCGCCACTTACTGTATGGGCTCCAACGCCCAATAATAAATATGCAATATAAGGAAGACCAGTGGTAGAAAGCATGGATACAAGTACGACTATCAAATACTTTTTAGAACCCATCAAATACTCTACAAAACAACTGAGATTATACATAGAATAACAATTCACTACTATATGCATTAATCCAAAATGAATGAAATTTGCAGTAATCAAACGATAGTATTGATGAGTAACTTGAACATAGTATGGATTAAACCCTCCGCAAGCTAAGCCCTGCATCGCATTCATATCAATACTAAATAATAAGGTTGTTCCTATATAAGTAAGTATACATAATGCAAGTAGTGTATAAGTAACAGGATATTTTTTTATATTATTCATGTTTATCCTCTATGAATTCAAATATTGTCATTTGATCAATACTTGGATCATCTTTCTTAATAACTGTTTCATGATTATCTAATATTTCAGCTAAAGTAACTTCTGATTTTAAATCTTCATCAGTAAAATGGGCCTCTCCCATTTCAATGAGTCTAATATTACCACTATAATCCAATGTTTCATAAACAAGCTGTCTTGTCCAATGAGAATGGATATTCTGAATAGAAGTAAACCAGACAGGACCACTACCAATATGCGTACCTGTTACTATCTGGGCAAAGACCATACCACATATATAAAGATTCTTATCTAATGCATGAGTGACATCAAATAAAGCATATGGATCATTGGCAGTCATAATAACTAATTTATTCTGTTTAATATATTTAGAATACAGTCTAATTTTATCAAACATATGATCTGCGACAAATAATACCGCATTTCCGTTATTAGTTAACTGCGTTCTTAAGGCAAGTTCTTCTACACCTTTAGAACCACCCACAACTACTGTATAGCCTTCCTTTGAAATTTTTTTCATAATTTCTTTAGTGACATGACGCATTGTCTTGTTCATCATCTGTGGACCAGCAACTGATATATTGACTCCATAACTTAAAGATAAATCACCTATATAGCTAATGACTAAAGGCATCTTAGTCCCTAATACTCTTAGACTTGCAGGATAATCTTCTTCATAGATAGTTGTGACACCAATATCCTGGTTTTCTAAATTCTGCAGTGCATAAAAAAGATCTGGTAAGAGCTTTTGTCTCTTTTCTATCTTATGAGCTGTAAATTCATCTAAACCTATGATCTGGGTTAATGTATCAATACTCATCCCTGTAATCATACTTGGTTCTTTATGGGCTGATTTTAATTTTTTCTCTATTTCCTGCCACTCTTGTGTACTTATAGGCTGCGTGGAACTTGGAATCAAATCACCACAGCATAATATTAAGGCAAGACTGTTTAATGTTAGTTGTAATTTCATATTCTTATATTCCTTCTTAAATGTCATTATATCATATAGTTTTGGTATAAAAAAGTGGCCGTTCATAAGAACGGCCTAGTGAAAGGATAAGTAGTTATTACAAAATACCCATTTTTTCTTTTACAGCAGCCTGAGCAGCAGCAAGTCTTGCGATTGGTACACGGTAAGGTGAGCAAGATACATAAGTTAATCCAATCTTATGACAGAATTCTACTGTCTTTGGATCG
Organism: Catenibacterium sp. co_0103; assembly: GCF_004168205.1. Classification (GTDB taxonomy): domain Bacteria; phylum Bacillota_I; class Bacilli_A; order Erysipelotrichales; family Coprobacillaceae; genus Catenibacterium; species Catenibacterium mitsuoka_A. The sequence goes on along the minus strand of NZ_RCYB01000042.1, from coordinate 15,737 downwards.
CCACCATGTTCACCACAGATACCAAGTCTGATATCAGGACGAGTTGATCTTCCCTTTTCAGATGCAATCTTCATTAATTCTCCAACGCCTTCCTGGTCAACAGTAGCGAATGGATCATGTTCATAGATATTCTTAGAATAGTAATCGCCTAAGAACTTAGCAGCATCATCTCTTGAGAAACCGAATGTCATCTGAGTTAAGTCATTAGTACCAAATGAGAAGAATTCAGCTTCAGCTGCAATCTTATCAGCTGTGATTGCAGCTCTTGGAATTTCAATCATAGTACCAACTTCATATTTCATATCTAATCCGCTTTCAGCAATTAACTTATCAGCAGTCTTAACAACTACATTCTTTACATACTTTAATTCTTTAACATCACCAACTAATGGGATCATGATTTCTGGAGTAACTGGATGTCCTGTTTCCTTAGTTACGTTGATTGCAGCTTCAATAACAGCTCTTGTCTGCATTTCAGCAATTTCTGGATAAGTAACAGCAAGACGGCATCCTCTGTGACCCATCATTGGGTTGAATTCTTTTAATGATTCTACTCTTTCCTTTAATGCTTCGAAAGTCATACCTAAGCTTTCAGCTAATGGTTTGATTTCATCATCAGTATGAGGTAAGAATTCATGTAGAGGTGGATCTAAGAAACGGATATTAACACTATAACCATCCATAGCTTTGAATAATTCTTCAAAGTCTCCTCTCTGATATGGAAGAATCTTTTCTAATGCTTCCTTACGAGTTTCTACATCTTCTGCAGTAATCATTCTTCTGAAGTTGAAAATTCTTTCTTCTTCGAAGAACATATGTTCAGTACGGCATAATCCGATACCTTCAGCACCAAATGTCGCAGCCTGTTTAGCATCTCTAGGAGTATCCGCATTAGTTCTTACTAATAATTTTCTTTCTTTATCAGCCCAAGCCATGAATGTTTCAAAATCGCCACTAATCGCAGCAGGAACAGTCTTGATCTTCTGAGCAAATACTTCACCAGTAGAACCATTTAATGATACATAATCACCTTCAGTTAATACTGTACCATCTGGTAATGTTAATGTCTTCTTATCTTCAGAAACTCTTAATACACCACAACCAGCAACACAGCAAGTACCCATACCACGAGCAACTACTGCAGCATGAGATGTCATACCACCACGTACAGTTAAGATACCTTTAGCTAAGTTCATACCTTCGATATCTTCTGGAGAAGTTTCATTACGTACTAAGATCATATCCTGTACACCATTTGCATGTGCTTCCTGAACATCTTCAGCTGTAAAGTAGATATGTCCAGTAGCAGCACCTGGAGAAGCAGCTAAACCTGTAGCAACAGCCTTTGCAGCCTTGTAGTCTTCTTTATCGAAGTTTGGATGTAATAACTGGTCTAACTGTTTTGGTTCAACCTTTAATAATGCTTCTTGTTCATTAATCATGCCTTCATCAACCATGTCAACAGCAATCTTTAAAGCAGCCTGAGCTGTTCTCTTGCCATTACGAGTCTGTAACATGAATAATTTACCATCTTCAATTGTGAATTCCATATCCTGCATATCTTTATAATGGTCTTCAAGAATATGACAGATCTTCTGGAACTGTTCATAACATTCTGGCATAACTTCATTTAATGTAGCAATCGGCTGAGGTGTTCTGATACCAGCAACAACGTCTTCACCCTGAGCGTTCATTAAATATTCACCGAATAATTTATTTTCACCAGTTGCTGGGTTACGAGTGAAGGCAACACCAGTACCTGACTTATCACTTCTGTTACCATAAACCATCTGCTGAACGTTTACAGCTGTACCCCAAGAACCTGGGATATCATTTAAACGACGATAAGTGATGGCACGGTCATTATTCCAAGAACCAAATACGGCTTCAACTGCAGCTAATAACTGTTCGATTGGTTCCTGAGGGAAATCAACACCTGCATGTGCTTTATAAGCTTCTTTATAAACTGCAACAACTTCTTTTAAGTCTTCGGCAGTAAGTTCAGTATCGAATTCAACACCTTTTTCTTCTTTAATTGCATCAAATTTATGTTCGAAGTCTGATTTAGGGAATCCTTTTACAACGTCAGCGAACATCTGGATGAAACGACGATATGAATCATATACGAAACGTTCATTTCCAGTTGTTGCAGCGAATTCCTTAGCTACTTCATCATTTAAACCTAAGTTTAATACTGTATCCATCATACCTGGCATTGAGATTCTTGCACCAGAACGTACAGATACTAATAATGGATTCTTTGGATCACCTAAAGTTCTTCCAGTGATTTCTTCAAGCTTTTTAACGTGTTCAACAATCTGTCCTTTAATATCATCTGAGATCATTTTCCCGTCTTCATAATATTGTGTACAAGCTTCTGTAGTCACTGTGAATCCCTGAGGTACAGGTAAACCGATACCTGTCATTTCAGCAAGGTTGGCACCTTTACCACCAAGGAGATTACGCATATCCTTGTTACCTTCGCTAAATAAGTAAACATATTTTTTCATAACTACTAAATCCTCCTTATGTCTTTTCACTTATTTCATTATACACTTGTAAGGGCTTACTTGCAAACGCTTTCTTTTCTGTAATTGATTACACATTTAAAAAAAGCCCTATATAAGGGAATTATTATTGTTAAAAAAATAACAACATTTTTCTCCTATAGGGCTAAATGATGGATAATCGTAATTAATTGATCAGTTTGTAATGTTTGAAGCATGTCTGGATTTTTAGTTATTGTTTCATAAAGAAGATGATGTTTTGTATCATAATCCTCTTTTGAAATAGTAATAACGACTCCTTCAAGCTGTTTCTTAGTGAACTTTGTATCATAGATATAAGAATGCTTCACACCTAAAACACGGGATAAATGAGACATATATTGGTCTATATGAGTCGTTCCTAGATGAATCACTGTGTCACAATGCAAAGATAAATAGCGTGAAGCCATATCAGATACGATCAAAAGGCCACCCTTTTTATTAAACTCATGCATGATGCGATACTGAGAAGCATGATTCATAAATTGATGAATCACAAAATTGACATTCAGTTTTTCAGCATAATAAAGAATATCTTCATAGCTTTCTACAAATATAATCTGTTTCTTTTCTGTATTGAAATATGGTTCTTTACATAAGAAATGTGTACATTCTACCTTAGAAGAATCAACATGCAATGTAGTATGAATATTTTTCTTTAAGAACTCATGATGATGAAGTCCATAAAGAATACTTGAACAGTCTAAAGGAAGATGTTTCTTGATTTCCTTTATTTCTCTTATTTCTTCACTAGAAAAGCTATGAGAATCCTGATAAATGAGATACGAGACGAAGTTAGTATCTATCACTTGTCTTCTCATATATTCTAATAGTTTAGAAGGCGTAGTAAAGAGTATATCAATACCCTTATAAATTGTCTGGCATTCTTCAAATGTATTGGTACCAGGATAAGATGTAACAAAACGATATTGTGTGTATTTATTATATTCTTTCATATCAAAAGAAGATGATAACAACTCTTCTTTATGTCCAAGCAAGATAATCTGAGTTTTCTCTTCATGAATCATAGATGCAAGTAAAGGTGGAATAATGGATAACAGACGATCTTTGGAAGAATCAACATTTAAGATAAATGATTGACTCTTCTCAATAAGTCTATACGATTTCTTCTGGATTATTCCAGGCGCAATCATTCCCATATCACCTAATGCATGAATAACCTCATCAGGCCATTTATATTTAATAAATTTCTTCATTATTTATATAAGATATATTGTCTCACTTTAGAAATAAAATAGAGAGAACCTGTAATAAATACAACACCTTTATGACTATAAGCCTCATCTACTGCATGTTTCCAGTCTTCATCAATCTTCACTGGGAAGTCTTCTGCAAGAGCTTTGGCAGTTGCACGGCGAGGATGATCAAACTGAGTAACAGTAATATCCTTTGATAAAGATAATAATTTTTCTAACATATGATGAGTATCCTTATCTCCTAGTGCGGAAAAGATGATTTTAATATCACTAAAATCACGGGCACTTTCAAAGAAGGCATCCATTCCTTCTCTATTATGTGCACCATCTAGGATAATTAAAGGATTTTGATGAATTGTTTCAAAACGTCCTTCCCATACTGCATCATGCATTCCTTTTTCTAGATCTGCATCTTTGAATGGGAATTCTTTTCTAATATATTCTAATATATTAATCGCAAGTGCACTGTTAGTAACCTGATAATGTGCTGAAGTAGATAAAGATATATGATATCCATGATAATCATAAGAAATAGAAGCACCATAATAGACATGTTTAGGTTTTCTTATTTCTATAACATAAGAATGCTGCTTATGGGCTTCTTCATAGAAGATATCTAAGCATTCTGATCTTCTTTCTGCAGTCATATAAGGAATACCACGTTTAATGATTCCCGCTTTACTTCTGGCAATACTCGCATATGTATTTCCTAAGAAGTTTATATGATCTAAACCAATATTTGTATTGACTGTAAGTATTGGTGAAATGATATTAGTGGCATCTAATGTCCCACCAAGCCCTACTTCAAATATGGCAATATCTACACCCTGTTCAATAAAATACATGACTGCGATAAATACTTCTATTTCAAACTTAGAAAGCTCATAAGCCATCCAATCATCCATATAACGATTCGCATATCTCACAATAGTCGCTTCATCAATTGGTTTATCATTCACACGAATAATATCTAAACGATTTACTAAAGCAGGAGAAGTAAATGTACCTACCTTATAGCCTGCACATTTTAATACTTCTTTTGTATAGTTAGTTGTAGAGCCTTTCCCGTTTGTACCGCCAATATGAACACATGTTAATTTAGTTTGAGGATCATAGAAATCATACATAAAGTTCTTAAAGTTTGTGAGAGAATAAACTCGATCCTTTTGTGCTTCAATAAACGCTAAAACCTGATCATAATCACTAAAACGAGGAAGAACAGGGATTGTCTTCTTCAATAAATAACGACCATTAGATTCTACATCTACACTATAATCATGCTGCTTAAAAAAAGATAAATGTTCTTCATCTGTATAAGCAGTTAGTTCTTTTGTAACAAATCTTTCAGCAAGTTCAAGCAGCTCTTCTTGTACAAGAGTATCCTGATAATCTTCTGATACATAAACAAAAGATATATTAGAAAGATCTAAGAGTTCTAGTATACCTATAATCACTTCTCCACTGTAGGCTAAAAAGATCATCTTACAGGGATCTTTTAAAGCTCTTGATGTTTCATAATAATCTTTCGCAAGAAACTGGACAATTGCGTCTATATCTTCTTTTGTTGCAATCTTATATTCAAAATTTTCATTCATTTATATCACCTGTTGATATCTTAAAGTAAAAAGGATGGTTTGACCATCCTTTTTTTCTCAATTATTAGATTTTCTCAAAACGATCAACGTCAACTACAAATACTGTTGCCCCACCAACAAGTACATCTACCATGATTGGTGTAAAGAATTCACCCATTTCAGTAGGTGGTACTGTAGGTTCCTTTTCTACACGTTTCTTTGCATTGGCTTTAATGATTTCAATAGCGCTATCTACCTTATCATCATTTGTTCCTACAAAGAATGTAGTATTACCTTTCTTTAAGAAACCTCCTGAAGTAGCAAGCTTTGTGACAAAGAATCCACCTTCAGTTAAAGCGCTCTGGACAGTTGAACTGTCATCATTATTCACAATCGCAATTATCAGTTTCATACTATTGACCTCCTAATACGAATTAGTTTGTACATATATTCTAGCATATTCAAAGACAAAAATACATACATATTATATAATGACTCATGGTGATTTATATGAGTATACAAGAAAAATTAATAAAGTGGTATGAAGTCAATAAACGTGATCTTCCTTTTAGAGATATTAAAGACCCTTATAAAATCTGGGTAAGTGAGATTATGCTGCAACAGACGACTGTCACTGCAGTGATTCCCTATTATAAACGTTTTATTGAAAGATTTCCGGATATAGAAACACTTGCGAATGCAACAATAGAAGAAGTCTATAAGTATTGGGAAGGGTTAGGGTATTATCGTCGTGCATTGCATCTTCATAAGAGTGCTAATCTGATTAAAGATACATTCCCTAAGGAGTATAAAGACATTCTCGCGCTTATTGGTGTAGGACCCTATACTGCAAGTGCTATTATGAGTTTTGCGTATCATAAGCCTTATATTGCGGTAGACGGAAATGCATTAAGAGTATTGAGTAGATTATATGCGATAGAAGAGAATATTGCGTTAAATAAGACTGTGAAGACAATTACAGATATAGGTAATCAACTCGTTATTGGTTATGATTCAGCAAAGATTAATCAAGGGATTATGGATTTTGCGAATGCGGTATGTTTACCTGTTCACCCTCATTGCAATGAATGTCCACTTCAAAAGGAATGCATTGCCTATTTGACAAATAAGCAGGACGTACTACCTATTAATATAAAAAAAGTAAATAAAAAAAGCTTATCTTATATTACAGGTATTGTAGTATATGATGATGAAGTGATGCTTATTAAAAATAAAAATAGGCTGCTAGAAAATATGTATTTACTTCCTCAATATGAAGTAGAGAGTCCTTATTCCTTTATAGAAGCGTTTAAAGAAGACTATGGGATCAACTTAGAGGTATTATCGCATTTAAAGGATTTTAAGCATGTATTTACTCATCGTACATGGTATATGCATGTATATGTATTTAAAGCTAATAAACGTTCTATTGACTTCTGTACAAAAAATAAGCAGGAGGAATTAACTATTCCTACTGCCCATAAAAAGATATTAAAATATTATGAAGGCTGATTAGAAATAATCAGTCTTATTTGTTCATGTCATATTTTTCAATGATTCTAGCAACAACTGGATGACGCACTACATCAAGTGCTGTTAAGTAAACAAAGGAAATACCTTTGACACCATCTAAGATCTTCATAGCATGTTTGAGACCATTTGTTGTCTGTTTAGGTAAGTCAATCTGAGTAATATCCCCTGTAATACACATCTTAGAGTTAAAACCTAAACGTGTAAGGAACATCTTCATCTGATTGTCTGTTGTATTTTGTGCTTCATCTAAAATAACATAAGCATCTTCTAGTGTACGCCCACGCATATAAGCAAGTGGCGCTATTTCAATAATACCCTTTTCAATTAATTTCTCTGTATTTTCTGCACCTAACATATCATAAAGTGCATCATAAAGAGGTCTTAAGTAAGGGTCAATCTTTTCTTTAAGGTCTCCAGGAAGAAACCCTAGGTTTTCTCCTGCTTCTACAGCTGGTCTAGTGAGAATGATTTTTTGTACTTCATGATTCTTTAATGCCTGTACAGCAAACACTACAGATAAGTATGTTTTACCTGTACCCGCTGGACCAATCGCAAATACCACATCATGATCTTTTAAAGAATGATAGTATTCTAACTGCCCCATTGTCTTAGGATATATAATCTTGCCATGACTTGTACGGGCAATATGAATATCAAATAGAGAATCCATTTCATCAAGCTTACCATTACGTCCTAACTTGATTGCGTACACCACATCTCTTTTAGAAATACGTACATCCTTTTTAGTAAGTTTAGCAAGTACCTGAATCACCTTTTCTAATACAAGATCACTATGATCTAAATAAATGTCTGTACCACGGACATTGATTGCATTCTCGAATTCATCTTCCAATAAAGCGATATTTTCATCACTTGGGCCACACAACAATTGAATGGCATCTAAGCTATAATCACTTAACTGAATCACTTTTTCCATAAAATCATCCTTTCATTGAAAAAAAGAAGAGTCAGATGACTCTTCTAAAAATAAATCTTATCTACGACGTTTCTTCTGGTTCTTTCTAGCTGCTTCTGATTTCATTTTTCTCTTTAAACCAGGTTTAACATAGAATTCTCTTTTACGAGCTTCAGCAAGGGTTCCTGTTCTAGAAACTTGTCTCTTAAAACGACGTAAAGCATCATCTAAAGATTCATTTTCTCTTACTACTGTCTTTGCCATTGAACTTTCCCCCCTTTACCGCTAAATTCGAATATGATTATACACAATGATTTTTAATAATGCAAGCCTTTTTTGACTTTTATTTTTCAAGTTTTACATATCGTCTTCTAATTGTTCATTATAGAGTTTTTTCGCATATTCCTGAGCAATGAATTTATCTCCGGGATAAGGTGTATTACCCACTAGTGATGTCATGAACTGTTCATGGCCTTTTCCTAAAATCAAAATAACATCACCTGGACAAGCTGCATCTATTGCCTGCTGAATGGCATAACGACGATCAGTAATAATCACTGAAATAGGATCAACAATCTGTTCTTGAATCTGTGAACAGATGCCTTCGATATCATCATCTCTTTCATCCTGTTCTGTCAATATAACATAATCACAGTATTTATTAGCTAAAGCACCTATCTTACTTCTTTTATGGATATCTTTACGTCCTGGTGCACCAAATACCGCAATTAAATGACCATTTCCTTTAACACTATGGACAAACTTGAATACTTCTTCAAAGTTATGTGCATGCTGACAATAGTCAACAATAATATGGAAAGGCTGTTTAACAGGGACTACTTCCATTCTACCTTCTACTGGCTGAATATATTTAATCGCATTCACGATTTCATCCGGTGTCATTTCTAAGGCATAAAGGGTTGTCAATATTGCAAGAGTGTTAGATATATTAAATGGTGCAATAATAGGAACTTCTACATGATAGTAATGATTTTTAATATAGATATTAAATGCTGAATGATCTATATAATATTCAATCTCACGTGCCATAATATCTGCTTTATGATGAATACCATAGGTTAATATTTTGGCATGATCAGCCATATCCTTATAGTTAGTAGTTAGATAATGATTAAAACGTACTTCGTCTGCATTAAGAATGGCATAACCACCTTCTTTAAGCAATCTAAAGAGTTTAACATAAGATGTCATCAGGTTATCTACAGTTCCATGGAAGTCCATATGTTCTTCATAAGCATTTGTAAATACCGCAATACTGAAATTAACTGAATCAACACGCTTTAAAGCTAAGCCATGAGAAGAGACTTCTAGAGTAAAGCCCTTCACATTCTCTTTAACCATGTTATAGAAGTTACGATGTAAACAGATAGGATCTGGTGTAGTACCAGTCATCTGCATCATTGTAGGTCCATATTCTATTCCGTTGTTACCTACATAGCCCATCTTTAAATAACGTCCTAGTAGTCTTGCAACAACACGGGCTACGACTGTTTTACCACTTGTTCCTGTAACACCTATTCCTGTCATCTTATAGGAAGGATGATCATAGAAGAGATCTGCCACACGATTGAGTTCATCTAAGACATCTGATACCTGAATATAAACAATACCCTGATAATAACGACGTAACGGCTTAGAATGAACAATACATTTAGCACCTTGGAAGATAGCATCATCGACATATTTATGACCATCTGTCACAAGACCTTCAATACAAAAGAAGATAGAATCCTTTCTGACATAACGGGAATCGCTATGAATAGATTCAATCTTTATATCACTTTCAACTTTAAAAAGCTCATTAAGCTTCTTCACTAGAAACCACCCCGATTAAATCATAACCTCGATGATCTGTTACCTTTACTTTATAAATATGTCCTTCTTTTAAAGAATGATCTGCAACAAAAACCTTTAAGTAATTAGAGGCATGTCCTACCATGTAGCCATCCTTTTCTTCTTCAATAAGCACTTCTAGTTCCTTATTCATTTCAGATAATGCGAATTCAGTTTTTAATTCATCAGAAAGCTGCAATAGTCTTCTAACACGGTCTTTCTTGACATCTCCTGGTACCTGATTTGGCATTCTATCTGCTGGTGTTCCCTTTCTTCTTGAATAAGGGAAAACATGTAATTGATTGAAATGAAGTTTCTTAATCCAGTTATATGTATCAACGAAGTCTTCTTCTGTTTCTCCAGGGAATCCTACAATGACATCTGTAGTAATAGAGATACCCGGCAATGCTTCTTTAAGTTCAAAATACTTCTTTTCAAATTCAGCTGTATTATAATGTCTTGCCATTCTTCTTAGAATAGAATCTGTACCAGACTGAATAGGAATATGTAAATGATCTACGATAATAGGACTTCTACCAATAAGTTCAATAATTTCATCACTCACCTGACTCATTTCAATAGAAGAAATACGTAATCTCTTTAATCCCTTAATTTTAGTTGTTAAGTCTACTAATAGATCATAGAAAGAATAATTGTCTAAATCCACACCATAACCTGCTGTATGAATACCCGTTAAGACGATTTCTACAAACCCTCTATCTACAAGTTCCTGAGCCTGTCTTAAAACATCTTCCTTAGAACGAGAACGAACTCCACCACGTGCATAAGGGATAATACAATATGTACAGAAGTTATTACATCCATCCTGAATTTTTAGGAAGGCTCTTGTTTTATTTTCAAATGCATGAATACTTAAGTCTTCAAAACGAGAGACCTTCATAACATTTTCTATTTTCACAATCTGTTTATGTGTCATCTTATATTCTTCTACAAAGTCTACAATAGAAGCACGATGTTGTGTTCCAAGTACTACAGAAACACCTTCTATTTCTGTGATTTCTTCACTTGCTACCTGTGAATAGCATCCCACTACACAGATGACTGCATCAGGATTAGTACGATGTGCCTTACGGATCATCTGTCTTGATTTAGAGTCCCCTGTATTTGTGACAGTACATGTATTAATAACATATACATCTGCAGGAGATTCAAAGTCGATATTGTCATACCCTCTTTTCTTGAATATTTCTAACATCGCTTCTGATTCGTAGCTGTTTACTTTACAGCCTAATGTATGAAAAGCAACTGTTGCCATTGTCTCACTTCACTTTCTTTATTAATTTCTTGTATGTACGATTACTAATTAATTGATGATCATACATGTATTGTATGAACTGTGTATATTCACCATGTTCATAATAAACCACTAATTCTTTTGCATCTTCAATAGACGCCCTGTTAGAATGACGATTATCATCGCCAATCACAATACGACAAATCAATGAATAGTCTTCTTTCACAAATAAATAGATAGCGCCTAATTCTTCATAATAATAGGCAATATGAGATTCATTTTCATATACTTTTTCTAAGCTGGAAAAAGGTGTATCAAATACAACTGGTCCATAATATCTAAAAGCAGTATCTAGTGTAATTGGCTGATTCTTCACATATTCTGCATGTTGCTTTAATAAGAGAATCTGATAATCATTGATATACCAATTATTGATATCAGGAGAATAGATAGGAATATAAATATCTCGTGAACTTTCTTCATCATAAAAATGAGGGAGTGTTTCTAATACATTCTTTAAATCATTATTAAACATCTTTCTTTTTTCTTCATAGGTAATATATTCAAACATATCATAATGACCTGACGCAAAAAGATTATAGGAACCTTCAATTGCATCTTTTACATCTAGTGCACGCAAAAGGATTTCCATATTGAATAATTCAATTTCTGATTTAACCTTAAAACGAATATTCAAGTCTTCTAATTCTTTTTTATGTTCTTCACAATAATGATATAAGTTTGTTTTATTGTATTTTATATCCCTGCTGTATTTATTAATGACTGCAATAAAGTTCATATTAATCCCCCAATTCTCTTCTATACCCTATAACACTAAGCATATATAAAGGTGCTGTCTCACTTCTTAAAATACGATTACCAATAGAGCATGGCACAACACCCATTGACTGCATCTTTTCTACTTCCTGAAGATCAAAACCACCCTCTGGTCCTACTATAATAGTAATAGATGTATGAAGATCATTGAGTGCTTTTGTGAAAGCATAATGTTCCCCATTCTTACTTTCTTCCTCATATGCCACAACATTCACTTCAGATAAATAATCCTTTAATTGTGATAATTGAATAGGAGGTGTAATCTCAGGAACAATCTGTCTATGACATTGTTCACTTGCTTCCTGGGCGATGCGAACAAAGCGGTCCTTTTTCTTGTTAAAACGTCCTTCATCCATTTTCACTATACTTCTAGAAGCACGCAAAGGAACTATACGTGTAACGCCTAGTTCTGTTGCTTTTTGAATTACAAATTCAAACTTATCGCTCTTTGGTAAACCATAAACAAGTGTCACTTCAACATCTAATTCATTATCTTCCTGAAGTTCTTCTTTAATTTGTAGTAAACCCTGCTTTGTATCGATGATTTCACATAAGTAAACATGTTTGTCTTCATCAATACAAATGACATGTTCACCCTTTTCCATACGCATTACTTTAGTAATATGCTTATACATAGAATCATCAGTGATAATGATGTCATTTTGTCTATAATTATTTTTAATAAAATATCTCTGCATAATCATCTCTCTCCTCTAGCATTCTACCATTTTTATGAAACAATGAAAAGAAAAAGAAGATAGAGAGGGGTTCTATCTTCTTTCAAACAACTTATGCTTCTCTAGCTATAAATCCATTATCATAGTCAATGACTACATGACTGTTAGCATGGATTGTACCTTTGATTATTTCTCTTGCAAGCATTGTTTCAATATGTGACTGAATATAACGCTTGATTGGACGTGCACCAAATGTGGCATCAAATGCATCTTGTGCAATTCTGTTTTCAGCTGCATCAGTGACTTCTAGAGTAATCTTCTTTTCTTCGAGACGACCTTCAAGTTCATGAATAAACTTATCAATAATCTTATAAACAACACTTGAGTCAAGTGAGTTGAACATAACGATTTCATCAATACGGTTTAAGAATTCAGGTTTGAAGTGCATCTTTAATTCATTATCTACTTCTTTACGTGTTTCTTCATTGTTACCCTGTAACAAGTACTGAGAACCAATATTAGAAGTCATAATGATAATTGTATTCTTGAAGCTGACTACATTACCCTTAGAATCTGTTAAACGACCATCATCTAGAATCTGTAATAAGATATTGAAGACATCTGGATGGGCTTTTTCAATTTCATCTAATAAGACAATACTATATGGAGCACGTCTGACAGCTTCAGTTAACTGTCCACCTTCTTCATAACCTACATATCCTGGAGGAGCACCCAATAAACGAGAGACACTATATTTCTCCATATATTCACTCATATCGATACGTACGATATTCTTTTCACTATCAAAGAGCTGTTCAGCAAGTGTCTTAGCCACTTCTGTCTTACCTACACCAGTAGGACCTAGGAACAAGAATGAGCCAATAGGTCTATTCTCATCATTAATACCAGCACGACTTCTAAGTATTGCATCAGTGACTTTAGTGATGGCGTCATCCTGACCAATAACTCTTTTCTTCATAATATCTTCAAGATGTAATAATTTTTCTTTTTCTGATTCCATTAGCTTAGAAACTGGAATATTAGTCCATCTAGAGATGACTTCAGAAATAGTATCTACAGTGACCTTTTCCTGTAATAATGCATCATCATTTTCTTTAGCCTGATATTCTTCTATTTCTTTATTAATAGCTGGAATAGTCTGGTATTTAATTTTAGAGGCTTCTTCTAGGTTACCCTGAGATTCAAACTGTGCCATCTGTGTTTCTAAACGCACTTTTTGGTTCTTTAAATCCTTGATATGATCCACCTGAGACTTTTCTGATTTCCATTGTTCAGTTAATCCAGCAATCTTTTCATTTAAAGAAGCAATTTTTTCTTTGATTTCTTCTAGTCTCTTTTCGTTATCTTCAGTTGAATCTTCTTTTTCAATAGAGATTCTTTCCATTTCTAGACGATTCTTATCACGAGTAATTGTATCTAGTTCTTCAGGCATAGAGTCAATTTCCATACGTACTGAAGCACATGCTTCATCAATAAGGTCAATGGCCTTATCTGGTAAGAAACGATCTGTAATATAACGATCACTCATATGAGCTGCTGCGATAATTGCACTATCTTGAATCTGAACACCATGATGAGATTCAAATGGTTCCTTTAAACCTCTTAAAATCGCAATTGTATCATCAATATCAGGTTCTTGTACTAATACCTTCTGGAAACGTCTTTCTAGGGCTGCATCCTTTTCAATATACTGACGATATTCATCCAATGTTGTTGCACCAATACAATGTAATTCACCACGTGCTAACATTGGTTTTAATAAGTTGGCCGCATCCATCGCACCATCTGTCTTACCTGCACCTACTAACTGATGTATTTCATCAATAAACATAATGATTTGTCCTTCAGACTTCTTGATTTCATTTAAGACAGCTTTTAATCTTTCTTCAAATTCACCACGATATTTAGCACCTGCCACAAGTGAACCTAAATCAAGTTCAAATAAAGTTTTATCTTTTAATGTTTCAGGTACATCGTTCTTAACTATACGCCAAGCAAGTCCTTCTACAATTGCAGTCTTACCTACACCTGGCTCACCAATTAAAATCGGATTATTCTTTGTCTTACGTGATAAAATCTGAATCACACGTCTAATTTCTTCATCACGACCAATAACTGGATCAATCTTGCCATCTTTTACATCTTTAACAAGATCACGTCCATATTTTTCTAGTACTTCATAATTATTTTCTGGGTTTGGAGTATCCACTTTATGTCCTCCTCTCATTTCCTTAATTACTTTTTCAACTTCTTTTTTATTTAAATTATAACGAGATACAAAGTTTTTAATAAAAGTGCTTTGCGTATTAAATATTGCAAGAATAAGATGTTCTACACTCATATAGTCATCTTTATATTCTGTCTTAATTCTTTCAGCATTCGCAATCCAGCTATTGAGATCATAGCTTAAACGAAGCTGATCCTGAGTCACCTGCCCAACGCTAGGCTTCTTATTGATCTCCGCATTTAATAAATCCTGTACTTTTGGGATAGAGATATTAAGTTTTGTCAGTACTCTATAGAAAATACCAGAACTATCTTCTAATAATGCATACATGAGATGTTCAACATCAACAATCTGTTGATTCAGAGCTAACGCATTCTGAGCTGCACGTCCAAATGCTTCCTGCATTGCTTCTGTCCATTTTTCACCATTCATCGCAATCACTCCTTTAGCACTCTTCTTCCTCTTGTGCTAATGCTAGTATATCACCTTTTTTAGCACTGTCAACAGTTGTGTGCTAATTATTTGAGATTTTTTTTGCAAACCTTGATTTTACGGGGTTTGCAACACTTTTTCTTCCTTATAATCATCACTTTTTCTTGATTTGACACCATTTTGACACCAATTTTTTATTTTTGGTGTCAGCTAATTGCTACGCTTTCCAGCCTTGTGATTTCACTCTCAATTCTGGACATCTCACTTACATGGTTATATACGTCCATTGTTACATCTATGTGGGCGTGTCCCATAATATATTGAAGAACTTTTACGTCTATCCTCTTTTCTGCCTGCTAAGGATAAAATAAAAATGTAGGTAAAAAACAACATAAGAATGTTGGAAAACCTACATAATTATTTTGTCTTTTTTCATTTTATTGATATTATCTTACCGGAGGTAATATCGATGAATTCAAATGATTTTTATCAGCTAAAAGCTGAACTTAGCGTAATGGATTTTACTAAAAGCAAACCAAACTATGCAGATCTTGCCAGAAAGTATGGCGTAGATTACAGAACAGTGAAGAAGTATCACGAAGGCTACAAGGGAAAGCCTAGAAACAGGGCAAAGCCAAGCAGGCTTGA
>NZ_RCYB01000041.1 GCF_004168205.1 Catenibacterium sp. co_0103 | reverse complement strand
GACAAATAGTCTATATCCTGAATATTTCTGCTCCACACTTCTCTTAAATCGTTACCTGTAGATTATGGGTATTCAAATTATCTAATAATTTCCATCAAACATAAATAATCTGCAATCTTTACTTTCATTACATCCATTTTACCTCATCTTTAAAGTAAAAAATAGCGATTTCTAGGTAGTGACACCCACATAAATCGCTATTTTTTGATTCTTTAAAATATCTTAAAAAATGTTGATTTCATCAGTTTTTTTGATGACATCCATTTTAACTCTTAAATTTGGTGGAGGCGGGGGGAATCGAACCCCCGTCCAAAAGCCGTTCCATATCAGGTGTCTACAGTTTATCTTATTGAATCAATTTAAGTATGTTACGATCAATAAGCAATCTTTCGCATACCGATTTCTGATTGATTTTCATGAATATAGTCAGAACATCCTATATCCCTTATCTTACAGGTTATGTTACAGACTCTAAAGGTGTAAGCGCAGATAGGTCTGCATTCGCAAGTCTATGTCGACTATTAAGCGAAAGCGTAATTTGTTCTGTTTCCAGATATTTGTTTGTGCATGTAACGTTTGCCAACGACTGCTGCCTGATTCAAACTGACCCCTGTCGAATCCAAGACGCCCCCATTAATAAGCGCGTTTGAGAGCTTTCTCAATATCGCGCTTAGCATCTTTTTCTTTTAAATCATTACGCTTGTCATAAAGCTTCTTACCTTTTGCAAGAGCAATTTCTAACTTTGCTTTTGAGGTATTGAAGTAAAGCTTTGTAGGAATGATTGTTAAACCATCCTCACGAACCTTCTTCTCTAGTTTACTAATTTCTTTCTTATGAAGCAATAGTTTTCTAATACGTCTAGGTTCATGATTAAAGATATTTCCATTTTCATAAGGGGCAATATACATATTCTCAATAAAAGCTTCATGGTCTTTAATTCTTACAAAACAGTCCCTAAGGTTGGCACTGCCTTTGCGAATAGACTTGATTTCAGTACCTTTTAGTTCAATACCTGCTTCAAAAGTTTCTAGGATAAAATAATCATGATATGCTTTTTTGTTATTTGAGATGATTTTCATATATATTACCTTCTTGTACGGAATTTTCTTTTCTTCTTTCTATGACTTCCAGCTTTTACAAGCTCGAAGTCAATTGTCTTTTCTAGCTTATTTGCTTCAATTACTCTGACTTTTACTGGATCACTCATCTTGAACATACGTCCTGTATGTTCACCGATAAGAATAAGATTCTTTTCATCATAAACATAATAATCATCTGTTAAGGAAGTCATATGAACAAGACCTTCGATGGTATTAGGAAGTGATACAAAGAATCCAAAACTTGTAATAGAAGAAATATAACCATCAAATACCTCACCAACATGATGAGACATAAATTCAGCTTTCTTCATATCTTCTACTTCACGTTCAATATCAATCGCAATTCTTTCACGATTAGAAGACTGTTCAGCAAGTACTGGAATCATTTCTTCAAACTCATTCATTCTAGAATAATCATTCTTAAATAAGTAAGTTCTAATCAAACGATGTACCAATAAGTCTGGATAACGTCTAATAGGTGATGTGAAGTGTGTATAGAATTCATCCGCAAGACCGAAGTGTCCAAGACATTGAGCATCATAACGTGCTTTCTGCATTGATCTTAATAATAATGTAGAAATAATATCATGCTCAGGTGTTCCCTTAGATTCTTCAATCATACGTGCTAATTCATGAGGGTTGATCTTTTCAAGAGACCCATGAATAGTATAACCCAAAGGCTTCGCAATGGAAACAAATTGTTGTAACTTCTCTTTCTTAGGATACTCATGTATACGATAGATGAAAGGTACATCCATCCATTTAAAGTGTTCAGCCACTGATTCATTAGCACATAACATGAATTCTTCAATAATATGATCACTCTCACCACGATTTCTTAAGACAACATCTACAGCACGTCCTTTATCATCTACAAGAACCTTTGCTTCATCTACATCAAAGTCAATCGCACCACGACGATCTCTCTTTTTTCTTAAGATAGCAGCTAATTCTTTCATATTAAAGAATAATTCAACAGAATCACTGTATTTCTTCTTTAATCCTTTATGACCTGCAAGAATTGCATTCACATTATTGTATGTCATACGATGAGAACTTCTAATAACAGTAGGGTAGATATTATGATCTACAACCTGTCCCTTATCATTGATCTCCATAATACAGCTAATTGCATAACGGTCCACACCTTCATTAAGTGAACAGATCCCATTAGATAACTTATGAGGCAGCATAGGAATCACTCTATCTACAAGATAAATAGAAGTTCCTCTTCTAATCGCTTCCTTATTTAATTCAGTTCCTTCATTCACATAGAATGAAACATCCGCAATATGAACACCTAACTGATAATTCCCATTATCTAATTTCTTTAAAGAAATCGCATCATCTAAATCCTTGGCATCATCACCATCAATAGTCACAATCTGCCAATCTCTAATATCTAAACGATTAGGAATATCACTTGGATCAATAGACTGAGGAATAGACTCAATCTCATCATAGACTGCTTGTGGGAAATCAATATCTACATCATACTTATTCACAACAGATAAGATATCAACACCAGGATCATTCTTATGACCAATAATCTTAACAATATCACCCTTTAAATAAGGCTTGTACTTCTTAATCTCTACAACAACCTTATGTCCAGGCATAGCGCCATGTGCATGGGCTTCATCTACATAAATCCAATCAGTAAACTTAGGATCATCAGGCATGATGATGAGTTCTCTTCTACCTTTTCTGACTAATCCAACAAGTCGAGTCATACCACGTTTAATGATCTTTACAACACGTCCTTCAGGTTTTCCTCTATAGATAGTTGTTTCAATCATAACCTCATCCTGATCAAAAGCACCATTGAGGTTCTTACTATTAATATAGTATTCAGTTTCTTCATCAACCTTTACAAAACCAAATCCCTTTTTATTTAAACTCAAAACACCTTTTAAATAATGGAAATCATCTATTAAATGATAGTTATTATGATTATCTCTAATCACTTCACCATCTTCTTCTAATTTATTCATAAGCTTTACAAATGCGATATATTCTTCAGTAGAATCATAATGTAGTGCACTTGCTAGAGCATCTATTCTTCTATCTTTTAAGTCTTTATTCTTTAATAATTCTAAAACATCTTCTTTCATATATTCACCTCCAACAAAAGAAAAGAGGCACTCATAAGTGCCCCTTTATTATTATCCTGCCATTTTAATAAGAATTGCGATAACAAAGAATGCAATACCTAGTCCTACAGTAATACGTGTAAGAACTAAATCCACACCTCTTTCTTTTTGCTGTGCAAAAAGATTAGAGCTCTGGCCAGTTAATGCATTAACAATACCATCAGTTTTTCCCGTTTGTAAAAGACACACAATAATTAGGGCTATAGAAACAATGATCAAAAGTACTTCTAACATTTTTCCTGCCTCCTTCTCTTTTAGACTTTTTCTACATTAGCGAATAAATAATATCATAAAAATATATTGATTACAACACCTTTATTCGTTCGCACCATCGTTGAAGTCAAGGGATACAATACTAAAACGGTTATTCTTTTCTATAAGTGTTACTTTAATATTAATTGTTTGATAGTTGTAGTAGAAATTCTTTTTATTAAATGTAATTTCTAATCCAACATCCGTATATTCATAATCCTCTAAACCACTTAATGTGACATCGGATGCTCTTGTATAGTTCACTTCATATGTTGTGACTTCATCAAGATTTGTTTTATTCGCAATCATATCATTCACATTTGCATAATAACTAGACTTTGCAAACTCTTCAAAGTTATCTAAACGATCACTATAGAAATACTGCGCACCACCAATCTCATCTTTCTTCTTATTAGAGATAGTAAAGAAATCAATCGCAAATAATGCAGCAACATTCTGACATGTATTTCTCTTAGTATGAGATGCATTAATATCTTCATGTACTGATTTCATTAAAGAAGTAGGATGATTTGGCATCTCATAAGTAATGACTGGAGTATTTACTACTGGCTTCTTATCATTATGATTATGATAAACAAGGACGCCACTTACTGTGATCACAGCACATAAGAACCCAATAAGAATATATTTCAGATGATGTCTTTTTGCTATCATTAAATATGTCTTAGATTCTTTGATTTTTGGTAAATCATCTCTTTTTAAGAATATATTGAGAATAGTAAGAATTGGTTTATATTTACGTGAAATCATATTGGTATATTCCACGAATATCTCAAATACAAGGAGTAATAATGCGAATAATAGAATAGATGCAGTCACACTATATATATGGATAAATGAGCAGATAGAGAATAATGCAGTCGCAATATATAGAATAAGCACACTCTTAGTCTGACCTAGTTCTAGTGAGAACATCAATTTATGATGTAAATGTCCTTTATCTGCTTCATCAAAGCGTTGATGATGAACCTTACGTCTAATAATCGCAATGAGTGTATCCATGATAGGTACTGCGAGTACGACAATAGGTGCCCCTAAAGTAAAGAATGTAGAGGTCTTAAATCCAAAACCTAATAAAGAAATCACAGATAACATGAAGCCAATAAATAAAGCCCCACAGTCACCCATAAATATTTTTGCAGGATGGAAGTTAAATACTAAGAATCCTCCAATGGATCCTGCAAGTAAGAGTGTTAATGAAGTGATATCTGTACGTCCATAATGTATAGAAATGAGTCCTGTAGTAATCAATACAATCATGGATATTCCACCACATAAACCATCTAACCCATCAATGAGGTTTACTGCATTGGTAATACCTACAATCCATCCTAGAGTGATTATTAAGGCAATAGAATAAGAAAGAATAGTAGGAATATAAGGAATAGTAAATCCCTTTAAAGATATACCACCATAAAATATGACTATAAGTGCTGCAGCGACCTGTCCAAGAACCTTCATCTTTGGAGGAAGGTCATGAATATCATCATATAAGCCGAATAAGAAAACAATCAAACCACCTATTAATATAGAGTTGATCTGATTATCTGTTTTAAGGAATACCATTGCCCCTATAAGGAATGCCACATAGATGGCATATCCACCCGTACGAGGAATAATACCGTGATGTACAGTTCTATTATTAGTATGAGCTATTATACCCATTTCTTTTGTGATTTTACCGATAAAAGGGGTTAGGATGACAGATATAATGAATGTCACACAGAACGCTAATATATTATTGAGTGTCATAGAAGCCCTCCTTATTATGCTCATTATATATCAAATAGAAAGCATGTGCAAAATAATGAAATCTAACGTAAACTAAATCAACTATTGTATAATATAGATAGAGCGTATTTATACCATGTAAAATACATGTTGTTTTTGTTGGTATAAATGATATAATGTTATCGGAAAATAAAAATAGGAGGATTTATTATGCATCGCTTAGGAATTTCAGTTTATCCTGAAAAATCAACTCAGAAAGAAGTTTATGATTACTTAGAACTTGCTGCTAAGTATGGCTTCTCAAGAATCTTTACTTGTTTATTATCAGTGAATGATCCAAAAGAAAAGATCATGAAGGACTTTGGAGAATTCATGGATAAGGCACATTCTTTAGGTTATGTTGTTGCAGTAGATACTAACCCAGAAGTATTTAAACATTTAGGAGCTACTTATAGTGATTTAAAACCATTCCATGATATGGGTGTAGATATTATCCGTTTAGATGGTTCATTTGGTACTACAGGAGATATCCAGGTTACTAGAAACCCTTATAATATTCAGATTGAATTCAACGGTTCTATGGACCAGGGTGTTGAATTATTATTAGAACAGGGAGGAAACAAGGATCAGGTTATTATCTGTCATAACTTCTTCCCAGAAAGATATTCTGGTTTAGACTGGAACTATTTCGTTAACTTCAATGCTTATTGGAAATCATTAAATCTTCATACAGCTGCATTCGTATCAAGCAACCAGCCACATACACATGGTCCTTGGAATGTATTCTGTGGATTACCAACAGTAGAAATCTTAAGAGGTCTTCCAATTGATTTACAGGCTCGTTTAATGCTTGCAACTGGAGATGTTGATGATATTATCATTGGTAATGCTTATGCTTCAGAAGAAGAATTAAAAGCTTTATCAGAAGTTGATTACCAGAACATCTGCTTCAAGATTGATGAAGTAGAAGGTTTATCAGATGTTGAAAAGGAAATCATTTATGATTACTATCCACATTGGGACCGTTATGATCATTCTTCATTCTTCTTACGTTCATCTGGAAGTAGAGTAAAGTATAAGAATGAAAGTATCCCACATCGTGAAACAGAACAGAAGATGTTCCATCGTGGTGATGTATTAATCGTTAATGATAATTTAGCTCATTATCGTGGTGAATTAGAAATCGCATTAAGAGATATTCCAAATGATGGTGAAAGAAACCTTTGTGGTCATGTAAAAGAAGAAGAAATGATGTTCTTAGACATGATTGAACCAGGTCACTATTTCAAAATTATTAAATAATAGTTGAGGCTATATGCATGATGCATATAGCCTTTTAACGCGAGATTCACATATTTTCATATTTAGAAATATTTTTCATAAATAGGAAGAACAACATATTTTTTCTTATTTTGGATTAGAATAGAATCATAGGAGGAAAAGAATATGAGTTTTCCAAAGAATTTTTTATGGGGTGGCGCTGTTGCTGCCAATCAATGTGAAGGTGCCTGGCTAGAAGATGGTAAGGAACCTAATGTCACTGATGTGATGGTTGGTATTGGTTCTAAGGATCCTGGTATTAAATGGAATGAAGAAACAAAGAAATATGAAATGTGCTTAGATCCTAATAAAGCATACTTAAGTCACGAAGCCATTGATTTCTATCATAGATATAAAGAAGACTTAAAGTTAATGTCTGGTATGGGCTTTAACTGCTTTAGAACATCTATTGCCTGGGGTAGAATCTTCCCTAACGGGGATGAAGAAACACCTAATGAAAAAGGTTTAGCTTTCTATGATGATATGATTGAAACAATGTTGGAACTGGGTATGGAACCAGTGATCACATTAAGTCATTATGAAACACCTCTACATCTTATTACTGAATATGGAGGATGGAGTAATCGTAAACTCATTGACTTCTGGAAACGTTATGTCACTACAGTATTTAAGAGATATAAGGGTAAAGTAAAATACTGGCTTACTTTTAATGAAGTCAATAATATGATGATTAACCCACTAGTTGCTGGTGGAGTATTGACTATTGATAATCCAAATGATCCAAGTGATCCTATTGGTTCAACAACTGAAAAAGATAAGTGGCTTGCTTACTATAATATCTGTGTAGCCAATGCCTGGACAGTTAAACTATGCCGTGAGATTGATAAGGATGCGCAGGTAGGATGTATGTTAACATGTTCATCTGTTGCGACATATCCATATGACTGCAATCCTGATAATGTCTTTGGGGCATATAATACAGTAAGATTAAATAACTTCTATTTTGGTGATGTCTTCTGTTTAGGAGAAATTCCTGGTTATGTAAAACGTGTATGGAGAGAACATGACTGTGCACCTGAAATGAGAGATGATGAATTACAGTTAATAAAAGAAAATACAGTCGCATTCTTCTCATTTAGTTATTATCGTTCTAGTACATATGATCAGTCTGTTGATATGGATGGTAATACAGGTGGATTAAAAGGACGTGCTAATCCATTTGTAAAGGAATGTTCACCAGAACCTTGGTGCTGGCCAGTTGATCCAAAAGGTATCCGTTATGTTATGAATATCTTATATGATCGTTATCATTTACCACTCTTTATTGTAGAAAATGGTATTGGATTAGATGAAAATCTAGATGAAACAGGACATATTCATGATGAATATAGAATGTACTATATTAAGGAACATTTAAAGTATGTTCATGAAGCCATTCTAGATGGTGTTGAATGCATGGGTTATTTATATTGGGGACCTATTGATGTTGTTTCTGCAGGTACTGGAGAAATGAAGAAGCGTTATGGTTTTGTCTATGTTGATCGTTTTAATGATGGACATGGAACACTTGAAAGAAAACTAAAAGATTCTTATGAAGAATATAAAGAAATCATTGAAACAAATGGAGACTCTATTTTTAATTCTTAAGAATTGAATTACTGAACTGGCGTGATTCTGTTAATTGCGCCAGTTTTTCTTATAAGATTTTTCTCTTGTAGATACATAGAGTGATGCATTCACAAGATGAGATAAATCATTCTAGCCAATACAAGTGATGGCAGTCATAAGGACACCATTATTATTGAGTACTTCTGGTAATAGGTGTCCATCTGTATAGATTCTTGCATCTACACCAAGTTTTCTAAACTTACTGAATAACCTAGCTTCTTTGCGATACGTACAAGAGTAGAAGGAGTCGTATCTGTTTGAACTGCAATACAAGTTGTTGAGTAGTTTTATATCATATGTATCGCAAGAAATGTTGATTTTATATATAATAACCATTGGAGGTTGATTTTACATGAATATAAATGAAGGAGCAAGAATAGTTGTAGAAGACTGGCTCCATCTTACAAAAGATAATTTAGTATATTTTGTGACAGATGAAACAAAACTTAAAGAAGCAGATGCCTTCTCAAAAGCATGTGATCATATTGGTGCTAGATGTAAAGTTGTCCAGTTAAAATCACATGAAATACAAAATGGTAAAAGTATAGATGATTTAAAATGGGAAATGGCTAAAGCAGATGCGATAGTAGGTGCAACGAATTATTCATTTATTACAACAGATGCTGTGAACTATGCACTTTCACGTGGCGCACAGTTCTTATCCATGCCAATGTCTACAAATAATGGTGAATCATTATTTGAACAGGAATTCTTAAAAATGGATCCTGATGAAGCCACAATGTTAGGTATGCCAATGTTCTGGGAATTACGTGATGCAAAAACAATACATGTCACGACTAAACGTGGTACAGACCTCACCTTTGATATTACAGATCGATTTCCAGGCATCTTCCATGGTTCATTATGGGAAGTAGGAAAATGTTCTTCTTCAAGCTTTGAAATCTATATACCACCAGTAGAATATCATACAAATGGGACACTTATATTAGATGGATCAATGGGATACATAGGAATAGTGGATAAACCTGTAGAAATAAAAATAGAGAATGGTTATATCACTTATATCGAAGATACGGAAGATGGACGTAAACTGAAAGAATACTTAGAATCATTTGATGATTTAGAAATGTATTGTGCCGCAGAATTTGGAATAGGTTTAAATACAATATCTAAGTGTCGTGGAGCCAGCTATATTGAAGATGAGTCTGCTTTTGGCACATTCCATATTGGTTTTGGTAGAAATCTTGCCTTAGGAGGCAGTCATAATGCGCGTGGACATTTTGATTTAGTGACACATAATCCAACTATTATTGTAGATGATAAAGTTATCATGAAAGATGGACATGCCAAGGCAATTCAGCCGATTGAATGGGGAGTATTATAGTGCTCCTCTTTTTGTTTGTTCAAATATCGTAAAATGTAAGGGTGTTCAATTTGTATTTTAATGAAACATTATCTCTATCAATTTGCATATAGCGACATTTATTGGTATAATTATTTTGAAATTTTACGAAGGAAGAGGAAAAACATATGAATGATGCTATTAAACTTATTGGTATCGTAATTGTCGTTATTGGGTTTGTAATGAAATTCGATACTCTTGCAACAGTTGTTGTTGCTGGTTTAGTAACAGGTTTAATCAGTGGTATGTCTATCATGGACATTTTAAATACACTAGGTACAGCCTTTTTAACTAACCGTACAGCAACTTTATTTATTTTAACTTTACCAGTTGTAGGTCTATGTGAACGTATGGGCTTACGTGATAAAGCGGTAGACTTGATTAAGGGTATTAAGAATGCTACTACAGGTCGCTTGTTAGTGATCTGGGAAGGCGTTCGTACTGTTGCGTCTGCATTCTCATTAAGAATTGGTGGTCATCCACAGTTCATCCGTCCATTAATCAATCCAATGGCTCAGGCTGCTGCGATTGCGAAATATGGTGATATTGATGAAGATACAGAAGATGAGATCAAAGGTATGGCTGCAGCTACTGAAAACTATGGTAACTTCTTTGCTCAGAACTGTTTCATGGGTGCTTCAGGAACATTACTTATTGTTGCAACTTTAAACGAATTATTTAAGTCACATGGTATTGACCAGGTTGTTACTGCTAACCAGATCGCATTATGGTCTATTCCAATTGCAGTTATTTCTGTTTTTGTTGGTGGAGCTTATGCTTTATGGTTCGATAAGAAACTTAATAAGAAATATGGAAAAGGAGGCAAATAACAATGTTACAAATTGAATGGAATACAGCCACTATTATTGCAGAAGTATTCTACTGCGTCATTGGTGCAATCTTTGCTGCAACAGGGTTTAATGCCTTAACTAACAAAGACTGTGAAAAGCCAGTAACTACTGCCATTTTCTGGTTCTTAATTGCTGTTACATTTATGGTTGGACCATATATTCCAACTTGGATTACTGGTTTAATCGTTGTTCTTCTTGCTGTATTATCTGGTTTAGGTTTAGTAAAGCCAGCTGCAAGACATATCCCAACTGCTAAGGAAACTCGTGATAATGCAGACAAATATGGATATAAATCATTTATCCCACCAGTATGCTTAGCTCTTGTTGCCGTATTAGTTGCAACTTTCTTACCAAATCTTGGTGCAAACAATGCGATTGGTATTAGTGCTGCTGCTGCATTAATCGTTGCATATATTATCTTTAAACCAAAACTATCTACACCTTTCAAAGATGGTGTTAGATTAAATGATAATGTTGGTTCTACAGGTATATTACCTCAGGTATTATCTGCATTAGGTTCATTATTTACTGCAGCTGGTGTAGGTGCTGTTATCGCTGCTGGTGTAGGTGCACTTATCCCTGAAGGAAATCACTTAATTGCAGTTATCTTCTATTGTGTAGGTATGGCATTATTTACAATGATCATGGGTAATGGTTTCGCTGCTTTCGCTGTTATTACAGTAGGTATCGGTTATCCATTCTTAATTGCACAGGGTGCAAATGCTATTGTTGTTGGTGCTTTAGGTTTAACTGCAGGTTACTGTGGTACATTAATGACTCCTATGGCTGCAAACTTCAATATCATGCCTGCTGCATTGCTGGAAACTAAGAATAAATACAGAATTATTATGACTCAGGGTCCAGTTGCATTAATTATGTTAGTAATTCATATTATCTTAATGTATGTTTTAGCATTCTAAGGAGGCTTTCAAATGAAATTATTATTAACAGGTTTCGACCCATTTGGTGGCGAACCAATCAATCCTGCCTGGGAAGCTGTTAAAAGAGTTTCTGATCAGGTAGGAGATGTAGAAGTTGTAAAACTTATGGTTCCTACAGTATTCTACAAATCTATCGATACAGTAGCTGCTGCAATTGAAAAAGAAAAACCAGATGCTGTATTATGTATTGGACAGGCTGGGGGACGTTTTGATTTAAACCCAGAACGTGTTGCAATCAATATCAATGATGCACGTATTCCTGATAATGAAGGAAATCAGCCTTTAGATGGTCCAGTATTCGCAGATGGAGAAACAGCTTATTTCGCTACATTACCAATTAAGGCAATGGCTGAAGAAATTCGTAAAGCAGGTGTTCCTGCAAGTGTTTCTAATACTGCTGGTACTTATGTATGTAACCATTTAATGTATGGTGTACTTTATACACTTGCAAATAAATATCCAGATGTTCGTGGTGGATTCATGCATGTTCCATTCATCACTAGCCAGGTTATTAACCGTAA
This sequence comes from Catenibacterium sp. co_0103, assembly GCF_004168205.1. Classification (GTDB taxonomy): domain Bacteria; phylum Bacillota_I; class Bacilli_A; order Erysipelotrichales; family Coprobacillaceae; genus Catenibacterium; species Catenibacterium mitsuoka_A. The sequence goes on along the minus strand of NZ_RCYB01000041.1, from coordinate 7,185 downwards.
GCCAATTGCTCCATCATTAAGTCTTGAACAGATTGTAACTGGTATTGAAGCAGCTGTTAAAGCTATTGGTGAAAACCAGGAAGATATCAAGACTGTTGAAGGTCAGACTCACTAAACTCTGTATTTAATACAGAGTTTTTTTCTTGCCCTTAAACCCTACAATCAATGATTGATTAATAAGGAGATGGGATAAGTATTTGTTAATAGTGCCTGGCACTACTGTTTTCACCATGGCGAAATCTATGTATTTGAAAGGTGCCGAAGATTGAGTGAAAATGTTGCTTTGTTGCAAAAATAAACCTACTGATACGATAAAATTACGCTATGTTAATATGTGTTGCTTGTGCAACGCAACTATTTAAGGTATATATAAAGCAAACAAATGAAGGAGGAGCCATAAAATGTTAAGCAAGAATTTGAAAATATTTAGAAAACGAAAAGGCTTAACGCAAGAAAACGTTGCAGAAGCTTTGAACGTTGTGCGACAAACTATTTCGAAGTGGGAAAAGGGAGTTTCCCCAACAAAAGGATATTAGAAACAATCCATGAAACACCTGCTTGCGTTAAAGGAATTACAATAGAATACTATATTTTTTAACATGCATTTCTATATTGATTTGCATGTTTTTAATTTCAAAAGAAAATTTAAAATAAACACTATATAACACTTGACAACAGTTTGTAACTGTTATATACTGTTATCAAGAAAAGAAGGAAGGATATAAAGAATGAAAATTATAATCAATACTTCCCTAATGGTTCCCATATATGAACAGATTGTTGACCAGATTAAAATGCTCATACGCAACGGGGAACTAAAGGAAAACGACAATCTTCCATCTGTCCGTACACTTTCTAAGGAACTAAAAATAAGTGCTTTAACTGTAAAAAAAGCTTACGACAATTTGGAAAGTGAGGGTTTTACGGTTACAGTACATGGAAAAGGCACTTATGTAGCGGCTACAAATACAGAACTGCTTTTGGAAGAACAGAAAAAAGAATTGGAAGCGGATTTGGAGCAGGCTATCCAAAAAGGCAGACGATGTGGTATTAGTGATGAAGATATAAAAAGTTTATTTGAGTTGATATTGGAGGGTTGATGTATGTTAAAAATTGAACACTTGAAAAAGCATTATGATAATTTTTCTCTTGATTGTTCATTAGAGCTTATGTCTGGATGTGTAACAGGCTTGATTGGACAAAATGGTGCTGGAAAAAGCACAACATTTAAGGCGATATTAGGTTTGATTTCAACTGACGGCGGAAATATTACCATACTTGGAAAGGACAGAAAAGACTTCACAGCAAAAGATAAAGAGGAATTGGGTGTAGTATTGTCGGATTCTGGTTTTAGTGGGTATCTGAAGATAAAAGATATTATCCCTATATTGCAGAATATGTACTCAAAATTCGACAAATCACTATTTATAGAACAGGTACAGAAATTTCAACTACCTATGAATAAACAGATAAAAGAATTTTCAACAGGAATGAAAGCAAAATTAAAAGTGCTGGTTGCAATTTCACACAATGCAAAACTGCTGATACTGGACGAACCGACAGCAGGTTTAGATGTAATCGCAAGAGACGAATTGCTTGAAATGTTAAGAGAATTTCTGGAAAAAGATGAAGAACGCTCCATTTTAATCAGCTCTCATATATCCAGTGATTTGGAGTCGCTATGTGATGACCTTTATATGATACATGACGGAAAAATTATTCTGCATGAAGATACGGACGTTCTTCTTAGTGACTATGCTTTATTAAAAGTAGACGCAGAACAATACAGCAAGCTGGATAAACAGTTTATATTGCGTTCCAAAAAAGAAACATATGGATATAGCTGTCTGACAAATCAGAAACAGTATTATATGGAGAATTATCCTAAAATTGCCATTGAAAAAGGTACAATAGATGAAGTCATTACCATGATGATAAGGGGGACAGAACAATGAAAGGCTTATTCGTAAAAGATTTGAAATTGATGATGTTACAGAAAAATTTTCTGTTGCTCATTTTGGCGATTGTAATCGGAATGATGATATTTACTGATGATGTGATATTCCCATTAGGTTTTCTGAGTTTCATTGTATCACTTTTTACAGTAAGCACAATCAGTTATGATGATTTTGATAATGGAAATGCGTTTCTGTTTACATTACCTATTACACGTAATCATTATGTGAGTGAAAAATACTTTCTTGGTCTATTATTGGGGTGTATGGCTTGGGTTTTGGCAACTGTTTTAGGAATAATTACAACTGTATTGAAAGATACATTACCTATTACAGACTTAGTACAGAGTTCATTGATGATTTTACCTATTATGATTGTCGTTCAAGCAATCATGCTTCCTTTTCAGCTAAAATTCGGTGGAGATAAAGGAAGAATTGCTATGATTGGTGCATTTGGCGGTCTGGCAGTAATCACTCTCGTTATCGTGAAAGGAGCAGAAGCCATTTTCAATATTGATTTAGTTAGTCTGTTAGATAATATGCCAACTGTAAGCATGGGAGTTCTTATCGCTATTGCAATTATTATCGCTTTGTTGATGTTATTGGTTTCAATGAAAATCAGTTTGTCAATTATGAACAAAAAAGAATTTTAAAAAGGAGCAATCATATGGACTTTACAATATTGGCTGTTGTACTACTGCTGTGCGGTGGTATTCCTTTAAGGAATAAGATATATAAGGAACGCAAAAAGAAAAAAGAGGATAAAAAGAAAGGTATATAAAGTGGGTGATTTCATGGATAGTATTTTATGTGTTCTTGCCTTGATTGTATTTGCATATTGGTTTTTTATCAAACGTAACAAAAAATAATTGCTGTTGTGAGGAGAATATAAATGAAAAATACTAAATCATGTCCTAAATGTGGCTCAACCGATATTGTTCGTATTCCAGATAACCCTAACCGCCATGCCAGCGGAAATAATATTTACACAAGCACTTATACGCTATTTGGGAAAATCCCTGTAATACGTTATGTTTGTTGTTCATGTGGATATGCAGAAAATTGGGTTGAAAACGAAGAAGAATTAGAAGAAATTAGAAAAACATTTAGATAATTGAAAGGCGGTATTGATGATTATGAAAGAATATAAGTATGTAGAAGTGAAATTTGAGGCAAAAGGTGTGCTATTCCATTCTGCTTCTGAACCAAAAGAAATAATCAACAAATATGCTAAAGAGGGATATTCCTATGTTGGTTTTATTCCTACTTTAATAGATGCACATGGCGGTTTTAGAAGAATTGATTTGATATTTGAAAAATAATCTTTAAAAGCGCAGGTGATACTATGGGAAGATATTAGTAGCAGAATTTTGGGATAATGAAGAACATTATTTCCAGCAAACAGTTGAATGGCTATCGAAAAAGATATGTACCACTCCTGCTTATATACAACAAGATAGGACAGATTTTATAATCAATCCTTTTACTCGTACTGTATCACACAAAACAGGCAATATCATACAGCTTACAGCAAAAGAGTTTGATATACTTTATTTTCTCATTTCTCATAAGGAGCAGGTTTTTACCAAAGAACAGATTTATGAAAATGTATGGGGATATGACTATCCGGCAGACCCTAATAATCTGACTTCATTCATACGAAAATTAAGAAAGAAGATTGAGCCGGAGCCGGACAGACCACGCTATATCGTCATTGTCAGAGGTGTTGGATATAAGTACACGGAAAATGAGGAAATGGTAGGCAAGACAGCAACACCGCCGGAGTGATCCAGACGTGGTGGCGGTCGTAAGACATCAAGCCATGCCAGTTTTGCTGGCAAACGGCTGGTTCACTCTGACGGTGGGGCGAGCGTCAGCGAGCCATAAAGCCCCCGTTATCTAACAGGGGGGTACTATTACAAAAGACAAGAGAAAAAATAAATACAAAACTGCTGATATGCAACGATTTATAAGGTTATAAGAACTTATTTCACTTCACACCATATTCTTTTTACCCGACAGGTCTAAAACAGCATATCAATAGAAAATAAATATAAGATACAAGGTGTATGCTCCTATGAGTATATGCCTTTTTTTATTGGAGGAATGAAGCATGAATGATATAGAATTTATTGAAACATTAAAGCAAAAGAGAAATGCCTGTGATTATTCTCAATCACGACTGGCACAGGAATTGCAAATTAGCAGGCAGAACTTAAATGAAATTGAAAACGGAAAAACAAAAGCCAGTAAAGAAATGAAACATATACTTTTACATTATCTTGATTATTGTAATTGTACACAGCCTTTCACTTTAACGATTGACTATCTGCGTGTTCGTTTTCCTACCACAGACGCATTGGAAATTATAAAAAATGTACTGGCAATGAAAAGCGAATATTTTATACATGAAGATTACGGAATGTTTGGTTATGAAGAACAGTATATCTATGGGGATATTAGTGTAAATGCTTCTAAAGATAGTTCTATGGGTGTTTTATTGGAATTAAGAGGTATGGGGTGTCGAAACTTGGAATATGTTTTACAGGCAAGAGGGATAGACTGGTATTACTTTTTAAGCAGTTGTATAGATTATCAAGGTGTTTTTAAACGCATAGATTTGGCGGTCAATGATATGGGCGGATTGCTGGATATAGAAATTCTAAGGGAACGTTATTATGCCAACAAGGTATGGAAACGTTCAAGAACCCATGAAGCAGTAGACAGCGGAAAATTATCGGGTACACATGGAGATACTGCAAAAACTTTTTATATCGGTTCAAAGAATAGTTCTATTTACTTTTGCTTGTATGAAAAAGAAAAGGAACAAAAAAGCAAAGGTATAAAAACAGACATTAAGAACCGATTTGAAATTCGTTTAAAAAGTGGAAAAGCAGAACAAACGATAGAACAACTTGTTTTTTCAAGAAATCCCGAACAGACCATAGCAAGCCTTATCCTCACACAGATAGATTTTCCCGTTTATATTTTATGGGATATATTTTTAGATAATGTAACGACTTCACTTCCGTTTATTATGACGCCTGTTGCTGTCAATATGGATAAAACAAAACGTTGGTTAGAAAGACAGGTCATGCCCTCTTTATTGATGATAAAAGAGATTGAAAAGCAAACAGGAGCAAATTATCTGGAAGAAATCGACAGACATACAAGACTAACAGAAAAGCAGGAATTAAAAATTAAACAAATGACAACAGACATAGCAGATATGATTGAGAAAGATACCGCTGTTCCACAAGGGAATGACGGTATTTTTTAATTTCTTCAAAAAATCTGCAACAAAACGGCTACTTGCGTACAGATATGGTGCGAGGAAAGGAAATCTAACTTTTTTTCAAAACTACTCATTAAATCGAGGTTTCCATTCCCTATATGGAGTGAAAGAAGAAAATATTTTCATTCTCAACTTAACCTTTGGCAGTTGCCGTTCCCTATATGGAGCAAAGAAAATCTTTCATTCCATAGTTGGCAATAACGGTGTTGCATGGGTAGTTAGGGTATGAAAAGAAGTTTTTTCATCAGCAACTTAGCAGAATGACACTTTCTTTCCCTATATGGTACAGGAAAAGAAAAAAGTTTTGAATATTGGTTACGCTTTTGCTCTTTTCCAACGCGATATATAGGAAAGACGATTTTCTTCTTTTGTGTTCTTTGACAACTGAATAAAGCAATTCAATACCTTAGACAGACAGCGAGCCGTTGAAACAGATACGCCATGACCTTTCTCCAGCAAAAGCGAGCGATAACCTATTTGTGTTCCTGTAAAAGATTTGTCCTCTTTTATCGCCATGACCTGTCCTGTCTGATAATGATACTCCCGTACAGCCACAGCTTGAGCGTTCAGAGCGTCGCACGCAATGGGTACGGCTACATAAGAACTATGCAGAGGTGGAACTCCTGTGGGCTATGACAAATGCCATTGAATTGTTTAGAAAAGATTTTTACAGAAAGGGGGGTATGTGTTATTGCTGATATTGTAAAAACAAGGCAAGAAAAGACAAATAATAAGCGTGGCATTGGCAACAGAGGAAAAACAAAGATTGTTGTAAAAGAGCATTTTTCTGAAAAGGGAAAGACAATGGAAGAACTTCTGACTGATGTTATGCTTGAAAAGGCAAAGCAGACAATCGCATAAATTCGGTGCAGTTGTAAGAAATAGATTGAATGTGAAAAATAACCCATGTTATACTTTACTTGCAAGCAGGTATTGTAAACATGGGTTAGTTATAAAGGAGGATAACTGACAATGAAACAACAGATTTACAATACTGCACTTTATCTTAGGTTAAGCCGAGATGATGAATTACAGGGCGAAAGTTCCAGCATTACCACACAAAGAAGTATGTTGCGTCTATATGCAAAAGAACATCATTTGAATGTGATTGATGAGTATATTGATGACGGCTGGTCGGGAACAAATTTTGAAAGACCGAGTTTTCAAAGAATGATTGAAGATATAGAGGCAGGAAAAATCAACTGTGTTGTAACGAAAGACCTTTCCCGACTTGGCAGAAATTATATTATGACAGGACAATATACAGAATTGTATTTTCCCAGCCATAATGTCCGTTACATAGCGATTGACGACGGGGTAGACAGCGAAAAAGGCGAAAGTGAGATTGCACCATTTAAAAATATCATCAATGAATGGGTGGCAAGAGATACAAGCCGTAAAGTGAAATCGGCATTTAAGACAAAATTTGCAGAGGGTGCGTATTATGGGGCTTATGCTCCGTTAGGATATAAGAAACACCCCGACATCAAAGGAAAACTGCTGGTTGATGAGGAAACAAAATGGATTGTTGAAAAAATCTTCTCCCTAGCCTATCAAGGTTACGGTAGTGCAAAAATCACAAAGGTACTGCGAGAAGAAAAAGTTCCGACAGCGTCTTGGCTGAATTTCACAAGGTACGGTACTTTTGCACATATCTTTGAGGGAAAGCCCGAAAGCAAGCGTTATGAGTGGACGATTGCTCATGTCAAGGCAATTTTAAAAAGTGAAGTCTATATCGGAAACAGCGTTCATAATCGACAATCAACAGTTTCATTCAAGAGCAAGAAAAAAGTGCGTAAGCCCGAAAGTGAATGGTTTCGAGTAGAAAATACCCACGAACCGATTATTGACAAAGAAGTGTTCTATCGTGTGCAAGAACAGATAAAATCAAGGCGTAGACAGACAAAGGAAAAAGCAACGCCGATATTTGCAGGG
>NZ_RCYB01000040.1 GCF_004168205.1 Catenibacterium sp. co_0103 | reverse complement strand
AGTGATACAATGGCTGACAAGGCAATAGAGTATTCTAAAACCATCTATTCAGGATGTGATAAGGATGATATTGAAGTATTAATTCTTCAGAGATTAATCAAGAAATTAAAAGAAGATATGGCAGAAGCTGAAAGAACCATTGGTGAAATGATTAAGCTCGCACAGGAACTACCTGACTTTAGTATAATCAAATCTATTCCAGGTATTGGAGATAACCTAGCTGCACGTATTATTGCAGAACTAGGCGATATGACAAGATTCAAAAAGAAGAATGAGTTAGTAGCTTTTGCCGGACTGGATCCAAGAATTAGTGAAAGTGGAAAGAATGACGGAGATCATATGCATATTACTAAAAAGGGGAATAAACGATTAAGATGTTTATTATATCTGGCTGTAACGTGTTCTATAAGGCTTAAAAGAGATGATAATAGTATTAAGGATTTCTATATAAAGAAAAAGCAGCAATCAAACCCGATGTGTTCGAAAGCCGCCAAGACTGCATGTGCCAGTAAATTAGTACGAATAATTTATAGCATGTGCAAAACTGGTGAGTTATACCAGTACAATAAATAACAACCAAATTATACACCTAAACCACCCTGAAAAAAAGCGCTTTTTCTTCAGGGGTTTTCAGCATGCAGTAAAAACCATAAAAAAGTATTGATATATTTTTTAAATTTTTACTTGATTTCTATTATCCAATTTTCTTATGATTAAGGTGACAATAACTAATGATATTTTAAATTCAATTATAGAAATAGAACTGAACAGATATAAGATATCGTTAGTAGAATTATCACAGAACGTTTTGAATAAACTTCGTAAAAATTCAAAGATAAAAAGCTCTTATGCTTCAAACAAGATTGAAGGAAATCCTTTGTCTGAAAAACAGGCAGAAGAAGTCATTGAAAGTGATGAAAGAAAACATTATTTGAAGCCAGACCAGGAAGTAAGAAATTATTTTCTTGCATTGAATTATCTAGAAGAGAAGTTGAATAATAAAGAAAAGTTATCAAAAAAACTAATTTTAGATGTTCAGAAGTTAGTTGAAAAAGGTGCTCCTAAAGAAAAAATAGGCTTTAGAGGGCCTATGCCACCAGGAGTATTATTTGCGGTATATGATTCTAAGACAGGAAATCCGGATTATATTCCACCAGAATATAGTGATGTTCCAGGATTACTGGATGAGTTGATAGAGTATGTCAATACTACTGATGATCATCCATTGATTGTTGCAGCAGTTGTACATTATCAATTGGTAACTATTCATCCATTTGAGGATGGTAATGGAAGAACTGCAAGATTATTATCGGGATATATTATGGATTTAAATGGGTATGGTTTTAATGGAATTGGTTCACTGGAAGAGTATTTTGCATATGATGTAAATGAATATTATGACTCTATTCAAATGGGGTTACCTGCATTGTATTATTCTGGAAGAGAGAATCCACCACATCCTGAAATTTGGATTAATTACTTTCTGCGAATGGTAAAGCTGTATTCTAGAAAAGTATGTGATCTACAATTATCTTCTGAAGAGGAAGATATTGCAGGAAGTTTATCTTTCTTAAAAGAGAGAGAAAGAATTATTAGTATTGTTGATTTCAAGTTATCGAGGTGAGTTTACTCCGATAGAAGTGAGTAAACAATTATCAGTCACAAATAAGACAGTTATTAATAGATTGGCAGGTTTAGTGAAGAATGGATTTGTGATTCCAATATTAGTTAATAAGAGAATCCGTTCCTACAAACTAAGTGAATTTACGATAAATCACGAAAGGAAAATTAAGGAGCAGCTGGGTAAAAAATATGATGAATAAGTATAGAATTATGTTCAGTCCAACAGGAGGAACTGAAAAGGTATCAAAATCAATCACAAAGAATTGGGGTTATGTAGAAGATATAGATCTTTCAGTTGTAGATAAGAATTATCAAGATATATCATTGACAGAAAATGATATTGCAGTGATTGCCATGCCTTCTTATGCCGGACTAGCACCACAAGTCGCATTAGATAGACTTGCTAAAATCAATGCACATAATTGTAAATGTGTCATTGTTGCGGTATATGGAAATAGAGTATACGAAGATACACTTATTCAAATGGAAGATTATGCACGTATTGCTGGATTTGATGTCATTGGGGCTATATCAGCCATTGCTGAACATTCTATTTTCCATCAATTTGCGACAGGAAGACCGAATGAGAATGATTGTCATCAATTAGAGGAATTTGGTGATCAGATTCTAGAAAAAGCATCTAATAAGATTAATGCTAAACCGAATATTCCAGGTCATAGACCTTATAAGAAAGCAGGTGGAGGAACGATTCCTCAAGCAAATACCTTATGTACAAAGTGTGGCTTATGCGTAGTAAAATGTCCTACAGGTGCAATTAGTAAAGAAAACCCACAAGTGACAGACAAGGATAAATGTATTTCATGTATGCGTTGTGTGGCTGTTTGTCCAAAACAAGCAAGAAGTCTAGATCAAGAGAAGATGGCAGTCATAGAAACAGCAATCGCAAAGGTTTGTTTAATTAGAAAAGAGTGTGAATTATTTATATAATTGAATAGTAGATCATACAAAAGAGGACGAGATAGGATGATATTTTTATCCTTCCTTCCTCTTTTTGACTTTGTTAGACAAGCATTGTACTTTTCCTTACAAATAGTTAAATTTTGTGTATTTATCGTTATATTTTATAATTTTATTATGCAAAAAACTAGATTATTTCTTAAAATTCGTTTAATATAGGTTCGATATAATACTCAAAAAAAGAGAGAAGGATGTGGAAATATGAAATATTATTTAGGAATTGATGTAGGATCTACAACTGTAAAACTCTATTTGACAGATGAGAATGATAAATGCTTGTTTTCTAAGTATACAAGACATTTCTCAGATGTTAGAAAAACAATCTATGAGTTATTAATTGAAGTAAAGAACCAGATGGGTGATATTGATTTATATCCCGTTATGACTGGTTCAGGAGGTTTATCTCTTGCAGATAAGCTTGGTATTTCTTTTATACAGGAAGTTATTGCGTGTACAAAGACAGTAGAAACATATATTCCACAAACTGATGTTGTTATAGAACTTGGTGGAGAAGATGCCAAGATTACTTATTTTGAAGGACAGCTTGAACAGCGTATGAACGGTACTTGTGCAGGAGGTACTGGGGCATTTATTGACCAGATGGCTACTTTATTAAAGACTGATGCTGCTGGTTTAAATGAATATGCGAAAAACTATAAGACAATCTATCCTATCGCATCACGTTGTGGTGTCTTTGCAAAAACAGATATTCAGCCTTTAATTAATGAAGGTGTATCTAAAGAAGATATTGCGGTATCTATTTTCCAGGCAGTTGTCAATCAGACTATTTCTGGTCTTGCCTGTGGTAAACCTATTAGAGGGAATGTTGCATTCTTAGGTGGTCCACTATATTTCATGGATCAGTTAAGAGAACGTTTTATTGAAACATTAGGTTTAACTGAAGATGAAATCATCTTCCCACAGAATTCACAGCTATTTGTTGCTATGGGAGCATGTTTAAATGCGAAAGAAAAAGTAGAAAATCCATTAAACATTTCTAAGATTATTGAAGACTTAGAAGGTCTTTCAGATTCTCTTACAGAACTTACAAATGTCTTAGAACCATTATTTAATGATGAAGCAGAATTAAAAGAATTCAGAGAAAGACACTTTACTCATATCACTAAGAAAAGAACACTTAAGAAATATAAAGGTAAAGTATTCTTAGGTATCGATGTTGGTTCTACAACATCTAAGATCATCATGACTGATGATCAGGGTGCTATCTTATATTCTTTCTATAGTTCTAATGAAGGAAATCCATTACAGTTAATTATGAGTCTGATGAAGGAAATCTATCAGATGCTTCCAGAAGGATGTTATATTGCGAAAGCAGGTGTTACTGGTTATGGTGAAGCCCTTATTAAAGCTGCTTTAAAGGTGGATATTGGTGAAGTAGAAACAATTGCCCATTATACTGCCGCAAAAGCCTATGAACCTGATGTAGATTTCATTCTTGATATTGGTGGTCAGGATATGAAGGCTATTACTATTAGAGATAACGTCATTCAGAACATTTCATTAAATGAAGCATGTTCTGCAGGATGTGGTTCATTCTTAGAAACATTCGCAAAATCATTAGGTTATAAGATTGAAGAATTCGCAGAACTTGCATTAAAGTCTAAACACCCTATTGATTTAGGTTCTAGATGTACAGTATTCATGAACTCAAAGGTAAAACAGGCACAAAAAGAAGGTGCTTCTGTAGAAGATATCAGTGCTGGTTTATCTTATTCAGTTATCAAGAATGCATTATATAAAGTAATTAAGCTAAGAAGTAAAGAAGATATTGGTAAGCATGTTGTTGTACAGGGTGGTACTTTCTATAATGAAGCTGTACTACGTGCATTTGAAAAAGAAACAGGTATTGAAGTAGTAAGACCTGATATCGCAGGATTAATGGGTGCCTATGGTATGGCCCGTATTGCGATTGAAAATGATGACAATGAACCTTCTACTATTCTTTCATTAGAAGAAATAGAAGCACTTGACTATGATACGAAGATTAGAAACTGTGGTAAGTGTACAAATAACTGTATGTTAACTATTACATCATTTAATGATGGTAGAGAATATATTTCAGGTAATAGATGTGAAAGAGGGGCTAACCTTCCAATGACATCTAAAAAGTTACCTAACCTCTATGATTATAAATATGGTCGTATCTTTGGTTATAAATCACTTTCTAAAGATGATGCAAGAAGAGGAGAAGTGGGTATTCCTAGAGTACTTAATATGTATGAGAACTATCCATTCTGGCATACATTCTTTACTCAGTTAGGCTTTAGAGTTGTCTTATCTGCAAGATCTTCTAAGAAAATCTATGAAAAGGGTATTGAATCTATTCCATCAGAAAATGCCTGTTATCCAGCAAAGATTTCTCATGGACATATTGAAAACCTAATTGAAAGAGGTATTCCTTTTATCTTCTATCCATCAGTAGCATATGAAAGAAAAGAATATGAAGATGCAGGTAATAACTATAACTGTCCAGTTGTTGCTTCTTATCCAGAAGTTATTAGAAACAATGTAGACAGCTTAGAAGAAAAACATGTGAAATATAAGAACCCATTCTTATCTTTAAATAACCCTAAGACATTATTTAAGGTAATGAAGGAATCTTTAGCTGAATATGATATTTCAGATAAGGAAATGCATAATGCGATTGATAAGGCTTATCAGGAATTAGCACGTGCAAGAAAAGATATTGAAGTAAAGGGTCAGGAAGCATTGGAATGGATGCATAAAAACCATAAGAAGGGTATTGTCCTTGCAGGACGTCCTTATCATGTGGATCCAGAAATCAACCATGGTATTGCCAGCTTAATTACAAGTGAAGGTTTCTGTGTATTAACAGAAGATTCTGTATGTAATTTAAATAAAGAAAACTTAGATTTACGTGTAGTAGACCAGTGGACATATCATTCTAGACTCTATCGTGCTGCAGAATTCGTAACAACTCAGCCAGATCTTGAACTTATCCAGTTAACATCATTTGGATGTGGATTAGATGCAGTTACAAGTGACCAGGTGGCTGAATTATTACAGGCAAGAGGTAAGATTTATACACTTATTAAGATTGATGAAGCCTCTAACTTAGGACCAATCAGAATCCGTATTAGATCACTTAAAGCAACAGTAAAGAAGAAAGACAATACTGTGCACTTAGAAAATAAATATGAATCTGAAAAAGTATCATTCACAGAAGAAATGAAGGATGATAGATGGAGTATTTTATGTCCTCAGATGTCTCCTATTCATTTCCAGTTTGTAGAAACTGCAATGAATTCAGAAGGTTATAACTTTGTCGTATTACCTTCTGTAGATAAAGATGCTGTAGAACAGGGATTAAAGTATGTCAATAATGATGCATGTTATCCAAGTATCTTAGTAACAGGTCAGATGATGAATGCCTTGAATTCAGGTAAGTATGATCCTCATAAGGTGGCATTGATCATCTCACAGACAGGTGGAGGATGTCGTGCAACAAACTATATTGCGTTTATTAGAAAAGCATTAAAGGATGCACATATGGATTATGTACCTGTTATTTCAGCAAACTTACAGGGATTAGAATCTAACCCAGGCTTTAAGATTACTTATAAGGTGGCTAAGAAGGTTATTATTGGGGCTATGTATGGTGACTTATTCATGAGAGTCTTATATCGTGTAAGACCTTATGAAAAGGTGAAAGGTTCAGCTAATGAATTATATGAATCATGGGTAGAGAAGTGTAAAGAAAACGTTGAAAATGGTTCTATGAAGGAATTCAAGAAGAACGTTTATCAGATTGTAAAGGAATTTGATGAATTACCACTTCTAGATATTAAGAAACCTAGAGTAGGTCTTGTAGGAGAAATCCTTGTAAAATTCCACCCTACTGCCAATAATGAGATTGTAAAGATTATTGAAGAAGAAGGCGCAGAAGCAGTTATGCCAGATTTAATTGACTTCTTCCAGTATTGTTTCTACAATACTCAATATGAACATGAACATTATGATGCAAGCTGGAAATCAGTTAAGTTATGTAATGTAGCAATTAAACTCGTAGACTTTTTAAGAAAAGATATGATTAAGGCATTAGAAGCATCAAATCGTTTTGATGCACCACATCCTATTGATCAAATTGCAAAGAAAGCAAGTGAAGTTGTTTCTATTGGTAACCAGACAGGTGAAGGATGGTTCTTAACTGGTGAAATGATTGAACTCATTGATGAAGGTGCACCAAATATTATATGTATGCAGCCATTTGCCTGCTTACCTAACCATGTAACAGGTAAGGGTGTCATTAAGGCATTAAGAAGAAAATATCCACAATCTAACATTGTTGCGATTGATTACGATCCAGGGGCTAGTGAAACTAACCAGCTTAACCGTATTAAATTAATGTTATCAACAGCATTTAAGAACATGGAATCATCTAAATAGTGGAGGAAGATATGGAAGATGGACATTCCACCCCGCCCTCGCGAGGTAGGGCTATTCTAGGCTTTATAAGATCAAAACTGAATTATAATAAGATTTCTGTATTAAAGAAATTAGCCTGTAAGAATAACCCTGTAATATATAGACGTGTATTACAAGAATTAGGCGACTACAAGTATAAAAAGAAGCCTGTGAAGGATATAACCCTTTCACAGGCTGATTATGATACATGCTGTCTTATACTCACTGTAATGGTTGAGAAAGATTTCGATTATTATTATGATCAGGGAGATGTCAAGCGTACAATAGAACGTATGATTGACTTGCTGAGTTAGGAGACTATTGTGATAAAGATTAAAGAAGTTGTTGTAGTAGAAGGTAAAACAGATACAGCAACACTTAAACAGTTATTTGATGTAGATACAATTGAAACATCTGGGTCAGGAATCAACGAAGATATTCTATCTCTCATTAAAACTGCTGCCAAGACACGTGGTGTCATTGTCTTAACAGATCCTGATTATCCTGGTACACAGATTAGAAATAAAGTCATTCAGGCTGTTCCTAATGCAAAGCATGCCTTTGTCGCAAAAAAAGATGCCAAGGGTGTGAAGAAGCTTGGTATTGCGGAAGCAAGACATGATGCAATTATTGAAGCATTAGAGAATGCAGTCACATTTAGTGATGCTAAAGAATCTATTTCATGGGATGAATTTATTGATCTAGATGTATTAGGAAATAAGAAGAGAAGACTACAGGTCTATGATGCCTTTCATTTAGGTTATGGTAATGCGAAAGCATTATTTAAGAGATTGAATATGATGGGTATTACAAAAGAAGAAGTACTTAAAGCATTAAAGAGTCAGTAGACATTATCTGCTGACTCTTTCTTTTACTGATCTGTTATTGTATATTTTATTTCTCCTACACCTGAATATTTTGAATTTCTATAGACATCATACCAAAGAAGACCAAACCATAGCGCAAGTAATGTACAAAGGATACAAAGAAAAATAATGAACTTCTGGAACACTTCTTTTAGTTTCATTCTTTGAATCAAATAGTTCTCATCACTATTCTGGATATATTCAACTACTATATCCTTTGGTTCACCAAAATGTTCTACAATATCTTCATATGAACAATCAGGATGGTCATCCATGAATTCTTTTAAATGTTTCTTTAAATCAAGAAGATAGAATTTCTCTTTATTTGTATGCATGGGCATAATAGTCCAAATATTGTGAATATATTGTTCTGTATTATTCATAAGATTCTCTTAAAGATTCCTTAATCACATTATGGATTCCATCCACGGCTTGATTAAATTCATTAATCATTTCTAATAGCTTTTCTTTACCCTCTTCTTCTATATGATAATAGACTCTTATTTTGCGTTCTATTACCTTCTCATAACTAGAAATATAGTGTGCATCCTGTAATTTATAGAGAATAGGATACATAGTGCCTTCTTTAATATCTATGAGTTCATGAGAGTAAGTTTTAATCTGTTTCGTTATTTCATACCCATAACAATCCTGCTTCGCAATAATACATAGAAGAAGCATATCCAGTTTGAAAAATTGATTCTTTTTGGCCATATTAATCGATCCTCAACATTCATACACTTATATTATACTTTGTGTTTTAAAACTAGCAATACATAGATATACTATGTACAAAGTGTAATATTCATGATATTATATGTACGTGGAAACGTTTTCAATAAAATCGTATTTATATTAATCGGAGGGATTATTTATGCTTAGCTCTAAAGAGAAGAAGTTCATTATCTGTTTTGTGATTTATGTGGCATTATTTATTGCATCGGCTTTTTACCCTGATGGAGTTACTCTTTATTTCGGTTTAGGTAGTATTCATATTGCGATTTCTTCACTACCTACAATATTCTGTTCTAATTTAGTTTTACCATTTATCGGAAACACATTATTACTCATCTATTTCTTTAAAGATGAAATCAAAAACTTCTTCACGATATAATAAAAAGGCTGTTCACCACAGCCTTATTTTAATAGTATGTGCTTTTCATCCAATGCTTCTTTAATACGTTCTAATGTTTCTTCATCAGGTGCTGTAATTGTATGCAAGTGAACACCATCCGTTAATAGAGAAAGAGGCGCAATATCATTATCTTTAACTGCAGACATGAATTTAGATACATCATAACGTGAATATATATGAAGATTTCCTTTGATTTCTCCATAAAGAGGATGTTCTACTATTACATCTTCAACCTTACCACCTAAATCTACAATAGTATTTAATTCTTCTTCTAATTGATCGTTATTATGCTTTACTGCAATCGTATAATGATTACTCCTATTTGTATCTAATATATATCCTCTAGGTGTAGCAGTAATATCTTCTCCCGATGCTCTTAGTAATGCAACATCTCCTACAATAATCTGCCTAGAAACACCTAATTCTTTCGCAATTTTACTTGCTGAAACAGGTTTATCACTATTACTTATTATTTCTATTATTTTTGTTTTTCTATCCATATACATCACCTTTTTGACCATTATAAAAGAATTTTTCAGGGAACTCAATGGTCTTTTCTTTACATATCCTATATAATAAATGATATGGAAAATATCGCAAAAAAATCAAATACAGAATTTATATTAAATACATTTAACTTAAAGCCTTCTAAGAAATATGGACAGAACTTCTTAGTAGATCCAGGTATTATTCAAAGTATCGCAGATCATGCTTCGCTGGATAAGGAGACAGCAGTTATTGAAATAGGACCTGGTATAGGCGCTCTTACAGAACAGCTCTCTAATAAAGCTGGTAAAGTATTATGTTTTGAAATAGATGAACGTTTAAAAGAAGTATTATCATTCTCTTTAGAAGGACGTGATAATGTAGAAATCATCTTCCAGGACTTCATGAAAGCTGATTTAGAAGAAGCATGTAATAAACTAAAGGACTATAAGGATATCTGTGTTGTCACAAATCTTCCCTATTATATTACATCTAAAATCATCACAAAGATTGTGTCTTCTTCTACACCTATTAATCGTTTAGTCGCTATGGTACAAAAGGAAGTTGCACTAAAGCTCTGTTCTGAAGAAAAGAGTCCTTTAAAGATGATGATTGATTATGTAGGAGATGTTCAATATGAATTGAATGTGCCTAGACATGTATTTATGCCAGCACCTCATGTAGATAGTGCTGTTATTTCTATTCATAAAGAACGTGTTATATCACAGGAATTGATTGATCTGATTGAAGCAAGTTATACTGCAAAAAGAAAAACACTCTATAATAACTTAAAGCCTTTATATCATGATCAGACAAAAGAATTATTAGAATCATGTGGTATTCCTGCCAATAAACGTGCTGAGGAATTAAACATTGATGACTATATAAGAATACTAGAAAGGAGTCATACACTATGAAGATTCGTGCTTACGCGAAAATAAACCTTGCATTAGATGTAGTAAGTGAAAGAGAAGATGGATATCATGAATTAAATATGATTATGGCCCCTATTGGTCTTCATGACTTAATTCTTATTGATCCTATTGAAAAAGGTATAGAAATTACTACAAACACTTACCGTGTACCTACTGATGAACGTAACATCATGTATAAGGTGGCTGATGCATTAATCAAGAAGTTTGATATCCAAAGTGGTGTAAGAATCCACTGTTATAAGCATATTCCTTCACAAGCTGGAATGGGTGGAGGAAGTGCCGATGGTGCAGCTATCTTCCGTGCAATGAACAGCTTATTCCATTTACGTATGTCTTATCAGGATATGTGTGAAATGGGTAAAGAGATTGGTGCAGATATTCCATTTTGTGTATGGAATCGTATTGCGGTTGTAGGTGGTATTGGTGAAAATCTACATTTTATTGATCGTTCACGTTTTAATTGTCATTTATTGATTGTAAAACCTAAGAAAGGTGTTTCTACAAAGAAATGTTTTGATGATTTAGATATCGAAACAGCTGTTCATCCAGATATTGACTTAATGAAGCATGCAATTGAAAAGAATGATTATCAGGGTGTTGTAGATTGTTTAGGTAATACTTTAGAAGCGCCTTCTATTAAGATGGTACAGGATATTCAGTCTATTAAGGATGATATGATGAACTTTGGTTTTGATGGTGCTCTTATGTCAGGTAGTGGTTCATCTGTTTTTGGTATGACTCAAGATTCTGAATTAATTGATAAAGTGCTTCCATATTTTAAAAAGAAATATAGTTTTGCAGTAAAAACACAGATTTACTATCCAGAGAAAAGGAAAAAGGGATAACTTGCGCCTTTTCTCTTTTATTTTGAATTGAATTTTGCTAGAATGTAGGGGAAAAAAGGAGATATGTCGATGAAAGTTTATGCAGTTGTCTTAGCAGCGGGTAAAGGCACTCGTATGAAATCAGATGCACCTAAGGTTGTTCATGAAGTTTTATATAAACCAATGATCAATCATGTGGTGGATGAATTAAAGAAGTTAGATATCGCAGAAACAGTCGTTGTTGTTGGACATGGGGCTGACCAGGTCAAGGCTTTGTTAGATAACGACGTCACTACTGTCTTACAGGAAGAGCAGAAAGGCTCTGGACATGCTGTCATGATGGCAGAAAGTGTTCTAGGAGATAAAGAAGGTATGACTCTTGTATTAAATGGAGATGCACCTTTAATTACTGCGGAAACATTACAGGGACTTATTGATTATCATATGAATGGTAAGAATAGTGGTACTGTGATGACATGTGATTGTGACTTGTCACTTCCATTTGGTCGTATTATCAAGGAAGATGGCCAGGTAACAGGAATTGTAGAATTCAAAGACTTACAGGAATCTCAGATGGGTATCACTGAGATGAACGTAGGTGAATACTGTTTTGATAACAAATCAATGTTTGAAGCTTTAAAGAAAGTAACAAACAACAATGCTCAGGGTGAGTATTATATTACAGATTTAATTGGAATCATGAATGAAGAAGGCAAGAAGGTTGATGGCTATAAGATTCAGGATTTCAGTGAAGTAGGTGGCATTAATGACCGTGTTCAGCTTGCTGAAGCAACTAAGTTACTTCAGAAGAGAGTAAATAAGAACTGGTTATTAAATGGTGTAACTATTGTAGATACTGATAACACATATATTGGTACTGATGTTGTGATTGGTAAAGATACAATCATTGAACCAGGTTGTATTATCAAGGGACATACTACTATAGGGGCACACTGTCATATTGGTCCTTATTGTGAATTTACAGATGTAGATATTAAGGATAATGTGGAAATCAAGTTCTCAGTATTAAGCGATTCTATTGTAGAAAGCGGTACTGATATTGGTCCTTATGCAAGACTAAGAACTAATTGTCATATTAGAGAGAATGTACACATTGGTAACTTTGTGGAAATGAAGAAAGCTGATTTTGGTAAGGGAAGCAAGTCTGCTCATCTTACTTATATCGGTGATGCTAAAGTAGGCGATGGCGTTAATATTGGTTGTGGTACTATCACAAGCAATTATGACGGTAAGAATAAGTCAATGACTGTTATTGGAAACAATGCATTTATTGGATGTAATTCAAATCTCGTTGCACCAGTGACTGTTGGTGAAGGCGCATTTGTTGCAGCTGGATCTACTGTAACAGAAACTGTAGAAGATGGCGCAATGTCTATCGCACGTGCTAGACAGGTGAACAAACCTGGCTATGCAAAGGTTTTAGAAGAAAAACGTATGAAGATTTATAACGAAAGAAACAAGAAATAAAAAAGGGGACACATATGAAAAACAAAATTACAGTATTTTCTTTATCTTCAAGCAAGAAATTAGCTCAGGATATCGCAAGCATTTTAGGTACTAAGGTTGGAGACTGCAAAGTTCATCACTTCGCAGATGGTGAAATCTTATGTGAAATCGGTGAATCTGTTCGTGGTAAGGACGTATTCATTGTTCAGTCTACTTCTAATCCAGTAACTGAAAACTTAATGGAAATCTTAGTATTAACTGATGCTTTAAAACGTGCTTCTGCTCGTGAAATTACTGCAGTTATTCCATATTTCGGATATGCTAGACAGGATCGTAAAGCTAAACCTAGACAGCCAATCACTTCTAAGTTAGTTGCAGACTTATTAACTACAGCTGGTGTTAACCGTGTTGTAACTGTTGACTTACATGCAGCTCAGATCCAGGGATTCTTTGATATTCCAGTTGATGAAATGCAGGCTTTACCACTATTAATCAAATACTTCCGTAAAAAGAAGGTTCAGGATTTATGTGTTGTATCTCCTGACCACGGAGGAGCTACTAGAGCTCGTAAGATGTCTGAAGCATTTGACTGCCCTATCGCTATCATCGATAAGAGAAGACCTAAACCAAACGTTGCTGAAGTTATGGGTATCATCGGTAATGTTGAAGGTAAGAACTGTATCTTAGTTGACGATATGATCGATACAGCTGGTACTATTACAGCTGGTGTTGATATGTTAAAACAGAAAGGTGCTAAGGATGTATATATTGCATGTACTCATGGTGTACTTTCTGGACCTGCTATTGAAAGATTATCTACTTGTGCTGCAAAAGAAGTTGTTATTACTAACACTATCGAAATTCCACAAGAAAAGAAATTTGATAAACTTGTTTCTGTATCTGTTGCAGGATTACTTGCACATACAATTGAAAACATCGAAAACGATTTACCAGTTAGTGACGTATTCACTCAGTATGATTGTTAATGTAGAGGACTCATTATGAGTCCTTTTTTAGACCAAATATATGAAGCGAAATAAGTAAACTGCTCCTGTGGTTTCTATGCAGTAACGACTTGACTATGAAGTGGTTAAGTGTTAGAATTCATATGAATTCAGAAATCAAACTGCATTAAACGAAAAGGTAAGGATCGGCTAATCCTTACCTTTTCTAACTTTTAGAGTGAGTTAACACTAGGCTAGTTATCGTTTGAAAAATTCGTCTAACCATTTGCAGATGTAGTAGGTAAGAACACCCACCATGACGGTTATGAAAAAGTCGAACATCAAACTATAAGCATATGAAAATGAAGTGAAATAATTACTTATATCATTTTTATGTTACTATGACTTATATCGTTTTTATGCTACGACGACTTGACTATGAAGTGGTTAAGTGTTAAACTTCAACTGAATTCAAAAAACAAACTGCATCAAACGAAAAGGTAAGGATCCACCAATCCTTACCTTTTCTAACTTTTAGAGTGGGTTAACACTAGGCTAGTTATCGTTTGAAAAATTCGTCTAACTATTTGCAAATATAATATGTAAGAACACCTGCCATGACGGTTATGATAAACTCAAAAAAAATGTATCACCCCCCCTTTCAAGGAGGACGATATCAAACTAGATATGAGACAAGTAGTGAATTGGAAAAGTGCATTAAAAACATAGTACGTAAAAATATCCTCCTGGTTACCTACCTAGAGGATATTTTCATTTCTACTTAAGTGCTTTTTTATTTAGTGTCCTTAACACGGGGTCCACATTAATATACTCTTTTTCTTAATACTCTATAGAGGATGATTGAAAGGATAGGAATCATTAAATATATACCAACAAGGATAGCCATATTAAAGAGTATAATCCAGACTCTCTCTTCCATATATAAGCTTATTGATGTGACAACAGTGCTATAGTGCAGTACAGATATTGCGATTACTTCTACAACTATGAGAAGGTAGAAAAACTTTGGCATTTTAGCTTTAACTAATAAGAATGTAAGTAACAGCGATACAACTAATAATGGTAGAACCTTGAGCAATAAAGCGCTATAAAAAGCCAGTAAGAAATGCATCATTTTATTCACCTCGATTCTATTAAAACTTTTTCCTATTATGTTACATCTTAAATGCTAGGTTATCCAATCTCTTCTACTACTTAAATAATATATTATTATTATTATTATTAAATAGTCTACATTTCTTGCATAAGAGACATATTTTCTTGCGTAAAAGACATACGCTCTTTACAACTCATAGAAAAGTCTATTAAATCTTCACTTTTTCTAGAAAGCGTATACATAATTATTCATAACATGATAAAATATATAGAGTAATAGGTATGAATTATCTATGTTTCCGAAGATGAGGTGAATAAATGTGATAGAAGTAATAGAAAAAATTGGAAATATTGAAAATTTATCATTAAAGAACGATAAGATGGAAGTTGTTGTCTCAACATTTGGCTGTACTATTATTAAGATGATTATTGAAGATAAGAATGGAGTAAAAGGTGATGTTGTATTAGGTTATGATGACTTTAATCAATATCAGACTCTAGATGCTTATCTAGGTGCATTAGTAGGTAGAGTTGCGAATAGAATAGGAAAAGGAACATTTGAATTAAATGGTGAAACATATCATTTACCTATTAATAATGGTCCTAATAGCTTACATGGTGGTATTAAAGGATTTAGTTATCAGATTTTTGATTATGAAATCTTAGATGACTATACTATTAAGTTTACTTATCATGCAAAGGATGGAGAAGAAGGTTATCCAGGTAATATGGATTTTAGTGCTACTTATCATTTAGAGGGTACTACATTAACTATTTCTTATCATGCTACGAGTGATAAGGACACTTTAATTAATATTACTAACCATTCATATTTCAACTTATCAGGACATAAACATAATATTTATGATCATACTTTAAAGATTGATGCTGATTATTATGAACATGTAGATGCAGATGGTCTTGCTACAGGTGAAAAGGAAGCTGTAGAAGGTACTCCATTTGACTTTAGAATACCTGCAAAGATTGGTGAACGTGTAGAAGTAGATCATCCACAATTAAAACTTGGTAATGGTTTTGACCATCATTTCTTCTTTACTACAGATAAGAACCAGGTTGTATTAGAAGATGAAGAAAGTGGTAGAAGATTAACAGTATCCACTACTTTACCAGGAGCACAGATCTATACAGCAAACTATCTAGATGGACGTATTGGTAAGAATGGAGAACCTTATAATGCGAGAGATGCAGTATGTATTGAAACACAGAACTTACCAGACGCTATTCATATTGAAAAGAATCCAAGCACTATTTTAAGAAAGGGAGAAACATTTGATGCACAGACATCTTATTGTTTAGAGGTAATTAAATAATGAAACTTGCAACACAGATTATTGAAGATATTAAAAATGGTCAGGCAGATGCTTTATTAACTGATATTTATGTAGATGAGTCTTTATTAGATACTCAGAAAGAAAGATATATTGCAGCTATTGAAAAGTTCATCTCACTTTATGGTGATAAGGAAGTAGAAGTATTCTCAGCACCAGGTAGAAGTGAAGTATCTGGTAACCATACAGACCACCAGCATGGTGAAGTATTAGCTGCTGCAATTAACTTAGATATTATTGCGATTACAGCACCTAGAGATGGTGAAATTAAGGTATTATCTGATGATTATGACTTAAAGGCTGTAGCTTTAGATGACTTAGATAAGAAAGCTGAAGAAGAAGGTACTTCAGAAGGATTAATTAGAGGGACTCTTGCACGCTTTAAGGAATTAGGTCTTCATATTGGTGGTTTTGAAGCTTATATGACAAGTGAAGTATTACAGGGTTCTGGTCTTTCTTCATCAGCAGCATTTGAAGTCATGATTGGTACTGTATTATCAGGTTTATATAATGATATGACAGTGAGTCCAGTATTGATTGCACAGATTGGTCAGTATACAGAAAACGTATATTTTGGTAAACCATGTGGATTAATGGATCAATGTGCAAGTTCAGTAGGTGCTCTTATTCATATTGACTTTAAAGACAATGATCATCCTGTTGTAGAAAAAGTAGATGTTGATTTCTCTTCATTCCATCATAGTTTATGTATTGTAGATGTTCATGCATCTCATGCAGACTTAACTGATGATTATGCAGCCATTCCTACAGAAATGAAGGAAGTAGCACACTTCTTTGGAAAAGAATTCTTAAGAGAAGTATCAGAAGAAGAATTTAAAGCACATATTCCTGAATTACGTGAAAAGATGAGTGACCGCTGTGTCATCCGTGCATTACACTTCTTTAAGGAAGATGCAAGAGTAGAAAAAGCAGTATCTGCCTTAAAGAACAATGACTTTGATACATTCAAGTCAGTTATCAAATCATCAGGAGACAGTTCTTATAAATACCTACAGAATATCTATTCTAATCATGATGAAACAAACCAGGCAGTTTCTATTGCCTTAGGCTTATCTGAAGATATTCTAGGTAATAAAGGTGTATGTAGAGTACATGGTGGTGGATTTGCAGGTACGATCCAGGCCTTTGTAGAAGATGATTATGTAGAAACATATAAGACTGAAATTGAAAAGTATTTTGGTGAAGGTTCTTGTCATATTCTTAAAGTCAGAAAGTATGGCGGTAAGAAAGTAGAATTATAAGCATTAGAAAACCTCTTTGATATGAGAATCAAAGAGGTTTTCTTTACTATAGAATTGATTTTTTCCAAGTGATATTCTGCTTATCAAAAAATGCATGTAATCTCTCAATGTCTTCACTGCTGGCATTTTTCTTTTCAAAATAGATTTTAAAGCCTGCTTTACTTGTGAATAATACGACATCTTTAGTTTCTATTATGTTTTTTATATTCGTATATTTTATGGAAGCTTTATTTTCTACTGAGTCTACCACTGTAGTTAGTTTATCTTCATAAAAGACCAAGTCATAGATATATTCATCTGTCTGGAGTGACTTATTGCGATTTTTTATGATTATTTTTGATAGCATTCTTGGTTGAGAACATATAAGTATTAAATTAATAACACTTATTACACTGTAAATAACATGTCCTGCAGATAGATTCATAAACAAAGTAATCCATGAAAGACAGAATGCAATTATTAGGAATAATGTAAAGAATGTGGGAAAGAAGTGAAAGATGACTTTTTTGAGAGTTGGATAATCCAATTTATTATTTTTGACAGTTAATATTTCCATTTTCGATACCTCGCTATTCATAATATATTAATTTTAACACGTACCAATATCCGTTGCATTAAATATCGATGGTATATATTACAAATTCGGGCAAATTATGATTTCCTCTTTCGATTGATTATTTATTCTGATAAGAAAATCATTTCATGATCTTAGCTGTGCTTGTATACAGAATAGCTTTTTACATCCAATGGTGTATCAACTCGAACTTATATTTTACGGAAGTATTAAATCTAAATTCTATTTTGATTAACTGTCTGGATAATATGTTTAAATATACAGAACTAATAGTTGTGATAAACAGGAACAATTAATTTGAACTATTATAATAATCATAAAAGCACAATTGTGTCGATTAAATATAATATAATACATTTGTAAAACGTTTTACAATTTATAAGAAGAGGAGTAAGTAGGCAATGGTTTATTCTAATGAAGAAATTGAACTTACTCTAAACTTCTACTCTATTGCTAAAGTACATTTGGATAATTTAAATCAAGCAATACAGTTTAAAGAGTTGAATGATCACGAAAAGAATGAATATATGTTCTACTCACATATTGTATCTAAAGTTAATTATTGGTTAAAAGCACTATTACCAGATGAACTTGAAATTATTGCTTTGCGTAATTTTGAGAATAAAACATTTGATCTTATTTCTATTCATGTGGGTTATGCTAATCATAGTTCTATTGTAAGAAAATATAAGAGTATTATTAACAAAGTGAGAAAACTGAATAATGAACAATTTTGTTAAGAATATAGATGAAGTTTGTTCTATTGTATTATCTATTCTTACAATTGCTATGGATAAACATTGGATTTTATTTATGGTGCTATTACTGTTAAATATTCTTGATACATTAACAGGATGGATAAAATCAAGAATAAATAATAAAGAAAATTCAATGGCAGGATTGAAAGGAATTGCAAAGAAAGTAGCTCAATGGATATTAGTTTTATTGTCTTTTATAATTCCAGTATGTTTTGAAGAATTAGGAAATATAATTCACATCGATTTGGCAATATTAACGTTGATAGTGTAAAATATTTTGTGTAAATTATGATTTTTCAATTATAGAAAATGGACATATTTCCTAGTAAAATTAAGTCGACCAAAACATTAATCTAAGGAGATATGCCCATGAACT
>NZ_RCYB01000039.1 GCF_004168205.1 Catenibacterium sp. co_0103 | reverse complement strand
ATTTTTTCTAAATTATTCAAACTTGTTTTTAAGTTTGTCTTTTTTTATACGTTTTGATTGATTTTTGTTTCACACTTATCACCTCTTCTCATATCTTATACTATTTTGAATTAAAATGCGTTATGTACCCTTTCGATAACACCTTATACAAGGGGTTAATATAAAATACACGAAAAATGTTTATTATTATAGATGATATATTATGTTATGATGTTAAAAAGGAGTTGAGAAGAATGCTTACAATTAAGGATGTATGCAAACAATATCATACAGGTGAACTCACTCAGACAGCTCTTGATCATGTGTCTTTATGTTTAAGAGATAATGAATTTGTCGCAATATTAGGACCATCTGGTTCAGGAAAAACAACTTTATTAAATGTGATTGGTGGCTTAGATCAATATGATTCAGGAGATCTTATTATCAATGGTATTTCCACAAAACAATATAAGGATAAGGACTGGGATTCTTATCGAAATCATACAATAGGTTTTATTTTTCAAAGCTATAATTTGATTCCACATCAGACCATTCTTACGAATGTAGAACTCGCCCTCACAATTTCGGGTGTTTCTAGAGAAGAAAGAACACGTCGTGCACAAGAGGCACTTAGTCAGGTAGGACTTAAAGAACAGTCTCATAAGCTTCCAAATCAGTTATCTGGTGGACAGATGCAAAGAGTGGCTATTGCCCGTGCATTAGTGAATAATCCTGATATTTTACTTGCGGATGAACCAACAGGGGCACTCGATAGTGAAACAAGTATACAGGTTATGGATTTACTTAAACAGGTTGCAAAAGAAAAACTTGTAGTCATGGTCACTCATAATCCAGAACTTGCACATATGTATGCCAATCGTATTGTAACTCTTAAGGATGGTGTGATAGTCTCTGATTCTAACCCAGTATCTTTTAAAGAAGAAAAGCCTGTTCATAAAAATCTGGGTAAGACATCTATGAACTTCCTAACCGCATTAATGCTTAGCTTTAATAACCTTAAAACGAAAAAAGCGCGTACAATATTGACATCATTTGCTGGCTCTATTGGTATTATTGGAATTGCGCTTATTCTATCTATTTCTACCGGTGTCAATGCCTATATCTCATCCATTGAAAAAGAGACGTTATCAGAATATCCTCTTTCTATTCAATCTACAGGAATTGATATGAGTGCGATGATGAGCGAACCAGTCAAGAAAAACAACAGTGAAGTCAAGGTTGTGGATATGATGGAGAATATGTTCTCTAAGATCGGTTCTAATGATTTAAAGAACTTAAAAGCATATATAGAGGAACATAAAGAAATTAATAATTATGCCCGTGCTGTAGAATATGATTATGGTATCTCACCACAGATTTATGCAAATGATCAATATGGAATCAGACAAGTGAATCCTGATGCCACAATGAAAAAACTTGGCATGGGAACAAGCAGTAATTCTATGATGAGTAGTATGATGAATACGAATGTTTTCTATTCTCTTCCATCTCATGCCTCTTTATATGATGATCAATATGATGTAAAAGCGGGTCACTGGCCTAAAAATAAAAATGAATGTGTATTGGTACTCTCTAAAAAAGGTGGTATCAGTGATTTTATGCTGTATACATTAGGTTTAAGAGACCCAGCACAATTAGATCAGATGTTAAAAGCTTTTAGTGAAGAGAAAAATATTAAAGTCACAACAGGCAAACAAGGATATCGTTATAAGGATTTATTAGGTATTACTTTTAAAGTAGTGAATGCATCTTCTTATTATCAATATGATGATACATATAAGGTATATAAAGATAAAAGTAATGATACAAACTATATCAATTCACTTGTACAAAATGGCAGTGATTTAAAAATTGTTGGTGTTGTACAGCCTAAAGAATCGACTAATGCTTCTATGCTTGCTATGGGTATTTATTATCCTTACTCACTTGCTACTTCTACTATTAAAGATGCGAGTAATAGCCAGATAGTAAAAGCACAGCTAGAAAATAAAAATATAAATGTGATTACTGGACAATCTTTTAATGATCAGTCTCAAAAGTCATTTGATTTATCATCTATGTTTCAAGTAGACAACAATGCTTTAAAGAATGCATTTCAGTTTGATACGAGCAAGGTGAATATGTCCATGCCACAAATGGACTTGTCTAGTATTTTAAGTCAGATAAAAATTGATATATCTCAAAGTGATGCATCATTGTTTATGTCTACAATCTCATCTGGCTATAATGATTATTTAAAGGAACATCCTTTAAAAGAAGCAGAAAATTTAAATGAGGTGGTTCAAAAATATCTTCAATCCAAAAGAGCATCAGATATTATTAAGAAAGGTATTGATGATGCAATTAAAGAAAATGGTGAAATAAAGATCACTGAAGAACAGATGCAGAAGATTATGAAGAATGTCGCGGATGACTTTAGTGATTATGCAAAAGAAGATATCAATTCATTTACACTAGGATTACAGAATAGTATGATGAACTATCTCAATTCACAGGATTCTAAGCAGGTCATCAATCAGTTTATTAATAAAGTTATCAAAGACAATCATCTAGAAGAACAGTTGAATACTATTATGGCAGGATATATGCAAAATGTCACAAAACAATTGTCTACTTCTTTATCTCAGGCATTTACTTTTAATCCTGATATCTTTAAACAGGCTATTAAAATGAATAGAGACAGTACGGATATGACTGAACTTATGAAATCAATGATGAATACAGAACAAACAAGTTACGATAACAATCTAAAGAAATTTGGTTATTGTGACTTTGATAATCCAAACAGTATTAGTATTTTTCCACAGGATTTTGAAAAGAAACAGTCTGTTTTGAATTATTTAGATCATTACAATGAGAAGATAAAAAAGATAGATGAAGATAAAGTGATTACTTATACAGATGTTGTAGGAACACTTATGTCTTCTGTGACTGATATTGTTGATGTTATCAGTTATGTATTGATTGCCTTTGTAGGTATTTCTTTAGTTGTTTCTTCAATTATGATTGGTGTAATTACTTATATTAGTGTATTAGAAAGAAAAAAGGAAATTGGTATACTCCGTGCAATAGGTGCTTCTAAGCATAATATTTCACAGGTATTTAATGCAGAAACATTTATTATCGGTTTATTATCAGGACTTATGGGTATTGGTATTACCTTGCTTCTATTGATTCCAACTAATATAATTATACATAACGTATCCAACCAGACCTCTATCAATGCGATGCTGCCAGTAAGTGGCGCAGTTGTTCTTGTATTATTAAGTATTGCTCTTACATTACTTGGTGGATTAATTCCATCCCGTAAAGCTGCAAAAGAGAACCCTGTCAAAGCATTGCGTACAGATTAAAGAAGTAAATTATGTCAAAGAACGTTATTGAAAAAATCTATTTATCCCATGATCATTTTTTTGATTCAGAAAAAATACTAAATATATCATGTATCAGACAAGTGAAGCTTCTGTATTTTGTTTTTATAATGCCGTTGTTCTCATATGATTGCTATTGCAGTAATAGAAATACTCTATCTTTTCTTTACTACAATGGATGGAGATGCACACGAAAAGAGCGCTAAGCATGAAGATTTGATTGCAGGAGATAAGATATAAGGTATGCAGATGATGTATACCTTTTTATTTATCACAAACAATAATAAAAGTATTGAAAACAATAATACAATGAGTATAATGAAGTTGAAAAGGAGAGACAAGTATGAGAAACAGAATTACAATATTAAAAGAGAAGATGCTTGATGAAAAACGTTATGCATCTATTGAACAAGCGCGTATCATAACACGTATTTATAAAGAGAATGAAACTCTTTCTGTTCCAATGAAACGTGCCCTCTCTTTAAAAGCAGCATTAGAAGAAATTGAAATTGGTGTTGAAAAAGAAGAATTAATTGTAGGTAATCGTACAAAAGGTGTACGTGCAGGTGTTGTATTTCCTGAAAGTGGCTGTTCATGGGTGGATAGAGAATTTGAAACACTTCCTACCCGTCCTCAGGATCAGTTTGAAGTGAGAAGTGAGGATATTAAAGAATTTAGAGAAACCATATATCCATACTGGAAAGGACATTCTATGGAGGATGTCATTAGAACACGTTATGGCAAAGAAATTGATCATATCAGTAAAGTAGTCAAGATCAATCAGAAAGACCACGCACAGGGTCATATCTGTCCTGATTCTGCTTTATGGTTGAAATATGGACCTCAAGGATTGTTAGATAAGATCAATGATAAACAAGAAACAGAATTCTATACATGCACAAAACTTGTATTAGAAGGGGCTATCACTTTCATGAAGAGATATCATGACTATATTATCTCTATGCCTGATTATCATGAGAGTGATGATTTAAAGCGTGTTGCAGATAACTGCCTCTCTTTATCTCAAAGACCTCCAAAAACATTCCATGAAGCCGTACAGTCTTTATGGTTCTTGTTTGTAATATTACATATGGAATCCAATGCATCTTCATTCTCACCAGGGCGTATGGATCAGTATCTTTACCCATATTATGAACATGACTTAAAAGAAGGGCTTATTAGTAGAGATGATGCATTAGAGATATTAGAATGTCTTTGGTTGAAGTTTAATCAGATTGTTTATCTTCGTAACAGTAATTCAGCGAAATACTTTGCGGGATTCCCGATTGGGTTTAATATTGCGGTAGGTGGCTTGGATGAAAAAGGACATGATACATATAATGATTTATCCATGCTTTGTCTAGAAGCACAGAAGGAATTATGTCTTCCTCAGCCTAATTTATCAGTAAGACTTAACAAGAATACATCACATGAACTCATGCAGAAGGCGATTGAAGTTGTGGCATTAGGCAGTGGTATGCCACAGTTCTTTAACGATGAAGCGATTATTCCTGCGATGGAAAGACTTGGTGTCAGTCATGAGGATGCTTTAAATTATGCGATTGTCGGATGCGTAGAACTTACGACCCATGGTAATAACCTAGGCTGGAGTGATGCGGCTATGTTCAACCTCAATAAGGCATTAGAACTTACTTTAAATAATGGTAAATGTTTGTTGACGGGACAGAAACTTGGTCTGGATATGGGATCACTAGAAACATATCAGACATATGAACAGTTAGAAAAAGCTTTCAAGATTCAGATTGATTACTTTATTGAAATGATGATGAAAGCAGAAGAAGTTGTAGAAAGAGTACATCAGGAATGTTTACCAACTGCCTTCTTATCATGTGTCATTGATGACTGTTTAGAAAAAGGCGTGGATGTTACAAGAGGTGGCGCCAAGTATAATTTATCTGGTATCCAGATGATTCAGATTGCGAACCTTGCAGACTCACTTGCAGCTATTAAGAAGTTAGTCTATGAAGACCATCTCTTAGATTCAAAAGAACTGCTTACAGCTTTACAGGATGACTTTAAAGGGCACGAAATCACACAAGCCATGCTTTTGAATAAAGTAACTAAATATGGTAATGATATTGCCTGGGTAGATGAATGTGGTGCTAAATGGGCACGTTACTTTAGAAATAAGATGAAAGAGTATAAGAATTATCGTGGTGGTCCTATTCATACAGGTATGTATACTGTTTCAGCTCATGTTCCTATGGGTGAAAATGTAGGAGCATCTCCAGATGGTAGAAACGCTTATACCCCTCTTGCAGATGGTGGTATGTCCCCTGTTTATGGTAGAGACTTAGCAGGACCTACAGCTGTCTTAAAATCTGTCTCTAAACTAGATGATGACCTCACAACCAATGGAGGATTACTCAATATGAAGTTCTTACCAGACTTCTTTAAGACAGAAGCAGGACGTATGAAGTTTGAAAACTTCCTTCGTGCTTTTGTGGACTTGCATGTACCTCATATTCAATTCAATGTCGTGAACAAAAAAGATTTATTAGATGCAAAAGTTCATCCTGAAAGACATCGCTCTTTAACTATTCGTGTAGCTGGATATACAGCTTACTTTGTAGAACTAGCAGGTAAATTACAGGATGAAATTATTGCGAGAACAACCTATGACAACATCTAAATATCTTGTATTTGATATCAAAAGATTTGCGGTACATGATGGGGAAGGATTACGTACAACAATCTTCTTTAAAGGATGTCCTTTAAGATGCAGATGGTGTCAGAATCCTGAAGGACTTTTACCACAAAGAAAGCCTATTTACTTAGAAAACAAGTGCATGCATTGTAGAAACTGTGAGAAGCACGGAGCAGGTAAAATAGTCTATCAAGATAGAGCTGTATTTATAGAAGATGATTTGGATGAAATCTTTAAGTATTGTCCTACAGATGCGATTCAGTATGATAGCTCTTATTATAGTTTAGAAGAACTTGTAGATAAGGTGATGGAAGATGAAGTTTTCTTTAAATATGGTGGAGGTGTGACAGTTTCTGGTGGAGAACCTTTTATGCAGCAGGAAAAACTGATACAATTATTAAAGGAGCTTCATAAAAGAGTACATACAGCCATTGAAACTTCACTTTATACTTCACTAGATTTGGTGAAGGAGGCAACACCTTATCTTGATCAGATCTATTGCGATTTAAAGATAGAAGATGACAAAGCACATATAGAAGCAACTGGTGTATCAAATGCAATCATTAAAGAAAATCTAGCTTATTTACTCACAAGTGAGCATAAAGATAAAGTGACTGTAAGAACACCACTTATTCCTGGGTATACAAGTGATGATGACAATATTAAGAGTATTGCCTCTTATCTTTATAGTTTATATCCAGACGTACGTTATGAATTATTAAATTATAATCCTCTTGCATCCGCAAAATATGATTTAACTGAATTTGAATATGGTGTCAAAGAGGATCAGAAGGCCTATAGCCAGGAACAATTAAGCCATTACTATCAGATTGTATCTGATAGTGGAATAAAAAACATAATCAAGGGAGATTAAAAAAATGGAATTTATTATTGATACTGTAGATTTAGAAGAAATTAGAGATGCAGTGGATCACTTACCAATCGTAGGTGTCACTAGTAACCCAAGTATTGTAAAGAAGACTAGTCCAAAGGATTTCTTTGGACATATGAGAGAAATCAGAAAAATCATTGGGGATGAACGTTCTTTGCATATTCAGGTTATTGCGACAGAAGCAGATGAAATTGTGAAAGAAGCACATAAGATCTTTGAAGAAGTAGATGACAAGGTATATGTAAAAGTACCTACTACTTATGAAGGTGTTAAAGCTATGAAAATCTTAAAGGCTGAAGGGAAAAATGTGACTGCTACAGCTGTTTATGATTTGATGCAGGCTTATATGGCACTCGCAGCAGGTGCTGATTATATTGCACCATATACAAATAGAATTGGAAACTTAGGAAATGATCCTTTTGAATTAATGGCTCATTTATCTAGTAGAATTGTAGAAGATGGTTATGACTGCAAGATTCTTGCAGCAAGCTTCAAGGGTGTACAGCAGGTAAGAGATGCATTTAATGCAGGTAGCCAGGCTATCACTGCACCAGTAAGCGTATTAAAGGCAATCTTTGAAAATCCAAGTATTTCTAAAGCTGTAACTGATTTCAATAATGATTGGTATTCAGTATACGGAGAAGACAAAGGTCTTTGTGATATGTAATGAAAGAAACGAGTGAGGGCTCGTTTCTTTTTAAATAATATGATGTTTTTTTAATTCTTCTTCTAGTTTAGAATGATCAGGTAAATGAATAGCATCCATGCCGACGTTCTTACATGCATTAATATTATCAAGAGAATCATCAATAAATAGACATTCATCTGCATTTAAATGGAAATTAGAAATAATATAGAGGTGATAACCCTTCTCTTTTAATAAAGAAACGAGCTTTATATTATTTTCAATAGGAAGAAGTAATTCAATCCATTCTTCCATGATTTCTTCTATATCCAATGCAAGTTCAGGATTTTCGTTGATTAATTTTTCTATAAACTCTTCTCTTGTGATGGTTCCTTCGTCTAGTTTGATCCATGAAGGATTTTGAAAGATGATTTCAAATAACTCATTATAATGCGTATAGTTCTTCTTTTTCAGCCAAACTAAAGGCTGATAGTCTAAGAGAACACGACCTAAATCAAATACAATATTTTTCATTCTTTTTCTCCTTTTTACTATTATATGATATACTTAATAAAATGTATATGTTAATCAAGGAAGTGGTGATACTATGGAAGAATTAAAGAAAATAACAACAAGCCAAAATAGAATAGATTTATTACATGCTTCCTCTATTGATACGTTAGAAGATATTATTTATCATTATCCTTATAAATATGATGAAGTGACTGAAATATGGCCTCCTGTAGAAGATAAATGCTGTGTAGAGGGGGTTATCATAAGTAGCCCTAAGGTATTTTATAAAGGGCGTTTTTCCCGTATGACATTCAATGTGTCTATTAAAGGCGATGACTATACAGTTACGATCTTTAATCGACATTTTCTTCGCCCTTATCTTACGCTTAATCGTATTGTTACGTTACAAGGTAAAGTAGAAGGGAATCGTTTCACTGCTTCTAATATATTATTAAAGAATCTAGATCAATTATCAGGTATTACACCTGTTTATTCATTAAAGGATGGACTTACAAGTCATGCTTTTTCACAATATGTTAAAAAAGTATTAGGAATGAACATTCCTATTGAAGATAGTCTTCCTATAGAAATAAGAGAAACAGTTGATCTCATGAGCAAGAAAGAAGCGCTTTATGCAGTCCATTTTCCAATGAACCATGAACAATTACAAAAGGCTATTAAAACTCTTAAGTATGAAGAATTCTTAAACTTTGAACTGGCTCTTTCTTATCGTAAAATGCAAAGAGAACAGGAAGTAGGATATGCAAAGGATTTTTCTTTAGATGAAGTCAATGCCTTTATTCATACGCTTCCCTTTAAATTAACGAAAGATCAAAAACAAAGTGCTAAAGATATACTGTTAGATCTTCATAATCCAACAATCATGTATCGTTTCTTACAGGGGGATGTAGGAAGCGGTAAGACAATTGTGGCGGCTATAGGGTTATATGCCAATTATTTAAGTGGCTATCAAGGGGCTCTCATGGCACCGACTGAAGTGCTCGCAACGCAGCACTATAGTAAGCTTAAAAAGACATTTGAAGCCTATGATATGACTATTGCGTTACTCACAGGATCACTTGCTTTAAAAGAAAAGAAAGAAATCTATGAAGGTTTAGAAAGTGGTGCTATTGATCTGGTTATTGGGACACATGCATTATTCCAGGAGAGCGTTCATTATAAAAAACTTGGATTTGTAGTAACAGATGAACAGCATCGTTTTGGAGTCAAACAAAGAAAAGCCCTAAAACAAAAAGGTGAAGGTGTTGACTTCCTTGTCATGAGTGCGACTCCTATACCTAGAACTCTTGCAATGAGTTTATATGGAGATATGGATGTTTCAAGTATAGAAACAAGACCTGAAGGTAGAAAGCCTATCCTAACAAAATATTTTGAAGGCAGTTCTATGAAGCCTTTCTTAAAGCAATTAAAAGATTATTTAGCTCAGGGTGGACAATGTTATGTCATCTGTCCTTTGATTGAAGACAACGAAGATCTTCCATTAAAAAGTGCTTTGACTATTTATGAAGCGATGTCTTCTTATTTTAAAGGACATTATCAAACAGGACTGCTTCATGGTTCTTTAAAAGATGAAGAGAAAAATGCAGTGATGCAGGATTTTAAAGATAATAAAATACAAATTCTAGTCTCTACTACAGTGGTAGAAGTAGGGGTTGATGTCCCCAATGCGAATATGATGGTTATTTATAATGCTGAAAGATTTGGCTTATCTTCTATTCATCAGTTACGTGGTCGTATTGGAAGAGGGAATCAACAGGGGTATTGTTTTCTGTTATCTGAAGCACAAGACGAGCCGGCAAAAGAGAGACTGCACTATCTAGAAGAACATGATGATGGATTTGAAATATCACAATATGATTTAAAAACAAGAGGACCAGGAGAACTATTAGGTGATAAGCAGAGTGGTCTTCCAGCCTTTATGATGGGGGATATTTTTAAGGATATGAATATTCTAGAAGAGACAAGAAGATATGCAATTAAGATGATTCATGATTATTATAAGTATGGGGAATATGAAAACTATATTGAGATGATCAAGAAAAAGATAAAAAAAGGGAATGAATATATTGATTAGTTATGATATTATGTAACTGACGAGGTGATTTTTATGAAATTAGCAATCGATGCGATGAGCGGAGATTTAGGTAGTGCACCTGTTGTGGAAGCCTGCAAGAAATTTGCAGGCAAGCATCCAGATGTTGAATTATATGTAACAGGTAAAAAGGAAGAATTAACAGCTTTAGAATCTATTAATTCTATTCATATTGTAGATGCACGTGATGTTGTATTAATGACTGATAGTGTATTAGGTGTAAGAAGAAAGAAAGAATCTTCAATGGTGAAGGCTTTAATGATGGCCCGTAAGGATGAAGTAGATGGAGTTGTATCATGTGGTTCTACAGGTGCTTTTTATACTGCTTCAATGTTGTTTGTAAAGCGTATTGAAGGCGTAGAAAAATCATGCTTAATGGCAACTCTTCCTACATATAGCGGTAATAGTACATGCTTGATGGATGTTGGTGCCAATGCGACCAATACAGCAGAACAACTACAGGAATTTGCAGTAATGGGCTCATTATATAGCAAACTTGTATTAAATAAGGAAAATCCAAAGGTTGCTTTACTTAATATTGGTGCAGAAGATCATAAGGGTGATGAAATGCATCAGGAAGCTTATAAACTATTAAAAGGCAGCGATAAGATCAACTTCACAGGTAATGTAGAAGGTAGAGAATTATTATCAGGAGATATTGATGTTGTTGTGACAGATGGATTTAGTGGGAATATCGCATTAAAAGCATCAGAAGGTGCAGCCATTCTTCTTATGAAGGCAATGAAAGAATCATTATTTGCGACGTTAAGAGGAAAGATTGGGGCCTTATTTGCGAAACCTCAATTATATGCTTTGAAAGAACGCTTTGATTATAAAACAGTGGGTGGGGCTCTATTTATGGGCTTTGAAAAAGCAATCGTAAAAGCACATGGTGGTTCAGATGCCAAGGCAGTTTTTAATGCGATGGAACTTGTATATAGAATGGTAGACTTAGATGTTGTAGGTCGTATGAAAGAAGGACTTCAATAATGAAAATATTAGATTTCTTACAGAAAGAAAACATTCCTTTTAAACGTATTGGTCTTTATAAGGAAGCATTTACTCATTCATCTTATGCCAATGAATCAAATGTCCATATTCCTGATTATGAAAGACTAGAATTTATGGGAGATGCTGTTTTACAGCTATTTGTCTCAGAATTCATTTTTGCATTACATCCAGAATACAAAGAAGGACAGTTAACACAGCTTCGTTCTAAGCTTGTAAGAGAAGAATCTTTAGCACGCTTTTCCGAAGAACTTCATTTAGGTGAACTTCTTTATTTAGGTGTAGGTGAAGAAAAGAGTGGTGGACGCCATCGTGAAAGTGTTCTTGCAAATATTTATGAATCATTTATAGGTGCACTTTATCTAGATTGTGGTAAAGAACAGGTGATTCGTATTCTTGAAAAGACAATCTTCAAACATGTTAATGAAGTAAATGAATTTGATGATATCACTGACTATAAGACTAAATTACAGGAATTAGTGCAGTCAGATGACCGTAAGACAGTCAGTTATCATGTGAAAAGTTCAACTGGACCAGCCAATGCCCCTGAATTTGTTATCGAAGTTATTCTAGATGATATGATTTTAGGTACTGGTAAAGGCACAAGTAAAAAGCGTGCAGAACAGCATGCGGCAAAAGATGCATTAATGAAAATGGCAAAGAAGGCTTCATAGTCTTCTTTTTCTTATGTGTAAGTTTTGTAAAAAAAGATAAATCACTTTACTTTTTGTATAATGATAGTATGATAAAAAACAAACAAGTTAGGAGATTACAATATGGGAAATAGTACAGTAAGTGATGCAAGAAATATAACTCTTGTCATGGACTTTTATGAATTAACAATGTCATATGATTATTTTAAACAGGGAAAAAAGGATGAAATTGCATATTTTGATATGTTCTATCGAAAGAATCCTGATAATGGTGGTTATGTCATCATGGCAGGACTGCAACAGTTGATTGAAGCAATCAAAGATATGCACTTCTCAAAGGGCGATATTGACTATTTACGTACATTAAATATGTTTGATGAAGAATTTTTATCTTATTTAGCTGATTTCAAGTTCGATGGTACAATCTGGGCAGTCCCTGAAGGAACACCTGTATTCCCTTATGAACCATTAGTCACTGTTAAAGGAAAATTGATTGAAGCACAGCTATTAGAAACTTTCCTTTTAGTGACAATCAATCATCAGTCATTGATTGCAACTAAAACACATAGAATTGTACAGGAAGCCAAGGGCCGTCCTGTTATGG
This sequence comes from Catenibacterium sp. co_0103, assembly GCF_004168205.1. Classification (GTDB taxonomy): domain Bacteria; phylum Bacillota_I; class Bacilli_A; order Erysipelotrichales; family Coprobacillaceae; genus Catenibacterium; species Catenibacterium mitsuoka_A. Next base: position 6,771 of record NZ_RCYB01000039.1, on the reverse strand, counting down.
AATTTGGGGCAAGAAGAGCACAGGGATATGATGGTGCAACATATGGCGCAAGAGCAGCTTATATTGGTGGAGCAGCAGGAACTGCTACAGTATCAGCAGGTAAAGCTTTTGGTATTCCGGTACTTGGTACAATGGCACATTCTTTTGTTCAATCATTTGACACTGAATATGATGCATTCAAAGCGTATGCTGAGATTTATCCAGATTCATGTATTCTCTTAGTAGATACATATGATACATTAAAAAGCGGTATTCCAAATGCGATTAGAGTAGCAGAAGAAGTATTACAGCCAATGGGTAAGACATTAGCTGGTATTCGTATTGACTCAGGAGATATCGCATATCTTACTAAGAAAGCAAGAATGATGCTTGATGTTGCTGGATTGACTAATACAAAGATTTCTATTTCTAACTCATTGGATGAATATTTAATCCGTTCTGTACTTGAACAGGGTGCACGTATTGATTCATTTGGTGTAGGGGAAAACATGATTACATCAAAGTCTTCTCCAGTATTTGGTGGAGTCTATAAGATGGCGGCTATGGAAAAGGATGGTCAGATTGTTCCTAAAATCAAGATTTCAGAAAATAAAGAAAAGATTACTAATCCAGGCTATAAGAAGGTCTATCGCTTAATAGAGAATGAAACAAATAAAGCCATTGCGGATATTGTAATGTTTGCGGATGAAACAATTGATCCAGAAAAGAATCTCACTATTTACTCTCAGTATGATAAATGGAAGAATAAAACATTAATAGGTGGGTCTTATACATTCTTTGAATTACAGAAACCTATCTTCGTGGATGGTGAATGTGTATATGAAGAAAAGACACTTGCAGAAATCAGAGAAAACGTTAAAAAACAGGGCACATTATTATGGGATGAAATATTCCGTTTAGAATACCCACATGCTTATTATGTAGACCTTTCTGAAAGACTTATTGACTATAAATTAAAGATGCTTGAGGAAAAACGCGGATGAAAATTACAGTAGTAGGATTAGGCGTTATTGGCGGCAGTTTTGTTAAGGCGCTTAAAGGAAAGGGTTATGAAGTCTATGGTATCGATACAAACCAGCAGACTCTAGATATGGCTAAAGAAGAGGGATGTATTATTGAAGGATATCTAGATGGGAAGGATATTATCCCTGAAACAGACCTTACAATCATCTGCCTTTACCCAAGTCTTGTCTTAGACTTTATTAAAAACAATCAATTTAAACCAGGAAGTATCGTCACAGATGCCGTAGGAATTAAGTCTTATTTCTTAAGAGAAGCACTTTCTATCATTCCAGACGGTGTAGAATATATTTCTATTCATCCAATGGCAGGTAGAGAAAAGAAGGGTTATCAATATGCCTCTAAACAGGTATTTGAGAATGCAAACTTCATTATTGTCTATCATGATGATAATAAGAAATCTACTATAGATTTTGTTCAAGAATTCTCTAAGCAGTTAGGTTTCCGTTCGGTTAAGATCATGTCTCCTGAAGCACATGATGAAATTATCTCATTTACTTCACAGTTACCTCACTGTCTGGCTGTAGCACTTATGAATAGTGATGATCAGAAATATGAGACAGGAAAGTATATTGGCGACTCATTTAGAGACCTCACACGTATTGCGAATATTAATGAAGATTTATGGGATGAGTTGTTTATGAATAATAAACAGTATTTGCTTGCTTCTATTGAACGATTTGAAGAGCAACTAGATGTTCTAAAAAATGCGATTCGTGATAATGATGATGAGACTTTAAAGGCTGCATTTAGAAAATCTACAAAAAGAAGAGAACATTTGTAAGAATGTTCTTTTTTTTATTGCGAAAGTTTAATATATAAAACAAAAAGTTTAAAAAAGAGGTTGAAAGATTACCATAAGCGTGTATAATATCATTGTTTGATTAAGTGAACAAAAAGTTAATTATATAAAACAGGGAGGATTAGATGGATCTCGGAAGGAAAATTAAACAGCTACGACTTGCAAATGACTTAACTCTTGAAGAACTTGCAAACCGTAGTGAGTTATCAAAGGGTTTCCTCTCCCAGGTTGAAAGAAATCTAACATCACCATCTGTCGCAACACTTGATGATATTCTTGAAGCATTAGGTACTAATCTTCATGATTTCTTTGATCAGCAGGAGGATGAACAACTTGTTTTTGGCAAGAAGGATTTTTTTGTGAATGAACAGGATGATTACATCATTCACTATATCGTACCAAATGCTCAGAAAAATGAGATGGAACCTATTCTTATTGAACTAGAAAATGGTAAACGTTCAATGAAGATGGAACCTCATGGTGGAGAAGAGTTTGGTTATGTATTAGAAGGTAAAGTCGTTCTTCATTATGGGATGCGAGAAGAGATTGTTAAAAAGGGTGAAACATTTTATTTGAAGGGCACACGTGCACATTATTTAGAGAATCAGTGGGAAAGAAAGGCGAGAGTGATCTGGATTTCTACACCACCACTATTTTAATGAGGAGAGTTTTATGAAGAAAATTATTGAATTAGATAATCTGACTAAATCATTTGATGGTCAGGTCGTCCTAAAAGGAATTCACTTAGACATCTATGAAAATGAATTCGTTACACTTCTAGGTCCAAGTGGATGCGGAAAAACAACTACACTAAGAATTATGGCAGGGTTTGAAGAACCTGAATCAGGTACTGTATTATTTGATGGTATGAACATGGAAGGTGTACCACCATATAAGAGAGAATTAAATACAGTATTCCAGAAGTATGCTTTATTCCCACATATGGATGTTTATGATAATGTAGCATTTGGTTTGCATATTAAGAAAATGCCTGATGAAATCATTGATCATAAAGTAAGAAGAATGTTGGAACTTGTAGGTTTAAAGGGTTTTGAAGAAAGAAATATTTCTCAGTTATCTGGTGGTCAGCAGCAGCGTGTTGCGATTGCAAGAGCTCTTGTTAATGAGCCAAAAGTACTTCTTCTTGATGAACCATTAGGCGCACTTGACTTGAAACTAAGAAAAACAATGCAGATTGAATTAAAGAAGATCCAGCAGCGGGTAGGTATTACTTTCGTTTATGTTACTCATGATCAGGAAGAAGCACTTACTATGTCTGATAAGATTGTCGTAATGAATGAAGGTTTAATTCAGCAGATTGGCTCACCAATTGATATTTATAATGAACCAGAAAATAGATTTGTTGCCAACTTCATTGGTGAATCTAATATTGTAGAAGGTCATTTTATTAAGGATTACCTTGTAGAATGGCATGGTCAGCAGTTTGAATGTGTAGATAAGGGATTTGAAGAAGGTCAGGAAGTAGATATTGTATTACGTCCTGAAGACTTAGATATTGTAGAACCAGGTAGAGGTAAAATTGCAGGTGAAGTCGTATCTGTTATCTTTAAAGGGGTACACTATGAAATCTTGGTACGTACAGAAAATCAGGACTATAAGATTCATACAACAGATTTAACAGAAGTAGGAAAGAAAGTAGATTTAGATTTCTGGCCTGAAGATATTCATGTCATGGAACCAATGGGTACTTATTAATGAAACAGTATAAAAAACTCATTACACCTTATGTCCTATTTCTATTCCTGTTAACTGTATTGCCGATGGTGTTGATTGTATTCTATGCTTTTACACAAAAGGCATCCGCAATCAAGACATTTGAATTCACATTCGCAAACTTTGCAAAATTCTTTGATCCAATCTTTGTCCAGGTATTGATTAAATCATTCGGACTTGGATTACTTACTACATTAATCTGTTTATTAATTGGTTATCCAGTCGCTTTTATGATTTCTAAGTGTAAACAGCATACCCAGACTATTCTTATTATGTTGATTACTATTCCAACATGGATCAACCTTTTAATGCGTACTTATGCATGGGTTTCTATTTTATCTAGAAACGGTATTTTAAATAACATCCTAGGGATGCTAGGATTAGGATCATTTAGAATGTTATATACTGATGGAGCAGTTGCAATCGGGATGATTTATAACTTCCTCCCATTTATGATTCTACCAATCCATACATCTTTAACTAACATGGATCCTTCACTTGTAGAAGCAGCTTATGACCTAGGGGCAAATAAAATTACAGCCTTCTTTAAAATCACCTTTAAACTATCACTTGGAGGCGTATTAACTGGTATCACAATGGTATTCTTACCAGCTATCAGTGAATTCGTTATTCCAAAGATGTTAGGTGGAGGACAGTACTCTTTAATTGGTAACTTCATTGAAAACCAGTTCATTACTGTAGGTAACTGGCATTTCGGTAGTGCTGTATCACTCATCTTAGGTGTGATTGTCATTATTTCTATGGCACTCATCTACCGTGCTGAAAAAAAGACAAATAATGAAATTGAACAGGGAGGACTTACTAATGCGAAAAGAAAAAAAGCTCAGTAAAGTGATTATTATTTCACTATGTATGGTCTTCCTCTATTTCCCAATATTTATTATGGCAGTTTTCTCATTTAATAGCGCCAAGTCTTTATCACATTTTGGTGGCTTCTCAGGACGCTGGTATGTACAGTTATTTAATAACACACAGCTATTAAATGCGATTTTTGTATCAGTTAGTATTGCGGTTATTGCGACAATCTGTTCAGTTGTTTTAGGAACAATCACAGCCATTGCATTATCTAAATCTAAGAAGACTGTCAGAACTCTTGTGCAGCAGGTCAATAACTTACCAATCATGAACCCTGAAATCGTTACAGCTATTTCTTTAATGTTATTATTTAGCTTTGTGAACTTTGAAAAGGGTTATATGACAATGCTGCTTGCTCATATTGCCTTCTGTACACCATATGTGATTACGAATGTTTATCCTAAAGTCAAGCAGTTAGATGACAATCTAGCAGATGCGGCAATGGATTTAGGGGCAACACCATTTCAAACATTGACTAAGGTAATCATTCCTCAGATCAAGCCTGGTATCTTTGCAGGAGCACTTTTATCTTTTACTATGAGTTTTGATGATTTCATCATTTCGTATTTTGTATCTGGTAATGGTGTAGAAAATATTTCTATCGTTGTTTATAACATGTCTAAACGTGTTGATCCGAGTATATATGCATTATCTACAGTTATTCTTGTAGTTATTTTAATTGGGGTATTATTAGGCACTTTTGTACCATATATTTATTTGAAGAAGAGAGGGGTAAAAAATGAAAAAACTATTTAAAGGTTTACTTTGCGTTGCAGTTATCTGCGGCCTAATGACTGGGTGTGGGCCTAAAAACTATAAACACACATTAAAGGTATTCAACTGGGGTGTATATGCCAATATGGACGTTATTAAGGCATTCCAGGATGAATATGATTGTAAGGTTATTTATGAAACTTTCGATTCTAATGAATCAATGTATACTAAATTATTGGGTGGTAACCAGTATGATGTATTAGTACCATCTGATTATATGATTGAACGTATGATCAAAGAAAATCTTTTACAGAAAATTGACTGGTCTAAGATTACGAATAAGAAATCATTAGATACTAAAATATTAAACCAGCAATTCGATCCTAACAACGAATACTGGGTACCATATTTCAGTGGTAACGTAGGTATCGTTTATGACAAAACACAGGTTACAAAAGAAGATTTAAAAGCAGGATGGGAAATCCTACGTAATACTAAATATAAGGGTAACCTTTATATGTATGACTCTGAAAGAGACTCTATGATGGTTGCATTAAAAGCTTTAGGCTATTCTATGAATACTACTAACGAAAATGAAATTCAGGCTGCTTTCAACTGGTTAGTAGAACAGAGAAAGACTATGGATCCTACATATGCAACAGATGACTCTATCGATAACATGAAGAATGGTGAAAAAGCACTTTGTGTTATGTATTCAGGTGATGCGGCAGATGTAATGAAAGAAAACCCAGATATGGGTTTCTATATGCCAGAAGAAGGTACTAACTATTGGTTCGATGGATTTGTTATTTCAAAAGATTGTAAGAACACAGATATGGCTAATAAATTCATTAACTATATGATTTCTGATAAGAACGCATTCTTAAATACACAGGAAGTAGGTTATTTAACTACTAATACTGTAGCAGCAGCAAAAGCAAGAAAGAAAGAATTTAAGAACAACAACGCTTACAGCATGCGTGTTGGACCTAAAGATGAATGTTTCAACTATCAGGATACTAAGACTAAAGAAATGTTTAGTAACTACTGGACAAAAGTTAAAGCAAAATAACATATTTTATGGTGATTCTAGATCTGGAATCACCATTTTTCTTTTATTGTAAGCATTCTCCTAAGAGTTCTGATAAAAAAGTCATATTTTTTTGATTTAAAAAACCTTGTGTTTATCAAATTAAATGTAAACACTTAGAAAAAAGTTCTAAAAACCCCTTGCATTATTTCAAAATACATAGTATAGTATACAAGCAATCTCGATTGCGACGGTTCCATAGCCAAGTTGGTAAGGCAGAAGACTGCAACTCTTCGACCATCGGTTCAAGTCCGGTTGGAACCTCCATACGTGTGCCCTGGTGGCGAAACTGGTAGACGCACAGGACTTAAAATCCTGCGGACTTCAAACTCCGTGCCGGTTCGATTCCGGCCCAGGGCACCATTTATGAATTGCGCTAGTAGCTCAACTGGATAGAGTACTTGTCTACGGAACAAGGGGTTACGGGTTCAATTCCTGTCTAGCGCGCCAATTATATAAACGGGAAGTAGCACAGCTTGGTAGTGCACCTGGTTTGGGACCAGGGGGTCGCAGGTTCAAATCCTGTCTTCCCGAC
>NZ_RCYB01000038.1 GCF_004168205.1 Catenibacterium sp. co_0103 | reverse complement strand
AAGAATGATGCTTGTCAGTATATACCATATGATTCTTACTGGAGAGACATTTAATCCTTCAGATTATGAATCATTTAAAAATCCTAAGCCACCTATAAAGCAACAAGTTTTAACAGAAGAATCAGCGATAGAGTTTCTTAAGAAATCAGGTTTTGACGTTTCTAAATTAACTAAACCATAATATTCAATTATTCTATTTTTTCTAAATTATTCAAACTTATTTTTAAGTTTGTCTTTTTTTATACGTTTTGATTGATTTTTGTTTCACACTTATTCTCCTTTATTTGATTTCGCCTTATTTTAACATATTTATTCAATCTCTAATAGTAAAAGCTGTAATAGATCATCTATTACAGCTTCTTATTATTATAATTTCTTATACATTTCCGCAATAATTTCAGCAGCTTCATCTAAACCATAATCACTATTAATAGTTAAGTCAAAATTCTTTAACTGACCCCATTTATTTGTTGTGTAGTAATTATAGTAGTTAGATCTCTTCTTATCTCTTGAGATGACATACTTCTTTGTATTCTCATGCTCTTCTTTATATTCTTCTTCTACTCTCTTAATGCGTGATTCAAGAGGTGCATGGACAAAGACTCTTAATACTTTATCATAATCTTCAAGAATATAATCAGCACATCCATTTACTATGATACATGAATCGTTATTTGCAAGATGACGAATGATTTTAGATTGTGTTGCGAAAACCTGATCATTTAGAGGCATCTGGAAAGTTCCTCCAGCCATTCCATAAAGGAATCCTGAACTCTTTTCCTGAGCTGCTTTCCTAATTGTTTCAATATCAAATCCGAGTTCCTGAGCAGCTAAATCAATAATCTGATTATCGTAATAAACAAGCCCTAAAAGATCGGCTACTTTCTGTGCTATGATACGTCCTCCAGAACCATATTCTCTTGCGATTGTAATAATTTTAGGCATAAGACAAAACCTCCTTCTATAAGTTTATTTTATCACAAGTTTAAAAGAATATGTAAGAAACTTTATAGTAAATAATGAGATGTGCTATAATGCATGGGAAAGAGGTGGATTATGGAATACCATGTTTTAGCAAGTGGTTCTAAAGGAAACAGCACATTTATTGTAGAAAAAACTACAGGTATTTTAATAGATTGTGGTATCTCAAAGAAACAGCTTGTCTATCGATTAAAAGAAATTGGATATACAATAGATGATATAGATTATGTATTATTAACCCATGATCATACAGATCATAATAAAAATATACATATATTTGATAAAAAAATGGTATATACCGCAAAAGGGAATATAGAGGATCTAGATGAGGATCATGAACTTGTTCCTTATACAAGTTATACATTTGGTGATATAGATGTGTATGTATTACGTCTTTCACATGATGCAACTAATCCTATTGGATTTATATTCAAGGGTGATGAAACACTTCTCTATATGACAGATACAGGTTATGTATCACAGAAGAATAAAGAGCTTATTCACAACTTGAATTATTATATTATAGAATCTAATCATGACATAGAAATGTTGATGGCTACACGTCGTCCTTTTTCTTTAAAGAATAGAATTATGGGAGATACAGGACACTTAAATAATGAATATAGTGCTCATTTAATGTGTGATGTGATTGGTGAGAATACGAAAGAGATTGTACTAGCCCATTTATCACAGGATGCCAATACAAAAGAAAAGGCGTTAGAAACTTATTATTCTATATTTGATGAAGAAAAGATGACATTTGATCAAGAGAAGATCAAAGCAGCAAGTCAAACATCTGTTGTTTCTGGAGGAAAATATGAACATTAAGATTATTACTGTAGGTAAGTTAAAAGAGAAATATTTAAGAGATGGTGTACAGGAGTATGTAAAAAGACTTGGTGCTTATGCCCATGTTGATTTAATTGAAGTCCCTGATGAAAAGATACCTAATAACCCTTCACTTGCAGAAGAGACACTTGTAAAGAGTAAAGAAGGAAGAAAGATTCTTGATCATGTGAAACAGAATGATTTTATGATTTTATTAGATGTAGCTTCACGTGAGATGGATTCAGTGGCTTTTAGTCAATATATTGAGAAGAAGATGATTGATGGTTATTCTACTATTGTATTTGTGATTGGTGGATCTTTAGGACATGGAGAGGATGTTCTTACAAGAGCTGACTTTAAATTATCTTTTTCACCAATGACTTTTCCACATCAATTAATGCGCTTGATTCTTGTAGAACAGATTTATCGTGCATTTAAGATTATGAAGAATGAAACATATCATAAGTAGATGTCAATACAATGTATTGACATCTTTTTTACATAAAAAAAAGAACCTGTAGAACAGGTTCTTGCGTCTTATTTAAGACCGTATTTCTTATTGAATTTTTCAACTCTACCATCAGCACTCGCAAATCTCTGTTTACCAGTGTAGAATGGATGACAGTTTGAACAAGTATCCACACGGATTTCATCTAAAACTGAACCAGTTTCAAATTCGTTACCACATGATGTGCAGATTACTTTTACTTTTTTGTAATTTGGATGAATTCCAGCTCTCATTGTCTTATCTCCTTCCGCCTTGAAATATTTGCTACTTCAAAGTAAGTTGCTAGTGTATTGTACATCATTTTTTATTGAAATACAATAGCTTTTTTAAATTTATTTCTTAGTAATATAACCTAATTTTGTTAACATTTCAGCACTTTCAACAGCACCACCTGCAGCACCTCTTAAAGTGTTGTGAGATAAACCTACAAACTTATAATCGAAGATGTTGTCTTCTCTAAGTCTACCAATAGAAACTCCCATACCACCTTCATAGTCTACATCTAATGTAACCTGTGGACGGTTTTCTTCTTCCATGTATCTGATGAAATGTTCAGGTGCATGTGGAAGCTTAAATTCCTGTGGCTGTCCCTCGAAGTTATTTAAACGATCAATTAATTCTTCTTTAGTAGGCTTCTTATTGAAACTAATAGAAACAGTTGCTGTATGACCATTTAATACTGGTACACGAATACACTGGGCACTAATAATAGGTCCTTCAGCTTTAACGATTTCACCATTTTCAATATGACCAAATACTTTTAATGGTTCCTGCTCAGACTTTTCTTCTTCCCCACTAATTAAAGGAATGATGTTCCCTACCATTTCTGGCCATTCCTTAAAAGTCTTTCCAGCACCAGAAATAGCCTGGTATGTACTTACTACAACCTTTGTTGGTTCAAATTCCTTCCATGCTGCTAAGCAAGGTGTATAAGACTGGATTGAACAGTTAGGCTTTACTGCGATAAAACCTTTCTTAGTTCCAAGTCTCTTTCTCTGATCTTCGATGACAGCATAATGTTCTGGGTTGATTTCTGGAATAACCATAGGAACATCAGGTGTCCATCTGTGTGCACTGTTGTTTGACACAACAGGTGTTTCTGCTTTTGCATATGCTTCTTCAATTGCTTTGATTTCTTCTTTACTCATATTTACTGCTGAGAATACAAAATCAACTTCTTTCGCAATGTCTTCTACATCTGCAACATCTTTTACGACAATGTTCTTGACTGCTTCAGGAATAGGTGTATCCATTTTCCATCTGCCTTTTACTGCTTCTTCATAAGTCTTTCCCGCACTAGACTTACTTGCTGCAAGTGTAGTCACTTCAAACCATGGATGGTTATCTAGAAGAGTATTAAATCTCTGTCCAACCATACCAGTCGCACCTAAAATACCAACTTTTAACTTGTCACTCATAGCTTCTCCTCCTATCAACATTAATCGTCAATCATATAACGAGTAATGTGTGCTCCTAATGTAATGAGCTTGTGGTCTATATTATCATAACCACGGTCAATATGGTAGACATTTGTAATTTCTGTTTTACCTTCTGCCATTAAACCAGCCACCACAAGAGCCGCACCACAGCGTAAATCTGTAGCCATTACTCTTGCACCATGTAGAGGTGTCTTGCCTTTTATATAAGCACACGCTTCACCTAATTCAATATCTGCTCCCATCTTATTAAGCTGAGCACAATGCTTAAATCTTTCTTTATAAATAGTTTCAGACACTTTAGATTGTCCATTACCCTGAGTCAATAGGGTTGTTAAAGGCTGCTGTAAATCAGTCGCAAATCCTGGATAAATCTGTGTCTTTACTTCAACAGGCTTTAAATTTCCATCATTACCATATACAACAATGCTATCGCCAATCTTTTCCATCTTAATGCCCATTTCCTTTAATTTAGAAATAAGCGCATCTAAATGCTGTGGAATAATATTCTGGATAACCATCTTTTCACCAATAGCTGCTGCAATAATCAAGAAAGTACCTGCTTCAATACGATCAGGAATAATTTCATGATATGCACCATGCATATGTTCTACACCATCAATAGTAATAGTATCTGTACCAACGCCACGGATTCTCGCACCCATCTTAGTAAGAAGGTTTGCAACATCAATGATTTCTGGTTCCTTAGCTGCATTTTCAATAACAGTACGACCTTTAGCCTTAACTGCAGCTAACATAATATTGATAGTAGCACCTACAGAAGCGAAATCTAGATAGATTTCAGTTCCAATAAGTTCATCAGCCTTTAAATGATATGTTCCTGTTTCTTCATCATAATTAATATCAGCACCTAATGCTTCAAATCCTTTTAAATGAAGATCAATAGGACGAGGTCCTAAATAACAGCCACCAGGCATTCTAATAGTGACTTCTTTATATTTACCTAGTAATGCACCCATAAAATAATAAGACGCTCTTAATTTATCAACTGCACTACTTACTAGTGGTATATTTTTCATATTTCTTGGGTCTACACCGATTTCACCTACGGATATATCCCTTTCAACAACACAATTCAATTCTTCTAATAATACGGTTAGCGCATCAACATCGGAAATTTCTGGTACATTATAAATTTCAACTGGTTCATCTGATAATACAATAGAAGGAATAAGCGCTACAGTTGCATTCTTCGCACCTGAAATAGTCACTGTTCCATTAAGTTTATGTCCACCTTCAATAGCAATTACTTCTTCTGCCATTTCTATTCAATCCTTTCATTAAGGTTATTTAAAATTTATGTATATATATTAAAAAACTTTTAAGTTAATAGTTAATAAGTTAAAGTCAAAATATTGGTATTTATCTCGACGAATTCATTATATAGTATTTTACTGAAAATCACAAAGAAAACAGAAAGTAAATAATCCTTTTTAATAAAAGAATATTTTACTTTTAAAAAAAACATGATATACTATGACCACATGGTCCGTTGGTGAAGTGGTCAACACACTTGGTTCTCATCCAAGCATTCAGGGGTTCGAACCCCCTACGGACTACCATTTTTTTATGCGAATAAAAAAAGAAAGCAAAGCTTTCTTTTTAAAAATGTTTGTTTGTATAAAAAAAATGGCTGGGGTAACTGGATTCGAACCAGTGAAATGGCAGATTCAGAGTCTGCTGCCTTACCGCTTGGCTATACCCCAACAGCAATTTATATTATACATATATTTTAGGAGATGTAAAGAGAAAAATGACAAAAATTCGTACAAGATTTGCACCAAGCCCTACAGGGTACATGCATATCGGTAATTTAAGAACAGCTTTATACTGTTATTTAATCGCTAAACATCAGGGTGGCGACTTTATTTTAAGAATTGAAGATACTGACCAGAACCGTGAAGTGGAAGGTGCAACTCAGTTAATTTATGATATTTTAACTGAAACTGGTCTTAACTGGGATGAAGGACCAGATAAGCCAGGAGATTGTGGACCTTATATCCAGTCTGAAAGACTTCCTATTTATCATGAATATGCTAAGAAGCTTATTGAGCTAGGCGGTGCTCATTATTGTTTCTGTGATAAAGATGCTGACAATGATTATGATCCTTGTCGTATGCTCGATCAAGCAGAAATTGATGAAAAACTTGCAGCAGGTGTTCCTTATGTTATTAGACAGACTATTCCTGATAAGGGTAAGGCTACTTTTGATGATGAAATCTATGGTCATATTGAAGTAGATTGTACTACTTTAAATGATTCTATCTTAATTAAGAGTGATGGATTCCCTACTTATAACTTTGCGAACGTTGTAGATGACCATTTAATGGGTATTACTCATGTTGTACGTGGTAATGAATATTTAGCTTCTACACCTAAATATAACCTTCTATATGATGCATATGGATGGGATAGACCTACTTACATCCATTTACCACCAGTAATGAAGGATGAACATGCTAAGTTATCTAAGAGAAATGGTGATGCATCTTACCAGGATTTAACAAAACAGGGTTATTTAAAAGATGCTATCCTTAACTACATCGCATTACTTGGATGGTCTCCAGCTGATGAAGAAATCCTTTCATTAAATGATTTAATTGAACAGTTCAACATTGAACATATTTCTAAAGCTCCAGCTATCTTTGATATTGATAAGTTAAAATGGATGAACGGTGTTTATTTAAGAAACATGTCATTAGAAGAATTCCACAAAGTGGCTTCTCCTTACTATGACTTCATCACTATTCCTGTAAATACATTAGAAATCTCTAAAGCATTACAGCCACGTGTTGAAAGATTAGCTGATATTCCAGAATTAATGGACTTCGTCAATGAAACACTACCATTTGATGCATCTATCTATAAACATAAGAAGATGAAGACTAATCCTGAAAACTCTTTAGAAGCATTAGAATTATCTTTACCAGAACTTGAAAAGTGGGAAGATTATAATGATGACGAAGGATTAATGAATATGATGATGGATATTGCTAAGAGCCATGAATTAAAGAATGGACGTATTATGTGGCCTATCCGTGTTGCATTATCTAATAAGGCATTTACTCCTGGTGGTGCTGTAGAAATCGCTCATATTCTTGGTAAAGAAGAAACTTTAAGAAGAATTAGAGTTGCTATCGAAGATTTAAAGAAATCAGTGGCTGAATCAGCAGAATAAAAACAAGAGGCTCGTTTGAGCCTCTTTTAGTATACTTTCTTATAGTTTGCAAGTGCACCGATTAGGTTAGAATCATTATTGTATTTACATTGTACTAACTTAACTTGTGGAATAGGCACAGGCATTTTTCATAGAGTTCATCTAAAGACTTCCGGATTCTGCCTGTTTTTTAGATAAATACTCTTAATTACTTCTAAGAAGTTTTCTAGTGTATCAAGTGGTGTAGGCACGCTTCCCTTTTCCAGCATTTCCATCGTTCATTAAAGCGTACTTAATCGCAGTACCCCCAACATCAAAAACTAAATATTCCATATCTGCTTCCTCCTCTAAATGTCATAATATAGATTGAGAATATACTATATTTTTCTGAAAAAGAAATAAATATACTTGATATGGCTATTTTAATGTAATAGATTATTGTAAAGGAGTTGAATTACTATGACAGAAACAGGAAAGAAGATTGTATGCGGGTTATTATTAATTAATATTATGCTTACCCTCATCTCAATCAATATCAAATAAGGAGTGCATATTATGGATGACAAATATAAAGCACAGAAAAAATACGCGAAAAGTCATATTAAAAAACTTAGTTGTTCTTATCCTGCAGAGTTTGTAGATACATTCAGAGATGCCTGCAATACTCTAGGTGTTAAACAATCTGAAGTAATTAGAGAAGCAATGAATAAAATAATAGAACAAGCAAACAAAAGCCAAGGCGATTAAACCTTGGCTTTTATATTAATCCTGGAATAAAGGAGTAGAAAGATAACGGTCACCTGTATCCGGTAGTAAGGCTACAATAGTCTTTCCTTTATTTTCTGGTCTTTTCGCAAGTTCAATCGCAGCATAAACAGCAGCACCTGAAGAAATACCTACTAAGATACCTTCATTATGACCAATTTCTTTACCAGTCGCAAATGCATCTTCATTAGTTACACGGATGATTTCATCATATACCTTTGTATCTAAGACATCAGGTACGAAACCTGCACCGATACCCTGGATCTTATGTGCACCACCCTGTCCAGTAGATAGTACTGGAGATGAATCTGGTTCTACTGCAACTACTTTTACGTCTGGTTTCTTATCTTTTAAGTACTGTCCTACACCAGTCACTGTACCACCAGTACCTACACCAGCTACAAAGTAATCTACCTGACCATCTAAGTCTTCAAAGATTTCTGGTCCAGTTGTTAAATAGTGTGCCTGTGGGTTAGCTGGGTTAACGAACTGTCCTGGAATATAACTGTTTTCAATTCCTTCTGCAAGTTCATTTGCTTTCGCAATAGCGCCCTTCATACCCTTACTTCCGTCTGTTAAGACAAGCTCAGCACCATATGCTTTCATTAATGTACGTCTTTCTACAGACATTGTTTCAGGCATAACAATAATAATACGATAGCCTCTTGCAGCCGCAACAGACGCTAAACCAATACCTGTATTACCTGAAGTAGGTTCAATTAATACAGTGTCTTTATTGATTTTGCCTGCTTTTTCTGCTTCATCAAGCATATTCTTCGCAATTCTATCTTTAACACTTCCTGCGGGATTGAAGTATTCAACCTTTGCGATGATCTTTGCTCCTAAGTTATATTTCTTTTCTAAATGTGTTAATTCTAATAATGGTGTATGGCCAATTAACTGGTCAGCACTAGTGTATACCTTACTCATGTTAATTCTCCTCCTGATTTGTTATTTTACTGCAGCAAAAGCCTGATCTAAGTCTGCAATAATATCATCAATATGTTCAGTACCAATAGATAATCGAATAGAATTCTGCTGGATACCTACCTGCTTTAATTCTTCTTCATTCATTTCTGCATGTGTAGTAGAAGCTGGATGAATAACTAAAGATTTCACATCTGCAACGTTTGCAAGTAATGAGAATAACTGTAAATTATCAATGAAATCTTTTGCTTTTCTTGCATCACCCTTGATGTTGAATGTAAAGATTGATCCACCACCGTTAGGGAAATACTTCTTATACAATGCCTGCTGAGATGGATCTGTAGATACTGAAGGATGTGATACAGATTCAACCTGTGGATGGTTATTTAAGTATTCTACAACCTTTAATGTATTTTCCACCTGTCTTTCTACACGTAATGAAAGTGTTTCTAGACCCTGTAAGAAGATCCAAGCATGAATTGGTGAAAGAGTAGCACCCATGTCTCTTAATAAAATAGCTCTAATTCTTGTAATATAAGCAGCTGCTCCTACATCTTTCGCAAAGCTTACACCATGATAAGATGGGTTTGGTTCAACAAGCTGTGGAAATTTATCTGCATGTGCCGCCCAGTCAAACTTACCTGCATCAACGATGACACCACCAATAGTAGTACCATGACCACCAATGAACTTAGTTGCTGAATGAATAACAACATCAGCACCATATTCAATCGGTCTAATTAAATAAGGTGTACCAAATGTGTTATCAATAACTAATGGTAAACCATGTTTATGTGCAATCTTTGCGATTGCTTCGATGTCTACAACATCTGAATTTGGGTTACCTAAAGTTTCAATATAAACAAGTTTTGTGTTTTCCTGAATAGCATCTTCAAATGCCTGTGGATTTAATGCATCTACGAATGTAGTAGCAATACCATAATCAGTAAATGTATGTTTGAATAGGTTGAATGTTCCACCATAGATGTTTTCTGCAGATACAATATGGTCACCTGCAGCCACTAAGTTTTGTACTGCGTATGTCACTGCAGCTGCACCAGAACCTACTGCCAAGGCGGCTACACCACCTTCTAAAGCCGCAATTCTTTTTTCGAATACATCTTCAGTTGGGTTTGTTAGACGACCATAGATATTACCAGCATCCTGTAATGCGAATCTAGCTGCTGCATGATCTGAGTTATGAAAAACGTAAGATGAAGTCTGATAGATAGGTACTGCACGAGCGTCAGTTACTGGATCAGCTTCTTCCTGTCCTACGTGTAATGCAAGTGTTTCGAAATGATAGTTTTTATTAGACATGTATGTTTCCTCCTTAACCCTATTTGTTTGATAGGTTAATAGGATTATAGCAGTGATAAACCTACCAGTCAACTATATTTATATTATTTTTTTGTGAATATTTCGTATTTTCTAAATTTAATTGATTTTATTTATGATTATATGACATAATCATCGCCATTTGATGAAGCAGGTACTAAATCACTTAAAGAAACACCTTCTAAATAGTCTGTAATCACATTATATAAACCAGTCCACATAGGTAATGTATTACAATAAGATGCTCTTTCACATGTATTACATTCATCCGCTAAACATGATACAGGAGCTAATGTTCCTTCAGTAATCTTAAGAATAGAAGCAACACTATAGTCTTCTGGAGCATGTGTTAAACGGTATCCTCCACCTTTACCTCTTAAACCTTCTACAAAGTGTTCTTTAGATAAAGATTTAATAATAATTTCTAGATACTTTTCAGAGATATTCTGTCTTGCAGCTATTTCTTTTAATGGTATATATTTAGAACGATCATGCTGTGCTAAATCAATCATGACACGTAAAGCATAACGTCCTTTAGTTGATATCATCATCATCTATTCCTCCTTTTACATATACCTAGTATACTAGGGGGTTATAGGGTAAGTCAAGATTAATAGAAATTGAGCGTTGATGTAACAGATAGTTGATGTTAGAATTCTAATAAGAAATAGTGATCAACAGTTGTATAAGCTATATGTTACACCAAAGAAAGGATGATATATAATCAGAAACATTACATACACAAGTGCAACATATTTGGAGTTACTTTAATAATAGTCTATAATTTTTGTATATTATAAATACAAGGAGACCCTATGAAATCAAAAAAGATTATTGTAAGTATTGTTGTTTGTTTAGTCATTGCAGTTATTGCAGTATTTGTAGTACCTAGTTCTAGTTCTTATTTATCAGAAGTTACTGTAAGTGGAGAAAAGAAGAAAGGTTATTCTTTCTATAAAACAGCTTCTATATCTAGCAAGTTAAAGGATGTTGATTTTATAGATCACTTACCTGATGGTATACAGAAGTATGATGAAAGTAAAACACGTTATGGCTCACCTTCTTATACTGTTGTGATAAAGAATGATGCATATCGTTTCTATAGACTATCAAGTGAATCAGATGTACTTGTGACTAAATCAAATAAGAGTGATCAATCTCAAATAAAAGAATATGCGAAAATGAATAAAAATAATTATAAGAAACTTGCATCCTCAACATATTATACTGATTATGATCAATTAGATTACTGGAACTAACATAGTTATTCCTACCATTTGTGGTAGGAATCTTTTTATTTGCATAAAAAAAGAGAAGCCTAAGCTTCTCTCTTAAATGAATTATTCAGCAGCTTTACCGATGCAACCAAATACTTCCATTCTGTCTTTTACGCAGTCTCTGATAGCCTGAGCACCTGGAGCAAGTAATTTACGAGGGTCATAACCTTTACCCTGCTGATCCTTACCTTCTTCAATGTACTTTCTAGTAGCTTTCTGGAAGTATAACTGACATTCAGTGTTAACGTTGATCTTAGATACACCTAAGCCAATTGCTTTCTTAACCTGTTCATCAGGAATTCCTGAACCACCATGAAGAACTAATGGTAAGATACCAGTTTCTTTCTGGATAGCATCTAATGCTTCGAACTGTAAACCAGCCCAGTTTGCAGGGTATACACCATGGATATTACCGATACCAGCAGCTAAGAAGTCAACTCCTAAGTCAGCAATCATCTTACATTCTTTAGGATCTGCTACTTCACCCATACCAATAACACCATCTTCTTCTCCACCGATTGAACCTACTTCAGCTTCGATAGATACACCTTTAGCATGGCATAATTCAACTAATTCCTTAGTCTTTTCGATGTTTTCTTCGATTGAATAATGAGAACCATCGAACATGATTGAAGTGAATCCAGCTTCTAATGCTGCCTTAGCACCTTCATATGAACCGTGATCTAAGTGTAATGCTACTGGTACAGTGATATTTAAAGATTCTACCATTGCTTTAACCATAGCAGCTACAGTTGTGAAACCTGTCATATATTTTGCAGCACCTTCAGATACACCTAAGATTACTGGTGCATTTAATTCCTGTGCTTCTAAAAGAATAGACTTTGTCCATTCAAGGTTATTGATGTTGAACTGTCCAACACCATAATGGCCTGCTTTAGCCTTTTTTAACATTTCTGTTGCGGAAACTAATCCCATAATATTATCTCTCCTTTTCTTTTATACTTCCATAATACTCTTTTTTCTTGTCTATTACTAGAAAAATTAAATGATGTAAACGTTTTTATTTTACTTTATTTTCTTTTTCATTTATCAGGCTTAAAAAGCCTTCTATTTCCTGCTTTGTATAATAAGCAGGATTATCATCAAGCATCTCTTTTAACTGCTTCTGATAGTCTTTTTGATAGCCAATACGCTTATTTAATAAGCGTATTGCAAGTGTCTGTTGATAGGCAATATCTGTATGAAGAAACTTCTTTAATTGTCGATTCGTATATTCACAAGCACAATCTAATGGAAGATCATCGATATATCCCTGAAGTCTTAAACTATGCAGATTTTTCATCTAATGCTTTCTTTAACTGTAAACAAGCTTTTTCTAAAGTACTTCTAGGACATGCTAAGTTAAATCTTTCAAAACCTGATCCTTCTTCACCAAACACATAACCTTCATCTAACCAAAGATGTGCTTTATGTAACATGAAGTCTTCCTGTTCTTCATTACTCATGCCAAGTGTTCTCATATCCACCCAAGCAAGATATAAGCCTTGTGGATCAATTAAAGATATACCAGGACATTCAGTTTTAAGGAAGTGATCAAGATAATCCATATTACCTTTAATATAATCTAGAAGTTGATCAACCCATTCATCACCCTTAGTATAAGCGACTGTTGTCGCAATAAATCCTAATATTGTAGGATCAGAAATAGAATGACTCATCTTCACTTGCTTAAATTGGTTTCTTAGTTTTTCATCCGCAATAATAGCTGCAGAAGTCTGAAGTGCAGCTAAGTTGAATGTCTTAGATGCTGCTGTTAATACAATTGAAAAGTTCTTATATTCAGGATCTACTTCATAGAATGCGGTATGCTTATGAGGCGCATAGACAAAGTCCATATGGATTTCATCCGATACTACAAAAACGTTATGTTTTTTACAGATATCTCCAATTGTTTTTAGTTCTTCTTTTGTCCATACTTTACCTACTGGATTATGTGGATTACAGAAGATCATCATCTTGACATTTTCTTCTATAATCTTAGTTTCAAATGCTTTGTAATCAAGTGTATATTGGTTATCTTTTAGATCAAGAGGCATTCTTACCATACGTCTACCATTGTTTTTAATAGCACGATAGAATGGATAATAAACTGGTGTAAGAATCAATACACTCTCATCTTTTTTAGTATAAGCTTCTACTGCAAGATGAAAGGCAGTGACAACACCCGGCGTAGGGACAATCCAGTCTTTTTCAACATGGAAATCATGTCTACGTTTCATCCATCCTACAACACTTTCTAAGTATTCTTCCGGGATTGTACTATAACCATAAATACCATCTGACACACGTTTAGAGAGTGCTTCTGGAATATCTGGTAATGTTTTGAAATCCATATCTGCAACCCACATAGGGATCATATCAGGATCATCTGTATGACCTGAATCATATTTTGCGCAGTTTGTATGATGTCTATCATACACTGTATCAAAATCATACTTCATCGTAGCACCTCCTGCTTATTAAATGCATCCTGTGAGAAGTGGAATAAACCAATACCGACAGACTGTGCTAAATTAAGTGAATCAATCGCATTCGTATGAGGAATAAAGACGCTTTGTCCATATGTCATATAAATATCATCGAGTCCTGATGATTCATTTCCAAAGATCAGTGAATGAGGTGTTACAGGTTTCACCTGATGAATATTCTTAGCACCCTTCAACATAAATGGATAACATTGATGATCGCCAAACTCTTTAAGATACTCATCAATACTTTCATAATAATGAATACGTAAAGAAAATAATGCACCCATAGAAGAACGAACAACATGAGGATTAAAGATATCGACTGCTGGACGAATAATAGCTAAGTCCTGATAACCAAATCCTAACATTGTACGCATAATTGTACCCATATTACCCATATCCATAGGATTCACTAATACAATATGATTCCCCTTCTGTAAGGGTTCATAGAATGTTTTAAATACCCCAATCGCATAACAATTAGACTTTGGTGAAAGCTTATTAATTGTCGCATCATGAACATCAATAGGAATATGATGCAATGCACATAATTCCTTGATTTTAGGATATCCTCTGTTTTCTTCTATTGAAGAGTGTACAACCACTCTTTTCACAATATCTGGTTTATGTTCTAATAATTCTATTGTAGGAAAGACACCCAATGTATAAGAGGAGTCATCACCTTTTTTATATAACTTCATATTTTTCTCCTCTATGCATCTTCATTAATATTCTTAATAGTTTGTAATTCATCTTCCGCATTCTTTTTTAATGCTTCAAAATGTTTAGGATCTTGTTTAGCCCCTTTATCAATGAGTTCTAATAGTTCACGATATTTTTCTACTACAACCTCCATTAACGATTCTTTTACTTTGTAATCTAATTCATCACGGGCCTGCTGATGAACACGATTTAATGATTTATATTGTTCTCTAAATACAAGGTCATAATCCACCTTTGATTTTCTAGAAAATAGTCCCATAAGTACTCCTCCTTCATCTCATTTATTATACTATAGAACACAAAAATAGTCACAAATAATGTGACTATTTAGTATTCGTTGCCATGACACCTACGAGTGGATGTGGCTGATATGGTTCTTCTAGATATTGTTTTTCTTCTTCGCTTAATTCAAGCTCTGTCGCAAGTACAGCTGTATCAACATGTTTAAGTTTAGTCGCCCCTACAACTGGTGATGCTACTTTAGACATCAACCAGGATAATGATACTTCACTCATAGAAACATGATGCTTTGATGCAAGTTCTTCTACACGTTGAATGATTTTTAAATCTAAATCACTTGATGCATCATATTTACCTTTCGCATATTTATCTTTTTCAAGTCTTTGTGATGTTTCTCCAGGATGCTTTGCGAGACGTCCTGATGCAAGTGCACTATATGGTGTCATCGCAATACCTTGTTCATCACAATAACGCTTCATTTCTCTTTCTTCTTCTCTAAAGATCAGATTATAGTGCCCCTGAACACTTACAAACCCTTGTAAGCCTCTTTCTTTCGCAATAGTATTGGCAGTTGCTAATTGATATGCAAAACAGTTGGAAATACCTATTTCTTTGATTTTACCTTCTTTAATGAAGTCATTGAGTATTTCTAATGTTTCTTCAATAGGTGTTTGATAATCCCACATATGCATAATATAGAGATCAATATAATCAGTCTGTAGTCTTCTTAAACTATTATTCAAACACTCAGTTAAATATGTTCTTGAATCAATAGAATCATCACTCTTAGGGGTATACTTAGTCGCAATAATAACATCCTCACGATGTCCATACTCTTTAATAGCACGTCCTAAGTATTCTTCACTTGTGCCTGATTGATAAGCCATCGCTGTATCAAAGAAGTTGATGCCTGATTCTAAGGCATGGAAAATAATATTTTTAGAGTCTTCATAAGGTAATGTCCAGGAATGCATACCTTGAGATGCATCTCCAAATCCCATACATCCTAAACAAACCTTAGAAACCTTTAATGAACCAATCTGTGTATATTTCATAATCAATCCTCCTGAACTTATCATAATATATATAAGAATAAATAGCGAAAGACAAAAAAGTACTTCTATCCATAAGTAGACAAATAGCGGTAATTATCTATATGGAGAATGATCTTTCAATAGATCCTTTAAACCTAAGTAACGCATATGATTGATGTTGTCTACAAGTTCATCTACTGGTTCTTTCATACCATCTAGAATCCATTGAAGGACCATACTATGAGAGGCATTGGTATGGTAGAGTGTCGCAAATTTAAGTTCTTTGGATAATGGTTCTCCTATACAATGTTCATGCCATTTTAAATCAAACGCTATACAATGGTGAAGCATATGCTCTTTCAATGAATTCTGTCCATCTATTAAACAGGCTTGTTCAACGAATGTTTCATATTTCTTTAAGCTGTTTAATGCCTGAGTGAGTGATAATTTAAAGTCAATAGACATATCTTCATCAAACTCATTCACAATCACTGTATCATAAACATAGGCAATAAGATCATTCTTATCTAGAAAATGATTATAGAATGTCTGTCTTGAGAGTTCAGTATCCTCTAGTAAGTCTGCCACTCAAAATGTGATTAAATATACTCACATAGAGATAATGTAAGTTCTCACGAACATTACTTACTATTTTATTGTGTATGCTTTCGATTGACCGAAATCATATCTACTCACAAGTTCATGTACACTTCATAGTCGTAAATTCCCGAAATAGCCTTCGGTACATACCTACGTTTGCGTTTGTTTATGCAACTTCGTAAGTTGTAGCATCTCTCAGATTTAGTGCAGCATTGAAATCTCTGTCTTCGATATAACCACAGTCACATCTGAAAACTCTATCTGAAAGCTTTAAATCTTTTTTGATATTTTTGCAGCAATGACATGTTCTAGATGATGGGTACCATCTGTCTACTATTCGAAGTTCGATTCCGTTCTCCTTGCATTTAGCTTGAAGCTTTGTTTTAAATTCATAAAACTTCTGCGAAGCAACTGCCTTTGAAAGATGCTTGTTCTTCATCATTCCTGATACGTTTAGATCTTCAATCGTTATATGAGATGGCTTGGTTTTCACTATCTCTGCGATTGTCTTATTGATGTAATCAATACGAATATTGTCAATTCTATGATGAAGTTTCTGTATCTTAAGCCTCTGTTTTTGTATATTTCTTTTTTGAGTGGACCCTCCTTTCTTTAGATTTTCATACTTTCGAGAAAGACTTCTCTGTTCTCGAATAAGCTTTTTTTCAAGCTTCTTTAATTTTGCAGATTTATTGATATTCTTATAAGTCTTGCCATTAGAGACAATCGCAAAGTCCTTTAATCCAAGGTCAATGCCAATCCCTTTACTGGAATTATTGGCTGTCCTTTTATCTGGGATTTCTACAAGAACTGAAACATAGTATCTGTCAGCCTTTATTGAGACATGACCGCTCTTAATTACGTATCCATCTTTTGTAGTTGGAATATATCCTTTCTCTTTGATGCGGACCCAGCCAAGTGACGGAATCTTGATTCTGTGTCTTTCACAACAACAATCTTTTGGATTATTCCTTACAAAATGCATTTTCACATCAGATCTGCCTTTCTTCTTAAATTTTGGAAAGGCACTCTTGTGATTAAAGAATCTTTTAAATGCATTCTGTCCGTCATTTACTGCCTGTGTTACCGATTTTGAATAAGCTTCCTTGATCCAGGAACATTCTGGATGGCTAGGAAGATATTCATTGTTAAGCCATACTCTAAACTGGCTGCTGCTCATAAACTTTTCCCCATTTTCATGAAGCTCCTTATTATGAGCAAGATAGAAGTTATAGATAAATCTGCAAGTACCTATTGTTTTACGAATCTTGACTTTCTGCTCCTCTGTTGGATTTATTTCCGTCTTGAAGCTCTTCAGCAATTTCCTCATCCCTTTCTATCAGTTTTTTATACTTACGAAGCCCTTTACAGCCTGCAGGAGAATACATGAAGTATTGAAACAATATCCTGCATGAGTTCTCCATCTGATTTCTAATCTAATTATAGTACAAATGGAAAATCCATGCATCAAGTTCAGCTTCAAGAACGCCTTTTAATCGGCGTTAATAAAATTTAATTTTCACTAACCTGTGGTCTGTGGTTATTCAAATAATTCTTTTGCATTACAAAACTATCTTAAAAATGCAACTTGATTTAGTAAATACTTATTAGTTAGGGTTAGGGTTCGGTTTGCCTTTAAAGTTTCTTCTCTATCTCAACGGTATAATATCTTAACAGATACGCCTAAAAGTTCAGCAAAATCCTTTGGTTTATAATTTTAGATATTTGATGTGTTCATTTTAACACTCCCTCGTATGAGTATATTTAAACACGATCAAACACAATGGTCGATATATTCAGTTACTTATAGTTCCCTCCTATGGTGATTTTAGAAAGCGGCTTCTTATAGAGAAGTGAAAGAAGACTGTTAGAAAAAGCTTTTTTTATGTTCATGTTATTCCTCTCTTTCATATTAATTTTACAACTTTCAAGTAAAGTATGCTATTATATCATTGCGAATAAGTAATAGAAACGAGGTAAATAAAAATGAGTATACTTGCATGTCCTAAATGTCATGAACCTTTAGAAATTGAAGGTAAAACATGTAAATGCATTAATAACCATTGTTATGATATTGCCCGTCAAGGGTATATGAATCTACTTTTAAATCCTGATAAGGCATCTAATAATCCAGGTGATTCTAAAGAATCATTGATTGCGAGAAAAGCTTATCTTGATAAGGGTTATTATGATCCTATTCTTTTTGAAGTAGTAAATGAAATCAAGAAGAAGGAAGGTCCTTTAAATATCCTAGATCTAGGTTGTGGTGAAGGCTATTATACATATCGTATGAAACAGATTCTTGGTGATGAGAATACTTATTGTGGTTTAGACATTTCTAAGTTGGCTGTAAGAATGGCTACACAGTATGATAAGTCTATTCACTGGATTGTAGGTAATTCTAAGAATATTCCAGTACTTGATCATTCTATGGATGTTATTACCGCAATGTTCACTGTAGTGAATCAGGAAGAACTTGCTAGATGTATTAAAGAGGATGGTTATATTATCCATGTAACTGCCAATAGAGATCATTTAATTGAAATTAAACATTTGATTTATGATGAAGTAAGGACTAAGTCTGATAAGTATATCCGTCTTCCATTTAATGTATTAGAGAGTCATGATTTTAAAAAGACTATTTCTATTAAGAATCGTGAAGATGCATTAAATCTTTTAAAGATGACACCACATTATTATCATATCAAGAAAGAAAAGCGTGATGTTCTTGATACATTAGAAGCACTTGATGTCACTATTGATATCAAAGTCACTGTATATCGTCCATGAGAATAAAGAAGCAGGGACAGCATCTTCTTATCACTATTGATGAAGAATATGAAAATCGTCCTTTATCTGATTTGTGGGCAGATCTGCATTTATCACGCAAAACAATTCATTTATTAAAACAGAATAAAGACTATAAAGTAAATCATGTATTTAGTATGAATCCTATACTTCATACAAATGATGTATTAGATGTTCTTGCTTATGAACATGATGATGGAACATATGCACCTGACTTTCAGGATATAGATATTGTATATGAGGATGATCTGATTCTTGTTGTAAATAAGCCTATTGGGATTGCGGTTTATCCAGATGATCCTCATAAGACAGACAGCTTATCTAATAGAGTGAGTGCTTATTATATGACACAGGGATATGATATTCCTGTTCGTTATATTCATCGTTTAGATAATGATACAAGCGGTTTAGTAGTATTCTGTAAGTGTCATTTAATACAGGCTTATCTAGATTATGCATTGTCTATTAAAGAGATACAAAGAGAATATCTGGCTTATGTAGAAGGTCATATCAAAGAGGGTAAGGAATATAAGATTGAACAGAACTTAGGTAAGGATAGACATAGTCCTTCTAAGATGCGTGTTCATTCTAAGGGTATTCCTGCTGTGACTTATTACCAGTGTCTAGAGAATAAGGAAGATCATGCACTTGTAAGATGTCGTCTAGAGACTGGTAGAAAGCATCAGATCCGTGTTCATATGGCTTCTATTGGTCATCCTATTCTAGGTGATCCCCTTTATAATGAAGGCTCTGATTATCCACGTCTAGCACTTCATGCAGCCTATATCAAGTTTGAAGAACCAATCACTCATCTTGAGATTGATTTATATAGTCCAATGGAATTTTAAAGAGGCTGTAACGGGTAAATAACTCATTATAGTTTCATAAAAAGCAAAAGACGGACCGAGGTCCGTCTTTTGTGGTATATTTAGTTTGCAATGATACACCAACAAGATTATACGGCATATCAGACATATGCGCTAC
>NZ_RCYB01000037.1 GCF_004168205.1 Catenibacterium sp. co_0103 | reverse complement strand
TCTTCCCATAAGAAAAACCTCCTCAGCAAACAGTGCTTTTAATTATTTACACTGTCTACTGGGAGGTCATCATATCATAAGCATACTGTCTTTTATTTTAGTGTATTTTATAGTTATAGAACTCTACCGTTCTTTACAGTGTATGTTTTACCTTTATAACGAACACGACCTGAATAATTCCAGTCTAAGCGTCCATTAATAATATAGAAACGCTGATTATCGTGATATGCAATACCTGTATAGTTCCAGTCTAATCGTCCTTTTCCAATATAGAACCACTGATTATTGTACTGTGCAAGGCCTGTATAGTTCCAGTTTAAACGACCGTTTTCTACATAGAACCATTCATTACCTTTTTGAACCAGTCCTGTATAATTCCAGTTTAAACGACCATTTTCAACATAAAACCAATAATCCTTGTATTGAGCAAGACCTGTATAATTCCAGTTAAGCTTACCTTTTTCAATGTAGAACCACTGATCATTATACTGAGCTAGTCCTGTATAATTCCAGTTAACACGTCCACGTACAATATAATACCATTCATTACCAGACTGACCTAATCCGGAATAGTTCCAGTTTAAACGACCTTTTTGAACATAGAACCACTGATTATTGTATTCTACAATACCTGAATAGTTCCAGTTTAAACGTCCCTTTTCTACATAGAACCAATAATTATTGTGCTGTGCAAGGCCTGTATAATCCCAGTTAAGCTTACCTTTTTCAATGTAGAACCACTGATCATTATACTGAGCTAGTCCTGTATAATTCCAGTTAACACGTCCACGTACAATATAATACCATTCATTACCAGACTGACCTAATCCGGAATAGTTCCAGTTTAAACGACCTTTTTGAACATAGAACCACTGATTATTGTATTCTACAATACCTGAATAGTTCCAGTTTAAACGTCCCTTTTCTACATAGAACCAATAATTATTGTGCTGTGCAAGGCCTGTCTAATCCCAGTTAAGCTTACCTTTTTCAATATAGAACCACTGATCATTATACTGAGCTAGTCCTGTATAATCAGAATTAACTGCACCTTTTTCAATATAGTACCAGTCATTACCATACTGGAATAAGCCATTGAAATCTTTGTTGACTTTACCATCTTCCACATAATACCAAGTACCTGTTCCATTAACCTGTGCAAGAGTAGTTTCATGTACAACCTGTCCATCCTGCATTAAGTACCAATCACCATCCACGTAAACTAGATTAGCTTCTGTAGAATGATTATAAGTGACTGTAACTGTTTTAACACCATCAGTATCACCTTTTACTGTATAGTTATAGTTACCTTTTGATGCATAATAACCATTAACTTTTGGAAGTGTAATTGTCTTTGTATCACCAACATTTACATTTACATATTCAGTCTTAAGAACTTCTTTTTCTTTATTCACGATATTGATTCTTGTAGTCTGAACCTTACCTAAAGACACTGTATCTTTATAGAACTTTAATGACTGTAATGCATTACCCTGGATATCAAATAATGTTGCGTTATCCCAGCTTGATCCACCCCATGAAGGCTGACCATTATAATACATTTCATCGTCTGGTGCATAACCTACAGCACCCTTAGAAGCCCATCCAGTACCATACTTATCAGCGACTTCTTTATTGTACTCCCAGTTAGTCCATCCGGCTTTCACTGGAATCCATCCTGGCTCCCAATAGAAGCCACCTAAACCGTTATCCTGTTCAATAAGAACCTTATACATATCAGTTAATTCATCTACCTGACCCTGAGGACCAATTTCATACTGATAAAGTCCATAATCAGAACCGATAGAGTTTGGTGTACCATCACCATCTTCATAACTGTTAACCCATGCAGTTTCCATAACCGCAAATAGCTTTCCTCTTTCTTTTGCAAGAGTCTGTACATCCCTTAACATATCAGGTGTATTCCACCAGAATGGGTAATAAGAAGAACCTAAAACATCATAGTCTACATTTCCTTTTTCCCATGCATCCATGATCATAGAATAGATTTGACGATTAGGTGTTTCAATATGTAATGTAACTAAAGCATCTGGAAGAATTTCACGTACTGCTTTAGAACCTGCATTTAAATAACGGTCTAATACAGAATACTGAGATTCATTTTTCCAAACAGAATTATTACTGTCTTTATTATGAATACCAGCCATACCTTTGGTAATTTCATTACCAACCTGTACCATACCTACATCAACACCTGCATCTTTAAATTTCTGTAAAGTATCTTTAGTGAAGTCATGGATATTTTCACACATCTTATCTGGATCATTAGCATCCTTCTGCCATGCTTTTGGTAGAATCTGTTTTGCAGGATCTGCCCAGAAATCAGAATAATGGAAGTCAACAAGCACCTTCATACCATACTTAGTTGCTTCTTTACCAATCTTTAATCCATTATCTACAGTGCTATCTCCACCACCGTATGTTTCACCTTTTTCATTGTATGGATCATTCCAGATTCTTAAACGGATATAGTTAACACCATTATCCTTTAAGATTTTCATTAATGGCTGTTCTTTGCCATCATAATCATAATATTTAACACCTGCATTAGTAAGTGCTACATATGATCCAACATCTACACCTCTGATTGTAGATTCAGACATATTAGAAATCTTATTAATAGTGACATTCTTTTCCTTTAAGCCAGTATCATCACCATATTCATAAGGATCTCTGTATGAATCAATATCAATATTCCAACCCTGTGCAAAACCAAATACAGCAAGAGAAGTCTGTGCAAGTCCCTGTTCATTAAAGAAACCATTCCAGCTTCCTACATATTCAGCTTCATCATAAATTAAACCACCTGCATTACTATCACTAATAGAAGCACTTAATAAATTATAAATGCTGTCTGCCTGTGTTTCATTAGATGCTGTTTCATCAGCATTCTTACGTGGGAACTTGATGTTAGAAACAATTAACTGCTTATCTGCTGCCTTTTCTTTTACTGTAGTACGTAATGTTTTAACATAATCATTAATACCACTACGATCAGCATAAAGATTAACACCTAAATAGCTATAGTCTACGCCTGCATAACCTAGCTTTTCAATCACATACTGAATACCTTCAGCATCATCAGGTGCTGCAAAACTTAAAGCTGTTTTAACACCTTTTTCATTAATAAGTTTAGAGATGGTAGCCATTGCGACAAAGCCATCCCATCCTCCGCCTTCAGTTAGACCAAGGAAATTATAATTCACTTCATTTCCAATAGTCATCATAGTAGGTAAAGCATCATTCTTACTTAAAGTATTCAGTACTTCCTTAGTATAGTCTGTTGCCTTTTCTACCGCATTATCCTGAGTCCATCCTGCAGGTAATTGCTGACTATTTGCATAAGTAACATCATCAGAATAGAATAATGTGATGTTTGTTTTTAAGCCTGCTTCTTTAGCTGCTTTAATTGTTTTGATAGCACTATCTAGTGTATAACATTTAGTTTTATCACTTGATGTGTCCGGATTTACTGCAACCTTGACAGAAATCGTATTAATTCCCTGTCCCTGTACAAACTTAAATAGGTTATCAATTTTGACGCTCTTGTAATTGTAATACGTTTTACCCCATTCCAAATCCTGCTGGTAATGAGTAAAATCTGCGCCTAATACAGTCTGATCGTTAATGCCTTCAATCTTCTTGTAATCAGCTACAGAACGACTCAATGATGTTGCAGTGACTTGATTGTTGTTATGCATAGTTGGTACTGGAGTTACTGCGCTTACACCAGACATACCCATCGAACAAACAAGCGCTGCACTTACAAAACTTGTAATCAACTTTTTGTTCATATATATCTCCCTTCCTCTTATATAGTATGAAAATTTATTAACATAATTTCACACAAAGAACCATCCAATGTGACATAAAATGACATATATAAGTATAAAAAGCTATATTTAGACATTAAAAAACCTTCTCACGAAGGTTTATAATGATAAGAAGAAATCTTGCATCTTCTTAGCTTCTGTATTTATTTCTAGATTACGTTTTTCAAATGCTTCAATATTAAAATGCTTAGATTGATGAGATGCTTCTTCGATTGCTTCTACCCACTTGTCTACTGCTTCATCCGTAATAGGGAACATCTTCACATTATCATTCACAATAGAGGCTAGAGAAATAGTATCAGAGATCATGCATGGTAATCCATTGGCTTCTGCTTCTAATAAAGCGACACTTAAGCCTTCAAAACGAGAAGGGAAGATATATTGATCCATAGCCTGGATATAATCACTCACATTACTCTTAATACCTAAAAACTTTACATCTTCTTCAATACCATATTCTTTAACCTGATTTTTAAGTGTTTCTTTATCTTCACCATCTCCAATAAGTATCAACATATACTTACCAGGATATCTATGATCCAACTCATTAAATACCTTTAATAGATAGGGATGATTCTTCTGGAAATGGAATCTCCCTGTATGACCTAATACAATCTTATCACCTGCATGAAGTTCTTCTCTTATAGATTGTCTGACTTCTTCATTTGGTTTAAAGAAGTTCACATCCACCGCATTATTAATCAATTTATAGTTAGGTAATACGGCATGCTTTCCAAAGAACCATTCATTCGCATCTTCTGAACATGTCCAAAAGTCTGTCGCATATTTTCTAATCTGTGTTCTATTGAACTTATGTAAACATCCTCTTAAGAAGCTATCTCCATTAGCCGCATTATGACAATGAATAATACGTGTAGGGATACCATATTGTTTAGCCTTCTTTAGGTAATCAATATTCGCAAGCGAACATGTATTAAACCAGATAGCTTTATATTCAGAAGCATGAGTCTTAAAGAAGTTTTCTAGCGCTTCAGAGAAAGCTTTTCTATCCTTACTTCTTGCAGGAATACGATAAATAGTACCACCTAAGCTTAATATTTCTTGTTCATGTGCAACTACTTCAGTATTACATAAGAAATCAAATTGTACACGTGTACGATCTAGATGGCGATAGTAGTTCATAATAACAGCTTCCATACCACCTGGATTATCTGTAATTCCAAATACTAGTACTTTCATAATCTACTCCTTATTTACTCTTAGAAAACTGTTTCTGTCTTACTTGTCCTACAAGTAATGCGAATCTATTCATCTTATGTTTTAAGAACCATAATGGTACTTTACGTGTCATAGACATACCATTATAGTTAGAGTTCTTTATAGCACGTTTAAATAAATCATTCTTCATTAATGCCTTTAAAGAAGACATCGCTTGATCTTTATTTTGTGGATGTGCACAATAATTCACTAGAATAAGTAATACATGATAACTTACAAAGTTATAGAATAATGTTTCTATATTCTTATCTTCTGCCATGATATCTTTTAAGTCTTCTTCTACTGCTTTCATAGATAAGAGGAATTTATCTGCATAAGCTGTATCAAACTTACGTACTGCAGATTGATCATTGAATATATAATGAACTAAAGGATGTTCATCACCTACAATAACACTCCAGTTCTGTGAGGCACGTGCACAATATTCTGCATCTTCTGCAAGACTTAATTCTTCATTTAATAATACATTTTCAATAGTAGAAGCTTTAATGAGTTTACCCCAGCAGAATCCTACACCTGCCTGTACATTTAACAGATCCTTTAAATAATCCTTCCAGTCCTTATACATTGTATCTCTTATATAGTGAAGCATCTTTTCACTATGATCACTATAGTCTCTACTATAATTACAAATCACACAATCTGCCTCTGCTTCTACTGCATGATTTAATAGTATTTCACAGGCATTACTTTCAATCCAGTCATCTGCATCTAAGAACATGATATAGTCTCCCTTAGCTGTTTTTACACCTAAGTTTCTACCAGAACATACACCGCTCTTAGAATTCTTTACAACTGTCACACTCTCTTTTGTATTTAATTCACTTAAAGTATCCTGCAACGCATCATTACATCCATTATCAATAATAATCACTTCTACATAATCATAAGTCTGATTGAGACAGCTTTCGATTGTCTTATTGAAATAAACAGGATTTCCACGATATACAGGAATAATAATAGATATTAAACTCTTCATTATTCAAATACCTCTTTTACTTTAGCTAGTGCAGCTGCAATAACTGCATCCATATCATAATACTTATATTCTCCAAGTCTTCCACCAAAGATCACTTTAGTTTCTGCATCGCCTAGCTTCTTATATTCTGCATATAAGGCACCATTCTTTTCATCATTGACTGGATAGTATGGTTCATCTCCTAGATTCCATTCAGAGCTGTATTCTCTACTGATAACAGTCTTTGGCTGTGTTCCAAATTCAAACCATTTATGTTCAATGATTCTTGTCCAAGGTGTTTCTGCATCCGTATAGTTTACTGCCGCATTTCCCTGGAAATTTGGCTTATCTAATACTTCTGTTTCAAATCTGACTGATCTGTATTCTAGTGTTCCTAGCTTATAGTTGAAGTAGGCATCGATAGGTCCTGTATAAACAACCTTATCTGCTAAGCTATCTAGTTCTTCCTTGTTTTCTAGATAATCTGTATTCAATCTTACTTCAATACCTTCCAACATGTTTTCTACCATCTTTGTATATCCACCCATTGGAATACCCTGATATAACGCATTGAAATAGTTATTATCAAAAGTAAGTCTTACTGGTAATCTCTTGATGATGAATGATGGAAGTTCATTACATGGTCTTCCCCATTGTTTTTCTGTATAGCCTTTAATGAGCTTTTCATAGATATCTCTACCAACTAATGAAATAGCCTGTTCTTCAAGGTTCTTTGGTTCTCCCTTGATTTCCTGTCTCTGTTCTTCAATCTTGGCAGCTGCTTCTTCTGGAGTCACTACTCCCCACATCTTGTTGAATGTATACATGTTGAATGGAAGAGAATATAGTTCTCCCTTATAGTTTGCAACAGGTGAGTTAGTGAATCTATTGAATTCTGCAAACTGAGTAATATACTGCCATACTTCCTTATTATTTGTATGGAAGATATGTGCACCATACTTATGTACATTGATGCCTTCTACTTCTTCTGTATAGATGTTTCCGGCAATATTAGGTCTCTTATCAATGACAAGAACCTTCTTTCCTCTCTTATTGGCTTCATGCGCAAAGATTGCGCCATAAAGACCTGATCCTACTACTAGATAATCATATTTCATATTGATGTCCTTCTTTCGTCTCTTCAATAATACCATAATATCCAAAATAAAACGAGGGTCGATATCATACAACCCCCGTCACTAAATTAGTTTGTTTTCTTTTCTGCTTCTTTAGCTTCCTGTTCAGCTTTTTCTACATCAAAGATTTTCTTTTCAGTATCAATCTTCTTACCATCACACATAGCGTTGATGTATTTAGAATTTAATTCAATACTGTCTTCATCTGGGATACAATACCATAATTTAGTCTTAGGCATTGAGTAACCACCAGTCTGCATCACACCTTCACCCTTAAGGAATGATTTCTGGAAATCCCATTTAATGTTGTCATCTAACTGCTTATTAACTAAAGCTCTGATACTTGAAGATGGCATATTAGTTGTAAATGTAGCTTTGATAGAATCTAAGATTTCACTATAGTTAGTTAAGATCTTTGGAGATACTGCTTTCTTGATAATAGCCTGTAATACTGCCTGCTGGTTTTCAGTTCTATGCTGGTCACCAGACTGGTATGTATAACGTTCTCTTGCGAATGCAAGGGCCATACGTCCATCCATATGTACATTTCCCTTAGGAATCTTAATACCATGGTCTGTATAAGGAATAAATGCCTTATCAGAATAAATATCAATACCACCTAATGCATCAACTAACTGGATAACTGACTGGAAATCAACTCTTGCATAGAAATCAATGTTGATGTCTAAGAAATCTTCAATAGTCTTTATACTGTTTTCTGTTCCACCATACAAAGCGGAATGAGTTAATTTATCTTTCTTGCCACAATTTGCAAGTTTCACATAATAGTCTCTAGGAATACTTGTCATTAACATCTGACCATTGTTTGGATTAATAGTTACTAATAGGTTAACGTCTGAACGGCTGTTTTCATTTACACCTCCACGAGAGTCAACACCACTAATATAACATACGAATGGCTTCTTAGTTACATTAACATCAGAAGCAGTATTTTCTACTTCTTCTACAATCTTTTCCTGCCATAATACTTTAGTCTTTGATTCAAATTTACTATAAGTTTCTTTGATCATTTCACGATAGCTTTCATTTAATAGGATTGCATCACAATCACCACTATATAAGTCTGATGCAAGCTTCGCATTATCATCTTCACCATTACCATGGAAACTGATCTGTTTCTGTAGTTTTTCTTTTACCTGCATCGCTTTCTTTTTATCGTTTGCGTAGTAATCGATTGTTTTTCCTTTTAATGAAGAAACATTCTTATAACCACTGCTTTTTAATACTACTAAAGAATAAGTAGTTGTTTCAGTACCTACATTAGTAAGAGATGAAAGGAATGAATCACCTTTGATAATCTTACTAGTACCAAATACCATTGCGATACTTAATAAAAGAGACACTATTTTACCAATTAAAGGTCTTGCAACTTTTTTCTTCTTTGATGGCATAGTCAATAAGAACATGAATAGCCATAATACTACTAATACCGCGAATGCTGCCATTAAATACTTTGTAGGTAAGATTCCAATCTTAACTACGAAGAATGCAAGCACTGCAGATACAACAGCCTGGATACCTAGGACCAAGGCACGTGATGTAATAAACTTCATAACTACCTCCTATAATTCGGGTTCATTCGTCATTATACTCGTAAATGAAAAAATGAAAACCTTTAAGGTGATAATTACACAAAAATTACATATCATCTTCATAAACGAGTAAAATATAACTATTTATTCAAGTCTTTTTTGATTCTTGTTGTACTGATTTCAGGAGTTCTAGGTAAGTATACTACTTCTGCACCTTCTTCTTCTAAGAAGTCAAACTGACCTTTCCAGTCATCTCCCATGACAAAAGTATCAACATGATATTCATGAACATCTTTACGTTTCTGATCCCATGCACATTCAGGAATAACTAAATCTACATATCTAACTGATTCTAGTAACTGTTTTCTCTGTTCATAAGTAAAGTAACACTTCTTCTGTTTTTCATTCCAGTTGAATTCATCTGTTGATAAACCAACGATTAAGTAATCACCTAATTCTTTAGCTCTTCTTAATAGGTTAATATGACCATAATGTAATAAGTCAAAAGTCCCATAAGTAATAACTCTCTTCATTCCACTTTTCCTCGTCTTTCTTAATACTGACTCTTCAAATACATCATTAATAGATGGAAGAGGTGTTTCTGATTTTAAATCTCTCTGTAATAATGCATTGACTGCATCCTTTGGATTCAAGCCTTCATTAACGATTTTATTGACAGTCATTACAATAGGCATATCCACTTTATAAGTTTCTGCAAGCTGAACAGCTGCAGGTAATGCATTAATACCTTCTACAACCATTCCTACTTTCTTAACTGCCTCTGCTGGTGTCTTACCTTCACCAATCAAATGACCTGCCTGGTTGTTTCTACTGAATTCACTTGTACAAGTCACAATCAAGTCACCCATACCAGTTAAACCACTAAATGTATGTGGTGTACAGCCAATTCTACCACCAAGTCTCTCCATTTCTGCAAGACCTCTTGTAATTAAAGCTGCACGGGCATTATCACCATAACCTAAGCCACCAGAAATACCAGCAGCTAACGCAATAATATTCTTTAATGCACCACAGATTTCAATTCCTTTCACATCGTTATTTGTATACACACGCATAAAAGGACTACTAAAGAACTTCTGTACATATTTAGCCGCATCTAGATTCTTACATGCTGATACAATGGCAGTAGGTAATCCTCTTGCCACTTCTTCTGCATGAGTAGGACCAGATAATGCGACAAAATGTAATGTGTCATTATCAAGTACATCTTCAATAACTTCAGTTAAAGTCATGAATGTATCTGCTTCAATACCTTTCGCAACATCCACAATAATCTGATTGTCTTTAATGTAAGGTTTAGCCTTTTCAGCTGTGCTTCTTACAAATACAGAAGGTACCGCAAACATAATAATATTCTGATTAGTACATGCTTCTTCTATATCTGTTGTATAACGAATAGTTTCAGGAAAATCAACACCAGGAAGTTTTGGATGTGTATGTGTTGTGCTTAACTGTTCCACTTCCTGTGGAAGGGCAGACCACACTGTTACTTCCTTATCACAATTAGCCAGCATTCTTGCAAGAGCCATACCCCAAGTACCAGCTCCTAAAATACCGATTCTCTGTTTATCAGGCATATCTCTGATTTCCTCCTTCATATGAATATAATTATTTTACATCATTCATATTCATTAGTCATTACAATAAAAGTATACCCTTTATTGTTTTATAAGTCAAAAAGCGCAATTATGCGCTTTTATGTTTTAACTTACTAAAGATTTGTGTCAATATTTCAATGACAAGTTTTTCTTTCATGATAATGAGTACAAGACCATATACACCAAAGAACAAGATAGCTGAAATAACGAGTGTAATGAATACATGTAAATTTAATGCAGTCACCCAGAAAGATGCAAGTGATGCAATAATAATAGCAAGAATAATCTTTAAGTATTTAATATCACTAAAGGCTGTTTTGATTTCATTCTTTAACGCAATACACTGTACGACCATAACCGCAAATTCTGCAAGTAATGTACCAATTGCAGCACCACTTGATTGATACACTGGAATCAATAATGCATTAACCACTAAGTCAATGACTGCACCAACTATTTCAGATACAAGTACAGCTTTTTCATATCCTAATGGGACAAGAATTTGAATACCTAAGATATTTGTAATACCAATAAGGAGTAGGGTAGGCATGATAAGCTGCATAGGTACAACTGCTGGCGCAAAGGCATCACCTGATAAAAAGAAGATACCCTGTTTTGCGAAGAGAATGAAATAAATCATCATTGGGGATGCAATAATGAATACGAAATTTAATGCTTTTCTACTTAGTTTCTGAAATTCATCCATCTGCTGGTGTTCAATATAATAAGCCGCTCTAGGAAGTAATACAGTACCTAGTGAAGTAACGATAGATACTAAAATATTCTTAATCTTAACAGCTGCACCATAGTAACCAACATCTGCATTAGTAGCCATGAAACCTAACATAACTGAATCTAGATTAGTATAGATTGTAGTTGCACAGCTCATCGCAAAGAAGATAGCGACTGGCTTGAAATGTCTCTTGAAATTATAATGTCCAACTGGTTTTAAACCAATATACTTGTGGGCATTTAATAAGTTAAGAATAAATGAAGCACTTGCTGCAAATACTGTAATACCCGCATACATGACATAATCGTTCTTTGAACGAACTAGCAAGAACATCGCAATAAGTCCAATAAACTTAAAGATAATAGAACGAATAGTGATATATGTATACTGTTCTAAAGCTTTATAGAGCCATTCCATACCTATTGTAGTAAGTAGGATAGTACTACTAGTAATCACATACAACATCTTATCAGATGCAAGCTTTGGAACTGCGAATAACGCAACAATAAACGCAACATAAGAGATTACAGTCATGACAAGATTTATAATTAATAATTCTTGTGTTGTTCTTGTGAGTTTATCATGATCATCTCTTACCTGTGCACATACTTTGATACCATATGTCGGAATACCTAACTGCGCAAACATTGAGAAATAAGTAATCAATGATGTCGCAAAGTTAACCTGACCTGTTCCTGTAGGCCCTAATACTCTCGATACATATGGGAATGTAATAAGTGGGAATATGAATGAAGACATTGTAAGTAATGCATTCATAATGAAATTCAACTTAAGTGATTTCTGTTTTTTCATACAAAACCTCTCTTTCCTTGTTACAAACCGCAATAATTATAAATCAAAAATAATAAGAGTTAAAGAAGAAAAAGAGGCTTTAAGCCTCTTCAATTTCTTTGATTGCCTGAGTTAGGTAATATCCATTTTTAAGTCTATTAGAAACAACTGCGACATTTTTAACCATTTCGAAGTATTCTTCTTCACTTAGACTCGCAAATTTTGCTCCAAGTTCATCTAAAGAGTTGACTGTGATACCTAAGCCATGTTCTTCTACAAATTTAGCTTCTGCAGCTTCCTTCCAGATTACTACTGGAATACCAGATACTAGATATAAAGATAATTTATGAGGGTTATTATATTTTAAGTACTCTCCTGTATTACCATCACATTTTTCAATAGAACTTCCATCCCATACTAAACCAAAACCACTATATAACTGGTTATTGATTTCATCAGGTGGGAAAGCACCGTGATAAGTAATATTAGATGCAAGAATATCTTCATTTAAATGTACACCATATAAATCAAAATGAACTGCTTTAATATCCTTTAGCTTTGCAAGATAGTTACTCTTCTTTTCATCTAGGTTACCTGCAATACTTACTGAACGATCAAACTTGATTGTATTATTTGATTCACATAAATAGTCAAAGATATGAAGATTATGAATCTTTTCTCTGTTTACTCCTTGTGTGACTAAATAGTCAATCATACAATCGTTATGCGCAATAATATAGTCAGAGATGTCATACATCTTATGATCCATATATTCAAAATCATCCTGAGCATTTAAGAATAGCTTTCTTAATGAGTCTAAGTCATGAATAAGGAATGCTAGCTTGATATGCTTTTTCTGTTTTACCTTCTCTAGGATATCAATATATTTCTTATTCACATAAAGAGGATGGGGCACTACAAGTAAAGCACCTTCATCAATCTTATTTAAATGATTGAAGGCTAAAAAGTTATGTACCTTCTTGATATACTTGTTTCCTGATTTATAAAGATTAATTTCAAATGGTTCATAACCATTCTGATGAAGAATCTTATTACAATCTTGAACAGCTTTAGTACTGGCATCAAGATTAGAATCAATTGTGACCTGTAAATAATATTTTTTCATAACTGTTTTCCTTTCTTTAATCATCTAAGTAGGATTTTAATCTCCTAGCTTCTGTATCGATATCAAATCCTTTTTCTTTGATGATATCCGTATATTTATTTCTATCAATGTCTCTTGAAGTGAATTGACTATAAATCATATCTGCCCATTCTACAGGAGATTCATCTAATGAAATATATGTAAGTAAATCTGTAATCCCTACACTTTTTGGGACAACTGTCTTGGAAGTAAAGGATAACAGTCCAGAAGCCTGAGCTTCTAATAATGATATACCAAATCCTTCAAAGCGAGAAGGGAAAAGGAATATATCAGCCGCTGATAGTAATTCTGGGATATCGCTACGTAAACCTAATAGCTGTACACTATCAGTAAGATTCAATTCAGAAATCTTCTGTTCAAGTTCACCTCTTAATTCACCATCACCAACTAATACGAGTTCAAAACGATCATCCCTGTTCTTTAATTCGTCAAAGATATCAATCAGGAATAACTGGTTCTTTTGATAAGTGAATCTTGCAGTATTCATTACGACAATCTTATCTTCAGCGTGGAGATCTTTACGATAAGCTGCTCTGACCTCTCTATCATATTTAAAACGATCTGTATCTATCGCATTATTAATGACATGATAACGAGAACTTTGTCTTACATCATCTTCAAAGAAGAATTCTCCCGCAAGTTCTGAGCAAGCCCAGTAATCAGTGGCATACTGTTTTACTTTCTTTTTATTCTTATAATGCATGAACTTATAGAAGAGTGCTTTCTTACCTTTCATCATGAAATCATTATTGTGTGCATGTACAATCACTTTTTCAGGAGAACATAACTGTGCATATTTCAATAAACCAAAATTACCTAAATCACAGGCATTAAACCAGATGATATCATAATGATGATGTTGAAAGAAATAAGTCAATTCCTGTTTAAATTCTTTAGCCTGTTTAAACTGACTTGATTTAATTGTATAAATTCTAGAATTATTATCTAGAATCTCCTGACTGTAAGCACATGTCTCAAATGTAGTAAGGAAATCTATTTTAAAGGTGTCTTTTAATTTTCTAAAGTATGTCATTAAAAAGCTTTCTATGCCACCAGGATTAGGTGTCATTCCAATAATCAATACACTCTTCATAATAAGCCTCCATTTGTATTAAGGCAAAGATCTTAAATCTTTGCCTTAATGATTAATTAAATTCCTTTTTAACTCTGTCTAATGCAGCTGCGATAACTGCATCCATATCATAATACTTATATTCTCCTAGTCTTCCACCAAAGATCACTTTAGTTTCTGCTTCTCCTAGCTTCTTATATTCTGCATATAAGGCACCATTCTTTTCATCATTGACTGGATAGTATGGTTCATCTCCTAGATTCCATTCAGAGCTGTATTCTCTACTGATAACAGTCTTTGGCTGTGTTCCAAATTCAAACCATTTATGTTCAATGATTCTTGTCCAAGGTGTTTCTGCATCCGTATAGTTTACTGCCGCATTTCCCTGGAAATTTGGCTTATCTAATACTTCTGTTTCAAATCTGACTGATCTGTATTCTAGTGTTCCTAGCTTATAGTTGAAGTAGGCATCGATAGGTCCTGTATAAACAACCTTATCTGCTAAGCTATCTAGTTCTTCCTTGTTTTCTAGATAATCTGTATTCAATCTTACTTCAATACCTTCCAACATGTTTTCTACCATCTTTGTATATCCACCCATTGGAATACCCTGATATAACGCATTGAAATAGTTATTATCAAAAGTAAGTCTTACTGGTAATCTCTTGATGATGAATGATG
Source organism: Catenibacterium sp. co_0103 (assembly GCF_004168205.1). Classification (GTDB taxonomy): domain Bacteria; phylum Bacillota_I; class Bacilli_A; order Erysipelotrichales; family Coprobacillaceae; genus Catenibacterium; species Catenibacterium mitsuoka_A. Next base: position 5,955 of record NZ_RCYB01000037.1, on the reverse strand, counting down.
GAAGTTCATTACATGGTCTTCCCCATTGTTTTTCTGTATAGCCTTTAATGAGCTTTTCATAGATATCTCTACCAACTAATGAAATAGCCTGTTCTTCAAGGTTCTTTGGTTCTCCCTTGATTTCCTGTCTCTGTTCTTCAATCTTGGCAGCTGCTTCTTCTGGAGTCACTACTCCCCACATCTTGTTGAATGTATACATGTTGAATGGAAGAGAATATAGTTCTCCCTTATAGTTTGCAACAGGTGAGTTAGTGAATCTATTGAATTCTGCAAACTGAGTAATATACTGCCATACTTCCTTATTATTTGTATGGAAGATATGTGCACCATACTTATGTACATTGATGCCTTCTACTTCTTCTGTATAGATGTTTCCGGCAATATTAGGTCTCTTATCAATGACAAGAACCTTCTTTCCTCTCTTATTGGCTTCATGCGCAAAGATTGCGCCATAAAGACCTGATCCTACTACTAGATAATCATATTTACTCATTTAAGTGTCCTCCTTGGTTAAATAGTAAATTATGTAATACTGGAATAATCATAAAACTGATAACTGAAACTGTGATAGTAAATAATCTAGGATTTATTAAACTAGATGTTGTAATCACAAATGAAATAAATAGTAATCCATCTTTCTTAGTCTTATAAAGATGCCAGATCACTATTGATATAATCGCAAAGAATGCGATAAAGAAAATCCATCCATTTTCAAATAATATTCTCATATATTCATTATCAATGAAGTTACTTCTAATAATAGTTCCCTCATTCTCTTTACTGAGGAAATAACCAACTAAATCAATATTTGAACCAAATAAACTTAAACCATAACGTTTAAAATCATAGAATGTCTGATAAAGTCTATTTGAGAATATATGATTGAATTTCTGTGCAATCTTGAAGATAATACTATTCACATTCATTGTGTTAAAGATGAATCCATATAACATCACAAGAATATAGCTTCCAATTGGGAATAACGGAAAGCATGTCGCATAGGCTTTTTTAAAGAATTCTACTACATTCTTGAATTTATCAAGAATACCTACAGAATTCATAAAGATACCTATAAGAATACATTCTGATATCAACATTTCTGTTCTTGAATCTGTTAAGAAATAAGAAAATACAATAAGAAGCTGATATAAGCCTAGCTTTTCAGGACTGATTTTAAAATTCTTCTTATATGAATAATAGAGAATCATAAATAGGACGAACTGAGAAACGTAAGTAGGATAACCAAATCCTAGAGAATGTCTCATTGTACCATCTGCTCTCATATTGACATAATCATGCATAAGTCCAAATGAACTTAATGTCGTAATAAGAATTAATGAAATAAACTGTGCAGAGAAGATTATATTTAATACATCTTCAAAATCAAAACAGCTTGCATAAATAAGCGTAAATAATAAGAAAACCCAAGCCTTGTTTTTAGTGAGTAATAAGTTCATCACAATACTAAATAATGCGAGTAATACAACACCTGCCACAAAGTACTGCTTCTTATCAAAATACTTAATTTTGTTTATATAACTCTTTAAGTCTAAAGTTCTTAACTTTCTGCATATTACAAACAAGAAATATACATAACAAACATATCTCAACAACTTACATAAAGTGGCTGCTTTAGAAAAACTAAAGCTTAAAGTAGTGATATCTAAAAATAATGTAAAATAATAAATAGCTAAAACGACTAAACCCATTTGTGTTGTCGTTAATTTCTGTATAAATGTTTTTACTTTATTGATCATTGAATACCCCCTCAATTAATGCATACTCATATATCTAAAGCTATATGGTGCGCCACTAAAGTTACAAATAAGACCAGTGACACTCACATTAATTACGTATCTCTGTCCCTGATGAATCACAGGAATAAGTGCATAGTCACGCATTGCGACTCTTTCCGCGTTTAAGAATGCATAATAACGTTCATCCTGACTTTGTGCATTGACTGCAGCTGTACAGAAGTTATTAAATTCATTACTACAATAATGATTAATACCTTGATTATTAACTGCAAGAGGGGCTAAATAATCATAAGCATCATTACATGAACCTTTAATACGTAATAAAGATAATTCTGCCTGTTCATAATCCACTGTATTCACTTCTTTTAAATACACCTTAAATTGTTTAGTTGATTCAAGGTCTTTTTTAATCTCACTTGCAATAAGCTTTGATTGTGGATATTCTTTTGTATAAGTTAAAGTAAAAGTAAAATTCTTTAACTTATATTCTTTAAGAAGCTTAGATAAAGATTTCTTCGCTTCTTTTTTATTATGTTTCAACTTATATTTAGAGGCATCTCTCATAAACTGCTTCTGTGAGTTGAAACAGATACCCATAGGAAGTAAGCCTTCAGCTTTCTTAGTTCCGTCATTTAATACATTTTCATCATATTTATCTCTTCTTAGTAGTAAAGACATTGCTTCACGTACTCTTAAGTCTGACAAATACTGATCTTTGAAGTTAGGTACTAAATCCCACATCACACTATCATTATCTGCAGTGCTTGAATCTTTTCCATCATATTTCTTCGCTTTCTCACCAGTCACTGATGCAAAATCAATCTTACCTTCATCAAATAACCTGATTTTCTCATCATTACTGATTCCAAAAAGCATATTCACTTGATCAATATTTGATTTACTCGCAAAGTAACATGTCTTATTCTTCTTTAAAGTAATCTTATCTTTAGAAATAGAAGACACCTTATATGTCCCACATGATAATAGTGTCTTAGGAGAAGTAGCGTACTGATCTCCCTGTGCTTCTACAAACTTCTGATTTAATGGGAAGAAGACTGGCTGAGTCACTAAATCCATAAAACGTGTTGTCTTATATTGAAGATGTACAACCAATTTCTTATTTTTTACATAAACACCTAAAGTATCTGCAGGTTTTAAACCTTTATAAATATCATCAGCACCTGCAATGGCTGCACCATAAGATGTTAATAGCTTAGATGCTTCAGAACGCATAGATAAGGCTCTCTTCCATGCATAAACAAAGTCTTCTGCAGTCACTGAATCTCCATTGGACCACTTCACGTTCTTTTTGATTTCAAAGGTATACGTTTTGCCATCCTCACTCACTTTTTTACTCTCCGCAATAGCTGGCTTAAGCTTACTCTTTACATCATAAGCATATAAACCATCACCAAATGCCTGAATCACATTTGTAGATGTTTCATCAATAGCCTTTGATGCATCTAAAGATGTCACATAACCAGAATCCGCAAAATTAAATACCTTCTGTGAATCCGCATTATTAGTCAAAGAACATCCAGTCATCAAACTCATTGCGAGAACAAGTGTTACTATTTTCTTAAATAAACTCATTAAAAACTCTCCCCATACTTCTTATGTAAGAACTTAGCCTTTAAGAATCCCATTCCCTTTTTAAACATATCGATCTTTTCCATATATACAAATGGAACTTCTTTGTAGGCATAACCGTTCTCATTCATCCAGACATCTAATAGTACTTCACTAATTCTACCTGGATAACGTGCATGGAAGCTATTATATTCAGTACCTTCAAATCTTTTAGTAAGTTCAAATAGAATATCAAATAACCATTCACAATAAGCATCAAAATATTCTTTCTTCATCACAAACATATTAAAAGCATGCATTGTTTTACCTTTCATATGCTTATCAAAAGCAGGTAAATATTCTGGACACTTCTCTTCAATAATCTTTCTTGTTTCATCTAATGGTTCAGGATAAAGTGTATGAACATAATGATCATAAATTGTTTCAATATAATAATTACGTCTCTTAGTCACTAAGATATCATTATCCTTTAATAGTTCTTCTGCTTCCTTAGAAGTAAGTACACAATCAAAAGGATCTTTTGTCTTGTTCTTTACTCTAAAATGTCTACGATAATGGGCTAAACCTACATAATCTGCATCTAGGTTCTTCCAAGCCCAATATAATCCTGTTAATTCACAATACTGTGAATTTAAATTAGAAATATTATCACCTGTATTATCACGTGTATATCCAAGATCATCCTTACCTTCTGCACCAACCTGTACAGGAATATACATCTCATCATCAGGCATACGATACTTCTTATGTGTCGCAATAATAATCTTTACTGATGGCATATTCATAACTCCTTTACATTGATCCTTCTTTTTTGAAAACAACCTGTACTGTTTTCAATAAGATCTGAATATCATGACTGAATCTCCAGTTCTTGATATATTCTTTATCTAATCTTGCGATTTCTTCAAAGTCAGTGATATTACTTCTACCACTTACCTGCCATAAACCTGTAATACCTGGCTTAAATGCAAGACGTGCTCTATGACGTAATTCATACTTATTCCATTCATCAAGAGTAGGGGGTCTAGTACCTACTAAACTCATATCACCCTTTAATACATTAAAGAACTGAGGGAATTCATCTAAAGACCAGTCTCTAATGAAATTACCAACACCCTTCTTAATAGTACCATCGGCTTTCTTTTTACAACCAATAATACGAGGGTCATATTCAAGTTTGAACATCATACCATCTTTAACTCTATTTTGAGCCATAAGCTCTTTCTTACGCTCTTCAGCATCCATATACATACTTCTAAACTTATACATATTGAACACTTTACCATTTCTACCAACTCTCTTCTGTTTAAAGAAGATCGGTCCTGGAGAGGCAATAAAGATAGCTGGACCTAAGAAAATAGTCAAAATAAGAGTAATCAAACAGCCTACTAAACCACCAAGAATATCTAGTATTCTCTTGGCAATCCAGTCATATTCATTAATAGAGTTCATACTGACAGTTAATACCTGATTTTCACCCATTCTTTCAAACTGTTTGCGATATCCCTTTAATGAGTTATATTCACTGATTTCTACATGAACAGCGAGTCCCATTTCAGCTAAATCTTTAACTAAAGAAGTAGAGAAAACATCTTCCCTAGGAAGAATCACTAAAGCTTCATCCATCCATTGTCTTAATACATAATCTATAACTGTATCCTGAGACGCCACAATAGACCAGCCGTTTGATTTCTGACCTTCCATATTCTTATCTAGAACCGCAAAACCAACACTCTGGTATTCATCCAAACCAAATATTTTCTTATTCTCTGTAATAGAATCAATAAATTCAGACTCTGTAATCACGATAAGAGATTTTTTATTATTCTTTCTTCTACGTCTTACAATTGGTTTCATCACACAATGTATAATATAAGTAAACATTGCATCAAATACACATGTAAAACCTAAAGTTAAACGTGATACATCATCTTTTTGCGCATAGAAAATATAAGCAGTAGATACAACCATTAATAATAATGATTTTTCTATTACTTTAATCATTTCTGTAATATTATTACGCTTCAAAATATTCTTTAAAATATTAAAGAATATAATAATTAACATATCTAATAGTGTCATGACTATCGCAATATTGACATACAATGATCTTGTATATATATCAAGTATTCCATGACGCATGTAGTAAGCTAGAAATAGAGCTAACTGTAGACAGATAAGGTCCGCAATTAAGAAGTCTAAATGCTTCGCCCATCCTCTTAATTTCCTTTTATACATCTTTTTTCACATCCTTATTTTTAAGTTTATACATAAATTACTATACCACAAAATAGTCTATAATTCACTTCATAAATAAATCCTTTCGTTTGTCATAGGCGGAAACCCACTGCCAATAGGTGGTGGGAGGAGCCTCGTAAATCGTATCTATTATCCCTGACTTTCAATATATTTTTGTATAGTTGCTGATGACACTTCTCCAATGCTACAAGCAAAATAACCATCTGACCAAAATGTTTTTTCCTAAACTGGTTCAAAAGTCAAGGACAGAATGTTGACAGTCCTTGCCAAAAGAGCATCACCGTAAGGTGATGCTCTTTTTTTTCGCGCCCTCTATCTCTCTATCTCCACGACGAAAAGAAGTCCTGAT
>NZ_RCYB01000036.1 GCF_004168205.1 Catenibacterium sp. co_0103 | reverse complement strand
CATAAAAGCAAAGCCAGGAGTTCATACCCCTGACTTTTTCAAAGCTTGAGTAAACCCCAAGTCTATTTAGTTACTCTGATTATCGAAAGTATAGAGAAGGTAATGAATAACCTTCTTTTTAATTATGGAAAAAACATTGTAAATCACATATAATATTAATGTTTGAAGGAGCGTGTGATATGAGTTTATTTATTACTTTTGAAGGTGGAGAAGGCAGTGGTAAAACGACTATTGCAAAGATGTTACATAAACAGTTTATTGAAGAAGGATATAATATCACTTTTAGTAGAGAACCTGGTGGGGTAGATATCGCAGAACAGATCAGAGATGTGATTACTGATGTCAATAATACGAAGATGGACGCAAGAACTGAAGCATTACTTTATGCAGCAAGTAGAAGACAGCATCTAGTAGAAAAAGTACTTCCTGTATTAAAGGAAGATGGTATTGTGATATGCGATCGTTTTGTTGATAGTTCTTTAGTTTATCAGGGAATTGGAAGAGGTATTGGCGTAGATAATATCTACAACATGAATCTTTTTGCGACAGATGGTATTCTTCCTGATTTAACTATTTTCTTTGATGTAAAACCTGAAGTTGCTTTAAAGCGTATTACAGGGGATAGAGAAGTCAATAGATTAGATTTAGAATCATTGGATTTTCATCATAAAGTATATGATGGTTATCAAATGATCTGTGATAAGTTCCCAGATAGAATTGTGAAGGTAGATGCTTCTTTACCAGTTGAAGAAGTATATCGTCAGGTTTATGAAATCGTAAAGGATAGACTATGAAAGAAATTTTAAAAGAAACACAACCTATCTTCTATCGTATCTTAGAGAAGAGTTTTAAAGAGAATAAAAAGACTCATGCATTTCTTCTAGTAGGGGATCATACGGATGATATTGCGACATTTATTGCCCAGTCTTATATATGCCATGAAGATACAATAGCGTGTGAAACTTGTGATGATTGTATACGAATTAAAGAAGGTCTTTATCCTGATATGATTGTATGTGATGGTAAAGAGGCTTCTATTAAGAAATCTGATATTGATCATATTCAGGAAGAGTTTGTGAAATCAAGTGTAGAGAATAATGGAAAAGTATATATTCTTAAAAATATTGATAATGCGACGACTCAGGCAATGAATAGCTTATTAAAGTTCTTAGAAGAACCTGTGGAAGAAGTATATGCAATCCTTACAACAAAGAATATTAATAAGGTACTACCTACTATTCAATCTAGATGTCAGGTGATTAAATTGCTTCCTGAATCTAAGCATTCTTTAGAATTAAAACTAAAGAATGAAGGGGTGGATGAAGAAGACTCTTTGGTTCTTCCTCATCTATTTGATTCGATTGAAGAATGTAATGAGTATAAGGATAGTGAGTTATATTTTGATGTTAAGAATTATGTATTCTACTTTATTGAAGATTTATATATGAAACCATCGGATTTATTAATCAATTTGCAGATTAATCTAGGTAAGAAGTATAAGAAGAATAAAGAAGCCTATGCATTATTCTTAAATCTTTTGGTGTTAGGTATGAGAGATATGTTTCACGTGAAACATTCCATACCTGTATTATTTGTGAAACATAAAGATTTCTTTGAGAAGATGCCAGAAGATGGTAAAATATTACAGAAAATAGAAATCATATTAGAATATGCTGAAAGACTCAACAATAATGTCAATCTTGCATTATTACTAGATGGTATGGTATATAAAGTATTGAAGGGAGTTTGACGAAATGGATAGATTAGCGGCTGTTAGATTTAATAGCGCTGGTAAATATTATTACTTCTCTACAGACTTAGATGTCAAAAAGGGAGATAAAGTAATAGTAGAAACTGTAAGAGGACTAGAAATGGGAGAAATCATTTCGGATCTTACAGACTTATCAGAATTTAAATTAGATAACGAATTAAAAAGAATTAAACGTGTTGCGAATAGAGCAGACATTGAAGTATATAATATCAATAAAATTAAGGCACAAAAATCATTTGAAATCTGTAAAGAAATCATTGCGGAAACAAACCTTGATATGCATTTGATCAATTGTGAATATACATTAGATGCTTCTAAGGTGATCTTTATGTATACATCTGATGAACGTGTAGACTTCAGAGATTTATTAAAGAAACTTGCAAGTGTTTTTAAATGTCGTATTGAATTAAGACAGGTAGGACCTAGAGATAAAGCTAAAATTGTAGGTGGTATTGGAAATTGTGGCTTACCACTATGTTGTAACTCATTCTTAGGTGAGTTTGATGGTGTATCTATCAATATGGCTAAGAATCAGTTACTTGCGATTAATATTGACAAGATTTCAGGTGTATGTGGTCGTTTATTATGTTGTTTAAAGTATGAAGATGAGGCCTATAAGGAAGTTAAAAAGAAATTCCCTAAGATTGGTTCATTTATTCGTTATGATGATAAACAGTGTAAGGTTGTTGGTTTAAACGTTATTTCTGATTTAGTAAAGATTGATAGTGAAGGAAGTATTTTATTTATTCCTTTATCTGATATCGATAAGAAACCAGCTCCTAAAAAGGAAAGACGTATCTTAGAAGAACTAGCACCAAAAAAAGAAAGGAAACACGATAAACCAAGACAAAAGAAGCCAAAACAACAGCATAAACCAAAACAGAATGATCAGAAGCCAAGAACTATCAAAGGTAATAATCCAAAAGGAAAGAAAGATGAACGAAGAAATTAATCATCTCCTTGGTTATAATGATATGAAAATCATCCAGAGAAGAGATATGTTTACCTTTTCTCTGGATACTGTTTTATTGGCAAACTTTTGTGCAATCACAAAGGATATGAAGACAATTGTAGATTTTGGGACAAATAATGCAGCTATACCATTAATCTTAACACAACGAACTCATAAGAAGATTATTGGTGTTGAAATTCAAAAGGAAGCTGTAGAGATTGCAGAAAGAAACGTAAAATTAAATCATGTAGAAAATCAGGTGGAAATTATTCACGATGATATCAAAGAGTATGTGAAGTATGCACCACGTACTAAGGCAATTGTATGTAACCCTCCATTTTTTAGATTAGGTGAGAAGTCCCACGTCAATGAGAGTCCTTATGTTACTATTGCACGTCACGAAATCAAAATAGATCTAGAAGGAATTATTGCATCAGCAGCAAAGATTCTAGATCAGAATGGTCGTTTCTCAATGGTCTATCGTCCGGATCGTTTTATTGAAACAATTGAATTATTTAAGAAATATAGAATAGAACCTAAACGTATTCGTTTTGTCTATCCTAAAGAAGGAAAAGAATGTAATACATTTTTAATCGAAGGTGCTTTCTTAGGCAAAACAGGATTAAAGATTGAACCTCCATTATATACACATAATGAAGATGGCAGCTATTCAGATGAAGTTAAACAGTTAGTAGGTGAGATGAATGTTAAATAGACAAAAGAGTTTTGAAAATGGAAAAGCGACACTTTACCTTGTACCAACACCTATTGGTAATTTAAGTGAAATGACACCAAGATGTATTGATGTTATGAAGAGTGTAAACTATATTGCTGCAGAAGATACACGTAATACAGTGAAACTATTAAATCACTTTAATATAGAAGCTAAGCTTATTTCTCATCATGAACATAATCTGCATGTTGCAATCCCTAAACTTTTATCATTATTAGAAGAAGGGGAGTCAGTTGCATTAGTAAGTGATGCAGGTTATCCTGCAATTAGTGATCCAGGGTATGAAATGGTTCTTGCAACTATTGATGCAGGATATAATGTCGTTCCTTTATCAGGATGTAATGCTTGTTTAGATGCTTTAGTTGTCTCTGGTATTGCACCACAGCCATTCATGTTCTATGGTTTCTTAAGCCATACAAATAAAAATAAGACTAAAGAATTAGAAAAATTAAAAAATATCACTTATACAATCGTATTCTATGAAGCCCCACATAGAATTAAGGCAACATTGGAATGTATGATGAAAGTATTAGGTGATAGAAGAATAGCGTTATGTAGAGAAATCACTAAGAAACATGAAGAAATTCTAAGAGGTACTATTTCTGAAGTATTAGAAGTAGTAGATGAATTAAAGGGTGAAATGGTTATTGTGGTTGAAGGTGGTGCTGAAGTAACTGAAGAAGAGACTTTTGACCAGACAATTACAGAACATGTAGATGAGTTTGTAGAAAAAGGCATGTCTAAAAAAGATGCTATTAAAGAAGTCGCAAAAATTCGCAAATTAAATAAGAATCTTGTGTATGAAGAATATCATAAAAAGTAAAAGGGTAATGTTTCACGTGAAACATTACCCTTTTTGCTTGGAAGACCTTATATTTCTAGTTAATAACTATAAATACAAGAAGAAAAAAGTAAAGTCATTTTTAAAAATGACAATGACAGTTTAACATAAGGTAAATTTTAATTCAAATGGATATTTAAGAAAAGCATCTACGATATGAACTAAAAATACGAATTATATTAAAGGAACGGTTATAAATGACTGCATAAGACTATAGTTTATTTAAAAATTTATTTCTAAGTAATTGATAAGCAAATACAATTGTAAGAGAAAAAATGATCATCTTAATATAATCTAGATTGAGTTTTCTTGAATAGTACCAATCAAATAGTAAGAATAGAATAGAAATAGATAAAAATATGATATAGAATTTTATCTTTTTCATAAGAATCCTCCTGGATGAATTATAGTATATTTGTTTCTTATATGTGTTAAGCAAATGTAAAAATAAAATAAAAAAACTGTGTTTACACACAGTTTCAAATCAATCTTTCGTAAGCTTCTCTCTCTTCATTGTTTTTTAAACGAACAGTACCACAATGTTTAAATCCATTCTTTAATATAAATTCTCTCATTGGTTTATTATTCTTTTCAATATCTAAACGAATAGAAGGAGTACCACTCTGTTTACAGATGTTGACTGCATAATCCAATAATTTTTTTGCATAGCCATTTCCTTTATGATTATTATCAATCGCAAAACGATGAATAATACCATAGTGTCTAGTATCAGTAAGCCAGTGGCCGTTGTAGATTCTTACATAGCTAGGTTCTATTCCTATAATAAAATGCATTGTGCCATACGTATGGGAATGTTTAGAAAGAACATAACTGTTACCTGATATAATATCATCTAGTATTGTGCTAATGTCAGGATATCCTTTTTGCCATTGGTTAATATCATTATCTTTAAAATATTCTTTTGCTTGATTAATAAGATCCATCACACGACTTAGATCTTTAATTTCTGATGCGCGTACATGCATATCAATCACCTCATTTAAAATTGTACTAGAAATCATTTGAAATATCAAATAGTTGTATTTTGATTGCTGAAATGGTTAAATAGTGTCAAGGGAGGATTTTATGATTTATCGTACAGTTAATATTTTAGTCTATATTATTTCTGTCTTATTAGCTATGTATGGCTTGCAGGCTTTTGACTTCGAACGCTTCTTGAGAAAGGGCAGAATCAGCCAGTTTTATGTCTTCTATGTAGTCGCGAGTGTGGCGCTCGGATACTTATTAGCACAATTTATACTTAATTTTGGTACGTTAAGTTTTTATTGATTTAAAGCCAATATTTTTTAATTAATTGACTTGAATAATATGAATAAAATGATAAAATAGAAATGCTTACAAGGAGGAAAAAGGTATGAGCTTATCAAAAGAAATTGGTATTGACCTTGGTACTGCAAATATCCTTATCTATGCTAAAGGAGAAGGAATTGTAGTAAATGAACCAAGTGTTGTTACTATTAATGTAGAAACAAATAGACCTGTTGCTGTTGGTGAAGAAGCAAGAGAAATGCTTGGAAAGACTCCTGGAAAATTAAAAGCAATCCGTCCATTAAAGGATGGTGTTATTGCTGATTTCCAGACTACTGAAATCTTACTAACACACTTTATCAATAAACTAAACTTAAAAGGAATTTTTGCTAGACCAACAATCTTAATTTGTTGTCCATCTAACATCACTTCAATCGAAAAGAGTGCCATCCAGGATGTTGCTTTAAGATGTGGTGCTAAGAAGGTATATATCGAAGAAGAACCAAAAGTAGCTGCTATTGGTGCTGGTCTTGATATTTCTAAACCATCTGGAAACATGGTTATCGATATCGGTGGTGGAACTACAGACGTTGCTGTACTTTCATTAGGTGATATCGTTACATCTCAGTCATTAAAGATTGCTGGTGACAAGATGGATCAGGAAATCATTAAATACGTAAAAGATAAATATAAGTTATTAATTGGTGATGCTACAGCTGAAGAAGTTAAGAAACAGATCGGTTGTGCATTCCAGCCTAACGAAGAAACAGTTATGGATGTCCGTGGTAGAGACTTAGTAACTGGTCTTCCAAAGACTATCCAAATGAATGAAGCTGAAACAGTTTCTGCTTTAGGAGAAGTTTGTGAAACAATCTTAATTGCTGCTAAGCAGGTTCTTGAACAGACACCACCTGAATTATCTGCAGATATCGTAAATAAAGGTATCTTCTTAACTGGTGGAGGAGCTTTATTAAAGAATTTAGACAAGTTCCTTGAACAGGGATTAAAGGTTCCTGTATTCGTAGCTGATACACCACTTGATTGTGTTGCTGAAGGCTGCGGTGTCATGTTAGAAAACACTACATACTTACAGTAAGAGATAGCGTTCGCGCTATCTTTTTTTTGGAGGAAATAATGAAAGCGATATTTTTTGATATTGATGGTACAATTTACCATCCAGAGATTGGTATTAGTCAGAATACAATTGATGAAATTCATAGAGTACAAAAATTAGGTCATAAATGCTTTATCGCAAGTGGTAGACCAACTGGATTTATTTCTAAAGAAGTGAAATCCATTGGTTTTGATGGCTACGTATTAGCTAATGGAGCACATATTGTGACTGAAGGAAAAACAATAGACTCTTTAACATTACCTTATGATGAAACAAAGAAACTTATTGAATATGTGGAATCACAAGGTTATGAATATATACTTCTTACAACTGATCGTTGTTATTTAAAGAAGGAGTCACCACATATGTATGAATTCTATGCTTGGTGTAATATTGATATGGACTCTTTATGCAACGATTATGATTTAGATGAAGTACTAAAGAAAACAATTAAATTAGAAATTAGATATAATAAAAAAGAAGACAGCGTAGGACTTATTGAAAGACTAGGGGCTTTCTTCTATGAAAAACATGATGATAGCTTAAACATTGAAGTATCTAATATAGATACTTCTAAAGGTCATGGTATTGAAACAATGCTGAACTATTATGGCTTAGATGTTGATGATAGCTATTGTTTTGGTGATGGAGCCAATGACATAGAAATGTTTAAAACAGTAGGTCATCCAATCGCTATGAAGAATGCAATTCCAATGATTTATCATCATGCATCAATCATCTGTGAAGATGTATTGCATGATGGTGTGGCAAAAGAATTAAAGAGACTCTTTTAACTTCTGTATAAAAACAGAAGTTTTTTTTGTGTCTTCTATGAATGAATCATTGGCTTTTTGAATATGTTAAGTGTTGATTATACAGTAGAAATACTGTCTTAATGTTATAGCTTTTTCTCATTTTACTATTTTTGTTGAATAAAAATAATAAAAATAATATAATGATATTGGAGGTGATAAACATGAACTTTGTCTGGAATACAAACGAACTGAATGCATCTGTCGTCTCCATTTATGAAACAAATATTACATTGAATACGACAGCATGCATGCATTTTGAAAATGTGAATTATGTTCTATTAGGTATTGATTATGACAATCATTGTATCGGTATCAAACCCGTGGGGAAGCAAGCTATCAATGACGGAATCTATCCACAGGACCAGCTTCATAAGATATCAAGAGGTAAGTCCTATGGAAGAATCACCAATAAACCATTTATTAAAGAACTTGCTGATTTGATTCCTCTCGATTTCAATGAAAAGAATGTTTATAAGTTTAAAGGAACATATGACATTGTTCATGAAGTTCTCATTGTTGACTACAAGGAGGGAAGACTAAATGGATAGTTTGGTAGTGTGGTCAGGTGTTATGATTGCGTGTATTGTGGTAGAAATACTCACGGTATCACTAGTAAGTGTCTGGTTTGTGATTGGTGCTTTTGCGGCATTGATTGCCTGCTTATTGAATGTATCAGTTCCAATACAGGTCGCTATATTTCTTGTGGTATCTGTTATATGCGCGATAGTGGCACGTCCTATGGCTGTAAAAAGTCTGAAAGGCAACATAATACATACGAATAATGATGCACTTATAGGATCTCATGCTCTCGTTATTAAGAGAATTGATGCAGATCATATGGGTGAAGTAAGAATTAAGAATCAGATTTGGTCAGCGTCTTCACTTCATAATTTGACTTTAGAAGAAGGAGAATATGGAGAAGTTGTCGCAATTGAAGGTGCACATCTAGTTGTAAAAAAGGAGGGGAACTAAGATGTTAGGATTTATTTTAATGATTTTATTAATCGCAATTGTTGTTATTCTTATTTTCAGTACAGTAAAGATTGTTCCACAGTCATATGCTTATGTAGTAGAAAGAATCGGTGCATATGACCGTACATTAAATGTAGGTTTACATATTCTTATTCCTTTAATTGATCGTGTATCTAATCGTGTATCATTAAAGGAACAGGTTATGGACTTCGCTCCACAGCCAGTTATTACTAAAGATAACGTTACAATGCAGATTGATACAGTAGTCTATTTCTCTATCACAGATCCTAAGTTATTTACTTATGGTGTAGTAAGACCAATTAATGCGATTGAAACATTAACTGCAACTACATTAAGAAATATCATTGGGGAACTTGAATTAGATGACACATTAACATCAAGAGATATCATTAACTCTAAGATGAGATCTATTCTTGATGATGCCACTGATCCATGGGGTATCAAGGTAACTAGAGTAGAAGTTAAAAACATTCTTCCACCAAAAGATATTCAGGAAGCAATGGAAAAACAGATGCGTGCAGAACGTGAAAGACGTGAATCTATCTTAGTTGCTGAAGGTAAAAAACAGGCTGCTATCTTAAATGCTGAAGGAGATAAGGAATCTCTTGTATTACGTGCAACAGCTGAAAAAGAAGCACAGATTGCGAAAGCTGAAGGTCAGGCTGAAGCATTAAGACTTGTTTATGAAGCACAAGCTAAAGCTATTCAGTATATTAATGAAGCAAATCCTGAATCAGCTTATATCCAGTTAGAAGGATTAAAAGCATTAAAGAACTTAGCTGATGGACAAGCTACAAAGATTATTGTACCTAATGACTTAGCAGGGTTAGCTGGTACACTTACAACTTTATCAGAATCACTTAAGGATCCTAAAAAGCCTGAGTAACAACAGTCAGAAGACAGATGCTGTCTTCTGATTTTTTTGTATCTAAAAAGCCGTGCGTGTTGCACGGCTTGTATAATCATTTGAAGATATCCTTTATCTTACTACCAACAGGTTTATAATTAAGCAATTTCTTGATTTCTTCCTTGTCTAAGTATTCTTCAATATAACCACAATTCTCACAAATATAGAAAGTCTTCTTTGCGGTATTTCCCTCTTTGAATATAGCGAAAACTTGCGGAGGCTTATTAATATGATTCGTTATTTGAGAAATATTACCACCACCATTTTCATGGAGCTGATCTTTAATAATAATAATTTTATCATGATTACATTTTGGGCAGATTCCAGTCTTTTTCATAGTGAGTTCTCCCTATACCGTTACAATAGTTGTATATTCTTTATAATGTTTTAATACATCAGGATCAATTTCATTATCGGTAATGACTGCATCAAAATTAAAGAGATCATAGAAGATATAAAAGTCAGAACGATTAAACTTAGTAGAATCTACAAGTAAATATCTATTCTTCGAATTATCTAAAGGTATTCCCTGTGATTCTCCCTCTTCTAATGAATAAGTTGTAATACCACTATTAAAGATACCGTTACATCCAATAAAGGCTTTTGTATATCTTAGTTTACTTAATACCATATTTGTGATTGGACCTACAAAGGTATTTGTATTACTACGATATTCTCCACCTGTTAACATTACATCAGTAGGAGTATGACCACTCAAGATATTAAATACTGCAAGAGAATTCGTAACTACTCTAATATTACGTCCACATAACTGCTCAGCTAATAACTGAATAGTAGTACCAGGACCTAAGAATATAGTTTCTCCTTCTTGAATAAGACTTGCTGCTTTATGCGCAATTCTTGTTTTTTCTTCTATCTGTACAGAAGACTTCTCTAAATGAGAACGTTCATGATCCATACTAAAAGATAAACTCTGTGCTCCACCATGTACTCTTAATAATTTACCAGACTTCTCTAATTCATCTAAATCTCTTCTTGCGGTCATATCTGATATTTCTAATTGTTCCATAATTTCATTGATAGAAATAATACCTTTTTGATTGACCATCTGTGTAATTCTTACAAGACGTTCCTTTTTTAACATGTTTTCACTCTCCTTGTCAGTGTCAGTATATCATTCAAAATAATCTAAATCAACACAAAACAAACAAAAACAAACATACAGAAAATGATTTAGCTTGTTTTTTATCATAAATGTTTGTAAATATTTAATTATTTGTTTTGTATTGTTTATATTTGTTGACAAATGTGATGAATGCGATTACACTGTAGTTGTAGAAAACAAAAGAGTAGAAAAAAAGAAAATGACTAAAGATGAATTAAGTATGGTAGGCTTTGAAATCGTAGCTTACTCAGGAGATGCAAGAAGTACTTTATTAGAATTATTAAAAGAAATGCGTGCAGGTAATTTTGATAATGTAGAAGAAAAGTTAAAGGAAGCAGATGAAAATATCAATCTCGCACATCAGTCTCAGACAACTATTCTTCAGCAAGAAGCACGTGGTGAAGATATGGAAATGGGATTTATCTTCATTCATGGACAGGATCATTTGATGACTACAATCTTATTAAGAGATGTTATTGAAGATTTTATTACTTTATATAGAGAAAGAGGGACAAAATAATGTTAGACGCTGTCATTAAGAAAATTGAAAAAGGTAAACCATTTTTCGATAAAATTGCTCAAAATATTTATTTAGGTGCTGTACGTGATGGCTTCTTAACAGCAATGCCAGCCATCTTATTCTCAAGTGTATTTATCTTAGCTGCTTCAATTCCAGAAATCTTTGGAATTAAGTTGCCAGCAGATGTCTCAACATGGTTGTGGAAAGTCTATAACTATTCAATGGGTATTGTTGGTTTACTAGTATCAGCAACAACTGCAAAGTGCTTAGCTGAAAGCATGAATCGTCGTTTGCCAGAAGGTAAAGTAATCAACACAACTTCAGTTATGCTTGCAAGTATTTGTGGTTTCTTTATGTTAGCAGTCAGTGATGTAAAGCTTGGTATCTCTACTACTTATTTAGGTACTAAAGGTTTACTTGCTTCATTCATCGCTGCATTCATCACAGTTAAGATGTATAAGTTCTGTGTTGAAAAAGATGTCACTATTCATATGCCAAAAGAAGTGCCAGGGACAATCTCTCAGATGTTCAGAGATGTGTTCCCGTTCTCTTTCTCAGTATTGGTATGTGTTATTATTGATTTAATTGTTCGTAATTTATTTGGTTATACTTTTGCAGAAGCAATCATCACATTATTACAGCCATTATTCACAGCTGCAGATGGTTATTTAGGAATCTGTATTATCTGGGGTGCAATGGCAATGTTCTGGTTCGTTGGTGTACATGGTCCAAGTATTGTTGAACCAGCTATCGCTGCAATCATCTATGCAAACGTAGATGCAAACTTAGTATTATTTAAAGCAGGACATCAGGCTGCAAATGTATTAACAGTAGGTTTAGGTAACTTCGTAGGTACAATGGGTGGTACAGGTGCTACTCTAGTTGTTCCATTCTTATTTATGTTATTTGCTAGATCTAAACAGTTAAAAGCTGTTGGTAAAACAACTTTCATTCCAGTATGTTTCGCAGTTAATGAACCATTATTATTTGCTACTCCAATCGTATTAAACCCATATTTCTTTGTTCCATTCTTACTTGCACCAATGGTGAATGTATCATTATTCAAATTCTTCGTTGATGTATTAAAGATGAACTCATTCATTTATGTATTACCTTGGGCTACTCCAGCTCCAATTGGTTTGATTTTAGGTACAGGTATTAGTTTCTTAGCTGTATTACTTGCTGTATTATTAATCGTAGTAGATGGTATTATTTACTTACCATTCGTTAAAGCATATGATGCTTCATTATTAGAAGAAGAAAAACAGAAAGAAGCTTTAGAAGCATTAGAAGAACAGGTTAAAGAAGAAGAACCTGAAACAAATGAACCTCTTCAGTTAGATAAGAAGATCAATGTATTAGTATTATGTGTAGGCGCTGGTACAAGTGCTATGTTTGCAAATGCTGTTAAAGAAGGGGCTAAAGAAACTGGTTTTCCAGTAGATGCCACTGCAAGTGCTTATGGTAATCACTATGATATCTTAAAGAACTATGATGTCGTTGTCTTATCTCCACAGGTACAGGCTCATTTAGAAGAAGTAAAACAGGATGCGAAAGAAGGTACTAAAGTCATTGCAACTAAGGGTGCTCAATATATTCAGTTAACTCGTGATCCTAAGGGTGCTGTTGAATTTATCGTTGAACAGGAAAAGGAAGGTTAAGTACATGAAATTCTCTGATGATTTTATCTTTGGTGGCGCTACAGCTGCTTATCAGTGTGAAGGTAGTACATTAGAATATGGTAAAGGTAAAGTGTCTTGGGATGACTTTCTTGCAAAGCAGGGTCGTTTCAAGGCAGACCCTGCCAGTGATTTCTACCACCAGTATGGACAAGATTTAAAGCTATGTAAAATGTTTGGTATTAATGGAATTCGTATCTCTATTTCATGGGCACGTATCTTCCCTGATGGTACAGGAAAAATCAATCAGGAAGGTATTGATTTCTATCATAGAGTATTCCAGGAATGTCATAAGAATAATGTAGAACCATTTATCACATTACATCATTTTGATACACCTGATACTTTATATCAGAAGGGTGACTTTTTAAATAGAGAAACAGTAGATGCATTTGTAGACTATGCAAAGTTCTGTTTTGAAGAATATAAGGATGAAGTTAAATACTGGTTTACTTTCAATGAAATCTGGGCAGTAGCTACAAACACTTATATTGAAGGAACATTCCCTAATGGTGAAAAATATAATATGACAAAAGCATTCCAGATTATGCATAATATGATGCTTGCTCATGCGAAAGCTGTTGTTGCTTATAAAGAAGCAGGATATAAAGGACAGATTGGCTGTGTACAGTCATTAGAATATAAGTATCCTTATGATGAAAATAGTTTAGATGATATACAGGCTGCAAAGAACGAAGATGTATTACAGAACCAGTTCTTATTAGATGCAACATTCAAAGGATATTACTCTACTGAAACAATGGAAATTGTAGATCGTTTAGTAGCTATTAATAATGGTCAGCTAGACTTAAGAGATGAAGACTTTGAAGTTATGAAGAAAGCAGCAGTCTTAATTGACTATATGGGTATGAACTATTACCAGTCACGTTTCATTCAGTACTATGATGGTGAGAATGATATCCATCATAATGGAACTGGTGAAAAGGGTACTTCACGTTTCTGCTTAAAGAATGTAGGACGTAGAATGGAAAAAGAAGGTATTCCTAGAACAGACTGGGACTGGTTAATTCATCCAGAAAGTATGTTTGATATGTTAGTGCGTATTCGTCAGCAGTATCCAAACTACAAGTGTATCTATATTACAGAAAACGGTATGGGTTATAAAGATGAATTTGTAGATGGTGTGATTGATGATGCACCAAGAATTGATTATATCAAGAAACATTTACAGTATGCATTAAAGGCAGTTGAAGTGGGTGTTAATGTAAAGGGCTACTTTGTATGGTCATTAATGGATATGTTCTCATGGACTAATGGATATAATAAGCGTTATGGCTTATTCTATGTAGACTATGAAACACAGAAACGTTATCCAAAAGCAAGTGCTTATTGGTATAAGGGCGTATCAGAAACGAAAGAGGTGTAGTTATGAATTCTTATAAAGGAGTTATATTTGATTTTAATGGAACATTGTTTTTTGACAATCCAAAGCATGTATTAGCCTGGGGAAAGATTTCCGAGGAAATAAGACATCATGGAATTAGCGAAGAAGAGCTACATGAACATTTCAATGGTGTTCCTAATAATAAGATCATTGAATATATGTTTGATGGACAATGTACAGATGAAGTGAAACAGAAATATTCTTTACTTAAAGAACAGTACTATCGTGAATTCTGTAAGGAAGATAAAGAAACATTTCATTTAGTTGCTGGCGCTACAGAATTCTTTGATAAGCTTAAAAACAACAACATTCCATTTACTATCGCAAGTGCATCCATTAAACCAAATATTGATTTCTTTGTAGAATCATTCCATCTTGATCATTGGATTAATCCTGATGATATTGTTTATGATGATGGAACATATGATAATAAGATCATGATGTTCAAGAAAGCAGCTAATATTCTAGGAGTAGATATAAGTGACTGCTTAATCGTTGAAGACTCCCTAAGTGGTATTGAGAATGCCTATAAAGCAGGATGTAGAAATATAATCGTAATCGATTCTGCAAATAAAAGAGAAGAATATCAGAAGTTACCAGGAGTAACAAAAGTGATTGATTCATTTAAAGAAATTTAAACAAAGAGCCATCTTATTAAAGATGGTTCTTTTTGCAAGAAAACAAGATGGGCGCTTCACTATGATAATTCAGTCTTTTGTTAAGAACGATTTCGTTGTAAAATATAAGAGTCAAATAGAATAGTGATTTGGCTATGGCAGCTGTCATATATGGTGGTTGCAAAGTTTATGGAGGAATAAATATGAATGTATTAGTTACAGGTGGTGCAGGTTATATTGGTAGTCATGTCTGTGTAGAATTACTACAGAGCGGACATGATGTTGTAGTCATCGATGACTTCTCAAATTCAAAACCAGAAGCCTTAGATGCCATTCATGAAATTACTGGTAAGAAAGTAAAGTTTTATGAATTCAATGTTTTAGATGAAGATAAGACAGAAGCAGTATTCAAGGAAAATAAATTAGATGCAGTCATTCACTGTGCAGCCTTCAAGGCAGTAGGTGAATCAGTAGTAAAGCCTATTGAATATTATACAAATAACTTAATGACTACTTTAGTAGTTGCTAAGCTTATGAAGAAGTATCATGTCCCTTCAATTGTATTCTCTTCAAGTGCTACAGTATATGGTGATCCTAAAGTTGTACCTTTAACTGAAGACTGTGAATTAGGACAGACTACAAACCCATATGGTTCTACAAAGGCTATGATGGAAAGAATTCTAACAGATGTACAGCATGCTGTACCAGAAATGTCTGTTACACTTCTTCGTTACTTCAACCCAATTGGTGCACATGAATCAGGATTATTAGGAGAAGATCCAAAGGGAATTCCTAACAATCTTATGCCTTATATTATGAAGGTTGCTGCAGGTGAACTTCCTTGCTTAGGTGTATTTGGTGATGACTATGATACACCAGACGGAACAGGTGTACGTGACTACATCCATGTTGTAGACTTAGCTAAGGGTCATGTTCTTGCAATTGAAAAATATGCAACACCAGGTGTTCATATCTGTAACCTAGGAACAGGTAAAGGATATAGTGTATTAGAAATCGTTAAGGCTTTTGAAAAGGTAAATGGTGTAAAAGTACCTTATGAAATCAAGCCAAGACGTGCTGGTGATATCGCAACATGTTATGCAGATCCTACTCGTGCAAAAGAACAGTTAGGATGGGTGGCTGAAAAGACACTAGAAGATATGTGCAGAGATACTTGGAACTTTGCAAAGAAACATATGTAACACTTAAGTCTCTCGAAAGAGAGGCTTTTTTGATGCAAAAAAAAGCAACTATTGTAGTTGCTTCAGGTCTTCTTGATAATCTATATCATAGAGTTCTCTTACATTCTCTACTTGTATATATTCTACTTCATCAGGATGCTTATTTAATACCTTTCTTCCACCTTGGTCTTGTTTTAATAGAACTAACTCAGGAATATAAGAACTATCAAATAGAGTAGGGTTGCCTACTTTATCTTTATAAGCACAACTGGCAAGTTTATGTTTTGTATGCATCAGTTTGTCTATAGTATTCATAGAAATATAAGGCTGATCAGCGACCATGAAGATCATTCTAAATGGCTTCTCTAACGTATTTAAATAGTTCACAGCAGCCTTAATAGAATAAGAGAGACCATGAATACTCTCTAAACATAAAATGCTGGTAGCGCCTCTTTGAGACGCATATTGTAGTATCTCATCATATTGTGATACGACAATAACATGATCATATTCCTTTAATATGAGATCTAATGCATGTTGATATAACAGTTTATTTTGAAAAGGAAACAGCAGTTTGTTTCCTTTAAAACGTCTGCTGTTTCCTGATGCAAGATATATAATATATGTTTTATTCATCGATAGCCATGACAATCTTTTCAGGTGTCATTGGAAGATCTCTCACCCATGCACCACATGCACTGTGGATAGCAGCACATAAGGCTGGGGCTGGTGTATTGATGACACATTCACCAATAGACTTTGCACCAAATGGACCTGTCTTTTCATAACTGCTTTCAAAATAAACACGTAAATGACCCATATCAAGTCTTGTAGGAATCTTATAAGTCATGAAGTTATTTTCTGTTAAACCACCCTTAGGTGAATAAGTAATACTTTCTGATAATGCCATACCGATACCCTGTACAAGACCTCCTTCAGTCTGTACAGTTGCAAGATTAGTATTTACTACAGTACCACAGTCTACAACAGCTACATAATCTAGTATTTCTACAAAACCTGTATCTTTATCTAATGCAATTTCTGCCATACCTACCATATATGGTGGTGGAGAAATTTTAGATGAATGAGTGCATGTTACCTGGATAGGGACTGTATTACCACACTGAGAGAATGTTGCGATATCCGTATGTGTAAATGATTCATTTGTAGCTGGATTATCAATTGTATTGCCAGTAAATACTAATGATTCAGGATCACATTCCCACTTATTGGCAGCAATCTTCATCATGTTCTCTTTGAGCTCTTCACTCGCTTTTCTTACAGCCATACCAGTAACATAAGTTGTACTAGAAGCATAAGAACCAGAATCATATGGAGAAGCATCAGTATCTGCACCAAAGACAACAATATTGTCTACATCACATTCTAATTCTTCTGCTGCCATCTGGGCAAGAATAGTATCACATCCAGTACCCATATCTGCAGCACCGATGCTTAACATATAAGAACCATCATCGTTTAACTTTAATGTAGCAGACCCAACATCGACACCAGAGATACCTGATCCCTGCATTGCCATTGCAACACCTGCTGCCTTAATACGACCATCGGGCATTACAGTAGGAGTCTTACGGTTTTCCCAGTCAAATTCTTTCTTAGCACGTTCCATACATTTATCTAATGCACAGCTATCCGCAATTTCACCATAGTAGGCATCCATCTTCTGACCTTGACGTACCATGTTCTTTTCTCTGATTTCTACAGGATCCATATGTAAAATATCAGCTAATTCGTTGACACATGTTTCTAATGCATAAATACCCTGAGTCGCACCATATCCACGATATGCACCAGAAGATAATCTATTTGTGTAAACAACATCATAATGGAAACGGAATGCTTCTAGATTGTTTGTATATAGTGGAATAGATTTATGACCTGATAAACCTACAGTAGTAGGACCATGTTCACCAAAGGCACCAGAGTTAGATAATGTATATACATCAATGGCACGAATAGTACCATCATTCATAGCACCCACTTTAGTAGTGACTTCCATTTCATGACGTGGACTACCCGCGATCTGAGATTCAGTACGTGTATAAATAAGTTTAGATGGTTTCTTAGTCATCCATGTAACAAATGCAGGATAGATTTCAGTCACAAGTGACTGCTTTGCACCAAAGCCACCACCAATACGAGGCTTTTCAACACGAATCATAGACTTAGGAATATCTAAAGCATTTGCAAGAATACGACGTGCATGGAAAACAATCTGTGTAGAACTAATAACATGTAAACGACCATAAGTATCAATTTCACAATAAGTTCTAAATGTTTCCATCATCGCCTGATTGACTGCAGGAACGTGATAAGTACGTTCAATCACATGATCACATGATTTAAATACTTCTTCTAGATCACCATGTGTTTCATCTGCAGTGGCTACTAAGTTACGTTTATTGTCTGCCCCTACAGGACATAATGCTTTCCAGTT
Source organism: Catenibacterium sp. co_0103 (assembly GCF_004168205.1). Taxonomy (GTDB): domain Bacteria; phylum Bacillota_I; class Bacilli_A; order Erysipelotrichales; family Coprobacillaceae; genus Catenibacterium; species Catenibacterium mitsuoka_A. Next base: position 3,166 of record NZ_RCYB01000036.1, on the reverse strand, counting down.
ATCTTCAGGATGAACAAGAATAGGATTATCCTTAGCAGTTCTAAAGTCTAATACAGCTTCTTCTACTTGATATTTTACTTTAATAAGCTTTAATGCTTCATCTACTTTCTTTTCATCATAACCAGCAACAATCGCAACTGGATCACCTACGAATCTAACTCTCTGATCTAAGATTAAACGATCATAAGGGCTTGGTTCTGGATAAGTTTGACCAGCCATAGTAAAACGTTTCTGAGGCACATCTTTATAAGTATAAACAGCTTCAATTGTATCTACTGCCTTAGCTGCTTCTGTATCAATATTCTCAATTAATGCATTAGCATGAGGAGAATGAACAAGCTTTACAATCAAACAGTCGTGAGGTGTTACATCATCAACATAGACAGGTTTACCTAATAATAGGTTCATTGCATCTTTTTTTCTTATAGGTTTATTAACCTGTTTTAATTCCTGTCTCATCCTAACACTTCCTTTCCATTTTCCTTGCAGTAATTAATATAGTTTCTAATACCTCTTAATTGTCCTTCATAACCAGAACAACGACAAAGGTTACCAGATAAGAATGCTCTGATTTCATCATCACTAGGATCTTTATTTTCTTCTAGTAATGCGATTGTATTCATCATAAATCCAGGATTACAGAAACCACACTGTTCAGCACCCTGATCAGCAATAAATTCAGCAAGTGGTCTTGCCTTTTCCTGTAAACCTTCTAAAGTAGTCACTTCATGACCTGCAGCTCTAGCTGCAAGAACACTACAAGAAAGAACTGGTTTGTTGTCTAATAATACTGTACATAATCCACAGTTACTTGTATCACAACCTCTTTTAACACTAAGACAATGCTCACTTCTTACAAAATCAATAAGAAGAGTATCAGGTAAAATACTACGAGTCATTGTTTTTCCATTTAATGTAATTGTAATTTCCATCTTACTGTGCCTCCAATTCCTTTAATGAACGTCTCATAAGAACCTTTACAAGCTTCTGACGATATTCTGCACTGCCTAAGTTATTGCTTCCAAGTTTGATTTCAGAAGACACTTCTTCAATGAAAGCTTCAATAGACTCATCATTTAATTCCATCTGTTTTTCATAAGCAATTGCCTTTAAAGGACGACCACCAATTACTACAGAATAAGTATCATTCATATAACTTGCACAACAAGTAAGAACAGGGAAATCAGTACTTACATTTCTCTGTGACTTATAACAAACCTTAATAGGTGTCTTCTTTACAATAACACGTACAAGAATATCAAGAGAAGGACGCATCCAAGCAAACTCTCTCATAGGTACAATACCACCGTCATATAATTCTACATAAGCATCTAATCCCATAAACATAGATAATACATCAGAGAAACCATAACGACCAAAAATAGAACCTCCTACAGTCGCACAGTTTCTAAACTGCACACCAATAATATGTTCCACACTATGCTTCATTGCATCATGTGTATAAGCATTTATTCCTGCATGAGTTTCTAACTGACGTAATGTCACCATTGCGCCAATAGTAAACTGTTCATCATCTTCTTCAATAGTATCTAAATGAAGATCACATAAATCAATTGCCTTTTCAACTGATCTATTCATCATCTTCAACCATAACATACCACCTACAATAATGTTTTTTCTGTTCTGAACGAGTTCATAAGCTTCCTCAAGCGACTGAGGTCTTACATATTCCTGAATATTTAACATCTTTTTCTATCCTTTCTATTTTGTGATAAGTGTTTCATCGAGACTAAAATCATAAAACTCTTTATAAAAATCTATTACATCCTTTTTATAATTCTCATATGTATAATCATGAGGATGAAGTACATATGATAGCCAGAGTGATGCAAGAATATGAGAAGGAACAGGATCCATCCATGATTCAACCACCTCAGGCATAATATAAATCTTCTTGTTCTTCACTATATCAAGTGATGAGAAGAATTCATAGTTATAAATAGAATCTTTTGAATAAGAAGCATTACGAGGCATGATCACTATATCTGGGTTTAAAGTTAATAATGTTTCTAACGCAATAGTAGGGTAGTCTACACCTTTAATACTCGCTGCAGCATTTTTCACATGTGCTGTAGTTAGTATAGTACTTTGAAACATAGAAGGTGTGACAGGTTTATAAATAGACTCTTTTGAAGCAATATAAACATGCTTATTAGAAGTACCTAAACTATTCATCTTACTCTTTTTAGTACTATAGTAGTTCTTTAACTTCTTCGCATTGTTTTGTTTACCACAAACTTTCGCAATAAGTGAAACCATGGCATCATACTTCTTTTCACTAGAAGGATCAACCACAATAACTTTTATATGTCTTTCTTCAAAATCCTCAATAAGATCCTTATTCTCTTTCATCATAAATACTACATCAGGAGCTGTCTTTGCGATAAGACTGACATTACATCCTACCTGAGGTAGTTCTAATAAATCAGGATCTGTCTTTTGATAAATGCTTCTAGAAGAAGCATTCTTTTGAGTAACTAAATAGACTTGGGGTTTACTCAAGCTTTGAAAAAGTCAGGGGTATAAACTCCTGGCTTTGCTTTTGGGCTGTAAACTTTTTAGGGGCAGTTTTTCGCTATCTGTTTTGTTTATTTCATAAATCATTTATCATGTTCTTAAGGTCAATAAATCTATAGAAAGAAAAAAAGGATAAGCATCGAAGTTTGGCCACCGAAATGCTTATCCTGTCCAATAAGAACACTATGATAATAATAAAACTTTCATCTAAAATCAAGCATATTACTGAAAATCAATATAAAAATCTGATTCCAATGTGATAATGTCTCAATGTATCCAAGTTGATAATGTCCCAATTGGGACATTATCAACTTGCCGTGTTAAACTATAACCTCCGAGGGAGGTTATTATGAGAAAGGTTGAATTGAGAATGAATGAGCAGAATAAGTATGAAATAATCAAGAAACTTGTAGAAACAAATGGAAACAAGAAGAGAGCAGCTACTAGACTTGGCTGTACTGTAAGAACTATCAATAGACTTATCATTAAATATAAGGAACAGGGAAAGAAGGGTTTCGTGCATGGCAACCGTGGAAGACTGCCTGCTTCTGCAGTTCCTTTGGACATAAAGAATAAGATCATCTCTCTTTATATCAATGATTTCTCTGATGCAAACTTCACTCACTTC
>NZ_RCYB01000035.1 GCF_004168205.1 Catenibacterium sp. co_0103 | reverse complement strand
GTAGCGCATATGTCTGATATGCCGTATAATCTTGTTGGTGTATCATTGCAAACTAAATATACCACAAAAGACGGACCTCGGTCCGTCTTTTGCTTTTTATGAAACTATAATGAGTTATTTACCCGTTACAGCCTCTTATTTTCTTGGTCTGAATTGTATTTTTTTCTGATTCTCAAATTTAATAGGTTTTTCCACTATTTCATGACAATGACGACAACGTGGTTCATAGGCTTCCTTAGCACCTACTAAGACAATAGGATCATTAAAAGAAGCAGGTTTACCATTAATAATACGCTGTGTTCTAGTGGCTGGTGCACCACATTTTGCACATACTGCAGTTAGCTTAGTCACGAACTCAGCACGTGTTAATAAATCGGGTAAGACACCAAATGGTTCACCACGGAAATCTTTATCTAAACCAGCAACCATTACACGTAATCCACTATCTGCAAGATATTCACAGATATCAACAACATCCTCATCAAAAAACTGTACTTCATCAATCGCTACAACATCTGTATCATAATTCACATGATTAAGTATTTCCTTTGCTTCACTGATGACAATACAAGGTACTTTACTTCCTGCATGTGAAGCAATTTCAGTTGTAGAATAACGATCATCAATCTTTGGCTTAAACACAAGAATATTTTTTCTTGCATAAGACAATACATTGATACGACGAATTAATTCTTCTGTTTTACCCGCAAACATACATCCACAGATCACTTCTAGCCAACCTTCACGATATTGATTATACATTTAATAAAACCTCCAAAAAGTTCACATAGATTTCATATACTCCCTGTATTATACAGTTGTAGAAAAGAAAAGCCATAAAAAATTTTCCCTTAATCCCATTAAAAAGAGTCGGTCATCATTCCGACTCTTTTTGTTAGTTTAATTCATTAATGACTTCATCAAGAGAATCTAATATTTTATATGTCTTATTTGCATATTCTTCTGTAGGATATTTCATATCAGGAATACAGATTACTTTAATACCAGCTGAAGAAGCGGCCTGAATACCTGCTTCACTATCTTCTAATACAAATGCTTCATCAGTCTTTACACCAAGTTTTTCACAAGACTTTAAGAAGACTTCTGGATGTGGTTTACCATGAGTTACTTCATCACCACAAATTGAGTCATCAAAATATTGTGTAATATGAGCCTGTGCAAGAATAGTATCGACACGATCACGATTAGAAGAAGTAGCGACAATAGTCTTATAACCATTTTCTTTTAAATAATTAAGAAGCACTAATAAACCTTTCTTAATTGGTACACCTTCTGTTTCAAAACGTTTTGCCATTAAAACATGTACATCTTTAATGACATCATCAATAGGAAAGTCCTTACCATAAGTATCGTAAAATCTTTCATAGATTCCTTTGATAGGTTTCCCTAATAAAGTTTTATAGAATGTTTCATCCATTGTCAAATTCATTGGTTTTAAGATTTCCTGATAACATTCAAAAGTCACTCTTTCAGAATCAATCATCAAACCGTCCATATCAAAAATAACTGCTTTTATCATTTTTACAAACCTCCAATTTATATATTCAAGTATATAAGAAATAGAAAGCGTCTTCAATTAATTGCGAAAAATAATTGAATATATTATAATGGGTACGATTTGGAACAATTAACAAATTTATTAGATGAAATCAATATTATTAAAAGAAAGGATAGAAGATGAATACACTATTAGAAAGACTACAGACAGTAGAAAAAAGATATGAAGAATTAACACAGATTCTTATGGATCCATCTATCGCGAATGATATTCAGAAGATGACACAGGCTTCTAAAGAACAGGCTTCTTTAGAAAAGGCTTATAACTTATATGAAGAATACAAGGCTTTATTAGATGGTATCGAAGAAGCCAAGGAATTATTAAATGAAAATGATCCTGAAATCAAAGAAATGGCTAAGATTGAATTAGAAGAATTAGAAAAGAAACAGCCAATCATGGAACATGATATCCAGATTGAATTAATTCCTAAGGATCCAAATGATGAAAAGAACGTAGTCATGGAAATCCGTGGTGCAGCCGGAGGAGATGAAGGAAATATCTTCGCAGGTGACTTATTTAGAATGTATTCTAAGTATGCTGAATCACAGGGATGGAAGATTGAAATTGAAGATGCTCAGCCTTCAGAAGCAGGAGGATATTCACTTGTATCATTTATTATCAAGGGTACTGGTGTATATTCTAAGATGAAGTTTGAATCTGGTTCACATCGTGTACAGCGTGTGCCTAAGACTGAAACACAGGGACGTGTTCATACATCAACTGCTACAGTATTAGTAATGCCAGAAGCAGAAGAAGTAGATATCGATATTGATCCAAAGGATTTAAGAGTTGATACTTACCGTTCATCTGGTGCTGGAGGACAGCATATCAATAAGACTGACTCTGCCGTACGTATTACACATATTCCAACAGGAATTGTGGCAACAAGCCAGGATGGCCGTTCACAGCATGATAACCGTGCTAAGGCTATGCAGTCATTACGTACAAGACTTTATGAAGCTAAATTAAGAGAAGAAGAAGAAAAACTAGGAAACGAACGTCGTAATAAGATTGGTTCAGGTGACCGTGCTGAAAAGATCAGAACATATAACTATCCTCAGAACCGTGTCACTGACCATCGTATTGGTTTAACTATTCAGCAGTTAGATCGTATTATGGAAGGTAAATTAGAACCAATCATTGATGCATTAATCAATGAAGATCAGAGATTAAAACTTCTAGGAGAAGAAGAATAAGTGCTATTAGGTGAATTACTTAAATATGCGCATGATTTAATTGATGATCCACATACAAATATCCCTGAAAGACTCTATGAAGATCTCACAGGAGATGCTTATTATCAACTATTGTTGAAGAGGGAAGAGCCTGTTGAAGAGGCTCTTCTTGTGCAATATAAGGATTATTTGGATAGATATTTAAAGGGTGAACCTTATCAGTATATTATTGGAAAAGAATATTTTTATGGTAGAGAGTTTGATGTCAATCCAAGTGTTTTGATTCCTCGTTATGAAACAGAAGAACTTGTAGAAAAGGTTTTATCTTATATAAAACCAGGAATGGTTGTGGCAGATATAGGTACAGGCTCAGGCGCTATTGCAGTCACATTAGCTTGTGAATCTAAGGCAGATCTATATGCAGTAGATATCTCTAAAGAAGCTCTTAAAACAGCATCTCATAATGCGAAGAAGCATGAAGCTTCTGTCACATTCTTAGAAGGGGACTTATTACAGCCTCTTATAGATAAAGATATTCACGTAGATATTCTTGTCTCTAATCCACCTTATATTGATTATGATGAAGTATTGGATCCTCGAGTAGTGGATCATGAACCACATCTTGCATTATTTGCGGATGATCATGGTTATGCATGTTATGAAAATATATTTAAACAAGCTCCTTCAATATTAAAGGAGAAAGCGATTCTTGCATTTGAAATTGGATATAATCAAGGAGAAAGAATGAAACATCTTGTTCCTCTCTATTTTCCAGATGATACATTTGAAGTCATCAAGGATATCAATGGAAAGGATAGAATGTTGTTCATTTATCATAACTATGAAAATATTTGAAACTGAACGTCTTACAATTAGAACACTTGATGAAAATGATATTGATCGTCTTGTAGAATATCGCAGTAAAAAGACTGTGTCTCAGTATCAATCCTGGAATAGATATACAAAAAGAGATGCGGTGAAACTCATCAAGAAGTGTAGAGATACTGTAATAGAGCACAAAAAAGTGTCTATGCAGTTTGGTATTACAATCAAAGGGAGCCAGCATCTTATTGGTGATTTACATATAGAAATCATGGCACCTCATACATTCTCTATTGGTTATACGTTAGATGATGTTTTCTGGAATAATGGTTTTGGCACTGAAGCGGTACTCGGACTCTTAAGCTATATGCATGAAGAACATGGTTTCTTCAAATGTATTGCCTATATCTATAAACAGAATGAAAAATCAAGACATCTCTTAAAGAAGATTGGTTTTAAGAAGTTTGATGAATCTTTCTTCTATGGGGATGAAGGATATATTTTTGACCTCGGTAACTTACAAAACATATATTTTGTGCTACAATAACAGATACGAGGTGGAACTATGATTAAAGAATATATTAAGAAGTATAGTAAAGCATCTATCATCACATCAGTGATTATGATTGTTGCTTCAGTATTGTTGATTGTTTTCCCAAAGACAATGTTGAATATTGTAGTTTATGTGATTTCAGGTGCATTATTTGTGGATGGTCTCATTCATCTTGTGACTTACTTTGCATTAACTCATGATATGCGTATCTTTTCTAATGATTTATTAGAAGGTATTCTCGCATTACTAGCAGGCGTTTTTGTTGCATTCAATGCTGATGCATTCATTAGTGCACTCACAATGATAATTGGCTTATGGATTGTGATCAAAGGCTTATTAAACTTACAGCTCTCATTTCAGTTACAGCAGATTATTGAATTCAACTGGTTCTGGATCTTCTTATGTGCTGTATTATGTGTTGCATTAGGCGTATTTATTATTGTACATCCTATCGATATGGCTATTGGTTTGACTATGGCTGAAGGTATTGTATTATTAGTTACTGAAGTATTGAGTCTTATTCAGACAATCTATGTCTTATATAAACTCAATCATTCTAAAATGTCTAGATCATATATTAATTAAAAAGTACCATCACGGTACTTTTTTCTAAAGGAGAAAACATGCTGAATACATCATTATTAGACAAAAAAAAGAAATATCTCCTAGGTGTATCAGGTGGTCCTGATTCTATGGCACTTCTTGATATGATGCATGAATATTCAATCTGTGTCGCTCATGTAAATTATAATCTTCGAGATGATACAGAAGAGGACTACAAAGTAGTACATGACTATTGTATAGCACATTCTATTCCTTTTTATTATAAGGAATTTACACCGGATGATTATGTGAGAGGAAATTTTCAAAGCGTTGCAAGAGATATGCGTTATGCTTTTTATCAGGAAGTATATAAAATGGAACAATGTGATGCATTATGCCTAGGACATCAAAAGGATGATGTGATTGAAACTATTTATATGCACTTGGAACGTGACTCTCATCCTGATTATTTAGGGATCCAGGAAGTCTCTCATCGCTTAGGTATGACTATTATTAGACCATTACTTCATGTGACTAAACAAGATCTACGTGATTATTGTGATGATCATCATATTTTGTTTCATGATGACTATACTAATTTCCAGACAGAGTTCACAAGAGACCGTATCCGTAATACAATCTTAAATCAATATACAGACTCACAAAAAGAAGAACTCTTGAAAAAGGGTGAAGAATACAATAAGAAACAGGCAATAAAAAAACAAGAAGTAGACAAATACCTCACTGAACCACTGGATTATACATTAGTTCCAAAAGAACTTCTTCCTGATGTACTCTATGCTTTATTAAAGAAACATATAGAAGTATCGAAGATTTCTCATCATCTCATTGATGAAATCATCCATCAGATTCAATCCTCTAAACCTAATATTCAAATGCCAATTGGTGTTAATGAGGAGTTCATAAAAGAATATAATAATGTATACATTCGTAAATCTATAAAACAAGTAGATTATACGTATAGAATAGATCATAGACAGAACTTTGATTGTCCTTATTTCAAGATTCGAACACAAGGAGAAACGAATGATGGTATCCCTGTCAAGGATGAAGACTTTCCACTCACTATTCGTAATATGAGACCAGGCGATCGTATGGAAACAGCAGGGGGCACTAAAAAGGTTTCTAGACTCTTTATTAATGCGAAAATTCCCTTACCATTACGACGTTATTGGCCAGTTGTATTAGATTGCCGTGGAAATATTCTTTTGGTCCCGGGAATTGCGAAAAACAAGGAGTATTTGTCTATCAATCCAGATTTGTTTGTGATAAAATAACAACGACTATACTAGGAGGTACGGTTCAATGCATAAGGACATGAAAGAAATATTATTTACACAGGAACAGATTTCTGAACGCTGTAAAGAATTAGGCGCACAGATCTCAAAAGATTATGAAGGTAAGAAGATTCTTCTTATTGGTCTTTTAAAGGGATCTATTCCATTCCTAGCAGAACTTTCTAAATATATTGAGGGCGATGTATATTTTGATTATATGTCAGTCAGCAGTTATAAAGGAACTGAATCTGGAACTATTCATATTAAGAAAGACGTTGATATCGATGTCAAAGGTATGGATGTATTAATCGTAGAAGACATCCTTGATACAGGTAAAACATTGGATACTGTTACACATATGTTGAAAGATCGTGGTACAGCATCTTGTGAAATCGTTACTATGCTTGATAAACAGGAAGCAAGAAAGTATCCTGTACAGGCTAAGTATGTTGGTTTCCCTGTACCAGAATTATTCGTGGTTGGTTATGGTCTTGATTTTGATCAGAGATTTAGAAACCTACCATATATTGGTGTCTTAAAAGAAGAATGTTACCAGTAAGGAGTTTATGATGAAGAAGAATAACAAAACATTATTTAAAGCTATTCTTCCTTGGGTCATCGTATTATTATTGTTGAGTTCATTATTCCCATTCTTATTGAATAATGGCGGTAGTAAAGAATTGACTTATTCACAATTCATGACAGTAGTAAAAGATAAAAAGATAAATAACGTGACTATTACACCTAATAGTTTTGTAACCAAGGTCGAAGGTAGCTACAAGAAGAACTCTAAGGGCGATAAAGTGAACTTTACAACTATCGTTCCTAAGACAGACAAAGAATTAGATTCATTAACACAGGTTCTTGAAGACAAGAATGTCAAGATTAAGGTCACTGATTCAGAAAGTGATAACATGATCTGGAATATACTAGGTTCCATCCTTCCATATGTAATATTGTTTGGTGGTATGTTCTGGGTATTCAAGAATTTCAATGGTGCTGCAGGAGGCAACAATAAAGCCTTTGAATTTGGAAATTCTCGCGCTAAGCTAGAAAGAAATTCTAAGACTCGTTTTACAGATGTTGCAGGTGCAGATGAAGAAAAAGAAGAATTAACAGAACTTGTTGCATTCTTAAAGAACCCTAAGAAGTTTACTGAAATGGGTGCTAAAATTCCTAGAGGTGTTCTATTAGTAGGTCCTCCAGGTACAGGTAAAACATTATTAGCACGTGCTGTTGCAGGTGAAGCAAACGTTCCATTCTATTCTATTTCTGGTTCAGAATTCGTAGAAATGTTCGTTGGTGTTGGTGCTGGCCGTGTAAGAGATATGTTTAAGAAGGCAAAAGAAAATGCGCCTTGTATCATCTTTATTGATGAAATTGATGCTGTAGGTCGTCAGAGAGGTACTGGTGTTGGTGGTGGACACGATGAACGTGAACAGACATTAAACCAGTTACTTGTAGAAATGGATGGTTTTGAAGGTAACGAAGGTGTTATTATCCTTGCAGCTACTAACCGTGCAGATGTTCTTGACCCTGCATTATTACGTCCAGGACGTTTTGATAGACAGATCAGAGTATCTAACCCTGATAAGCGTGCAAGATCTCAGATCTTGAAGGTTCATGCAAGAAATAAACATTTTGCGCCAGATGTTGATTTTGATAACATCGCTCAGCGTACTCCGGGATTCTCAGGTGCAGAACTTGCGAACGTATTAAATGAAGCAGCATTACTTGCAGTAAGAAGCGGTCATCAGATGATCACATTAAGTGATGTCGATGAAGCGATTGACAGAGTTATTGGCGGTCCAGCTAAGAAGTCTAGAAAATATACTGAACATGAAAGAAAACTTGTTGCTTATCATGAAACTGGACATGCGATTATTGGTTTGACATTAGAAGATGCCAACCAGGTACAGAAAGTCACAATTGTACCACGTGGTGATGCAGGTGGATATAACTTGATGACTCCTAGAGAAGAAACTTACTTCTCAACTAAGAAACAGTTACTTGCAACTATTACAGGTTATATGGGTGGTCGTACGGCTGAAGAAATCTTCTTCGGTGATGTATCATCAGGTGCTCATAACGATATTGAACAGGCTACACGTATTGCTCGTATGATGGTTACAGAACTTGGTATGAGTGAACTTGGTCCAATTAAGTATGACAGTGGTGATAATGCAGTATTCTTAGGTCGTGACTATTCACAATTAAGTAATACACATTCTGGTCAGATCGCATTTGAAATTGACCAGCAGGTACGTAAGATCATCGAAACAGCACATGCTCAGGCAACTGAAATCATCAACAATAATAAAGACAAAATGGATATTATTGCGAATGCATTGCTTGAACATGAAACATTGAATCATGAACAGATTCAGTCTTTATATAACACTGGTAAGATGCCAGAAACTTATGATGGAACAGAAGAACATGTTGAATCTAACGATGACAACAATAACACTCCTGAACCACCTAAGGCTGATCCAGAAGATGATTTACTAGATGAAATGAAATAAGCGCTTTGCGCTTATTTTCATTTAGGAGATAATAAAATGCAGCGTAGATTTATGGTAAGACTATTAGTAGGTATTATTGTCATTAGTATGATTTTGCCTTTAGTAAGCTATTTTGCGATAGGGAGATGAGATAAATGAAAGATTATTTAGTACGTGGACTCGTTAATTCAAAGAACTGTCGTGTTTTTGCCTGTACAACAACTAACCTTACAAATGTTGCACAGCAGAATCATAACTTATGGCCTTGTGCAAGTGCTGCACTTGGACGTATGATGGCAGTCACTTTAATGATGGGTGCTATGAATAAGAATAAAGAAAAGATGACAGTAGTCATCAACGGTGGTGGACCAATCGGTACAATGCTTTGTACAACACATTCTGATGGTAAAATCAAAGGATTTGTATCTAATCCAGAAGTTCACTATACATACAACGATACAGGTAAGCTTGCAGTAGGCTTATGTGTAGGTAATCAGGGGACTATCCAGGTCACTCGTGATATGGGATTAAAGGAACCTATTACATCTAGTTCTCCATTACAGACTGGTGAAATTGGTGATGATTTCTCTTATTACTTCATGTTATCAGAACAGGTACCATCAGTTGTTGCAGTAGGTGTTCTTGTAGAAGAAGACAATACTGTAAGAAGTGCAGGTGGTTATATTATTCAGTTATTACCAGAAGCAACTGAAGAAGATATTGCGTATATTGAAGATAAGATCAAGAATACACCACCAGTATCACAGTTATTAGATGAAGGACATACTCCAGAAGAAATCTTAAAGATGATCTTTGAGGATGTTGAAATCCTAGATACACAGGATTTATCATTTAAATGTGATTGTAGTAAAGAAAAGATGGGAGAAGCCTTAGCTACACTTCATACAAAAGATTTAGAAGACATGATTAATGAGGATCATGGCTGTGAGATTACATGTCAGTTCTGTAATACACATTATCAGTTCAGTGAAGATGAATTAAAGGAAATACTTAAAAAACGCCAGTAAAATGGCGTTTTTTTTACACTGTCTGGTATTATACAAAGATCAGTTAACATATATCATGGAAGGGAATAGAATTGAATAATTGATCTTTTTAGAATTGTATGACAGTTTCCTCCTTTCAATAACTAGTATAGAAGATAAATTTAGAGGAAATATCTATATATTATGGAGAAATATGTGTCGCATTAATGAAGTGCTTTGACTGGACATTCTTTTGTACATTCATAACAAAGAATACAATCAGTGCCGTTTTTACGTCCACGTGATTCATTGTTGACTTCTACATTCATTGGACATAACTGTAAACATTTAAAACATACAAAAAGGAGCAGGAAGGGAACGCCTGCTCCTTATGTCCTATTAGTAAAATAGGGAAGGGAAATGAAAACGATATATATATTATTGAAAGGATCGGGAACTTCCTTTCACAACTCATAGTATAAACATAATTTATCTTTGTATTGTGTCAGGAATATGGTATATTTTGTGATGGTGATTAAAAAATGTTGAAAATTGGAAACGTAGAAATAAAACATCCTATTATCATGGCTCCTATGGCAGGTATCACAAATGTCGCTTACCGTAGACTTGTAAAAGAGTTTGGTGCAGGACTTGTAGTATCTGAAATGGTCAGTGATAAAGCGTTATGTTATGGAAATCAAAAGACAATTGATATGCTTGCAGTAGGTGAAGATGAACACCCTATGAGTATGCAGATTTTTGGTGGTGAAGTAGAGACTATGGTCAAAGCTGCCAAGTTTGTAGAGGAACATTCTGATTGTGATATTATTGATATTAATATGGGATGTCCTGTAAATAAGGTATTAAAGGCTCATGCAGGCAGTTATTTAATGCAGTATCCAGAACTTGCATATGATATTGTGAAGGCTGTCGTAGAAGCAGTGAATGTACCAGTGACTGTTAAGATGCGTATTGGTTATGACATGAAGCATATTAACTGTGTAGAAATGGCACAATTAATGGAAAAAGCAGGTGCAAGTGCAGTGGCTATTCATGGGCGAACACGTTCACAGATGTATGAAGGTCATGCAGATTGGTCATGGATTAAAAAAGTAAAAGAAGCAGTCAGTATTCCAGTTATTGGGAATGGTGATGTCAGAACACCTGAAGATGCGAAAAGAATGATGGAAGAAACAGGCTGTGATGCTGTTATGGTTGGTAGAGGTGCTTTAGGTAATCCCTTTGTGATTCGTAGAATGGTGAAATATCTAGAAGAGGGTATTCTAGAAGAAGAACCAGACTTTCATGCACGTATCCAGTTATGTATTGATCATGCCCATCGTTTAGTAAAAACAGAAGGTGAAAAGAATGCGATTAGACAAATGCGTGGGCAGGCACCTTGGTATGTCAAAGGGTTAAGAGGTTCAGCAAAAATCAAGAATCATTTAACACAGATGAATACATTAGAAGAATTAGAAACAATTCTAAAAGACTTTGAGAAAGAACTAGAAGGTGAGTAATCATCTTCTTTTTGTTTTATAATAGAGTAAAGGAGATGATTATATGTCTGTACTTTATGCAATGTGTGTCCCTCATCCTCCACTAATTATTCCTGAAATAGGTCAAGGAGAAGAGAAAACCATTAGTAACACAATACAATCTTATGAATCCATTATGAAATATGTATCTACTCTTCCAATAGAAACAGTCATTGTGATCAGTCCTCATGCGATCGCCTATAGTGATTATATTCATATATCTCCTGGTAAACATGCATCAGGAGACTTTAGTCAGTTTCATGCAGGAAATGTAAGAATAGAAGTGGATTATGATACAGAACTTGTAAAGAAGATCACTCAATCTGCCAAGAAGTATCATATTTTTGCAGGAACATTAGGAAAAGATGATGATTTAGATCATGGCACAATGACTCCTCTTTACTTCTTAAATAAGTATCTAAAGGACTATAAAGTTGTAAGAATAGGAATATCTGGTTTATCTCCTCTTACTCATTATCGCTTTGGACAATGTATTAAAGAAGCAGTGGGAGATAAGAATGTTTTATTAATTGCGAGTGGTGATTTGTCTCATCGTTTAAAAGAGGATGGTCCTTATGGTTATAAAGAAGAAGGACCGCTCTTCGATCATGATATTATTACAGCATGGAAGAATAGTGACTTTATGCGTTTTCTAACATTTGATCCCATTTTTACTGAAGCAGCTGCTGAATGTGGACTCAGATCATTTCAAATCATGGCAGGTGCTTTAGATCAAAAAAAGATTAAACCACACTATTATTCTTATGAAGGACCATTTGGAGTAGGTTATGGTATTTGTGGTTTTGAAATATGTGGTGAAGATCAAACCTGTGATATAGGAAACCAATATAAAAAGAAAATGCAGGAAGAAGTTAAGAAGATCAAAGAACATGAAGATGACTATGTCAGACTGGCTAGAACCACAATAGAAATTATGTAAAAGAAAAAGTAGAAATCATTCCAGAAGTCACAAAAGAGATGAAAAGACGTGCTGGTGTCTTTGTATCTATTCATGAAGAAGGGCGTTTAAGAGGCTGTATTGGTACCTTTACGCCTGTACAGGATAATATTGCCTTAGAAATAGTACATAATGCGATCAGTGCATGTAGTGAAGATCCACGTTTTGATCCTATTACAGAAGAAGAACTAGATAATCTCATTATTTCAGTCGATGTATTAGGAGAAATAGAGCCAGTAGAAGATATCAGTACACTAGATCCTCATATCTATGGTATTATAGTATCCCATGGTTCTAAAAGAGGTTTACTCCTTCCTTCTCTAGAGGGTGTGGATACAGTGACTGATCAGATTCAGATAGCTTGTCATAAAGCAGGTATTCATGAAGGAGAGAAGATCAAGATAGAAAGATTCAGGGTGATCAGACATGGCTAGATGTGATTTATGTCCTCATCATTGTGTATTAAAAGAAGGACAGACAGGATTCTGTCATCAAAGAATGAATAAAGAAGGAAGTATAGTACTTAAAGACTATGGTGCTATTACATCACTGTCTTTAGATCCTATTGAAAAGAAACCTCTCTATCATTTCTATCTTGAAACACAGATGTTATCTGTCGGTTCTTATGGCTGTAATATGAAATGTCCTTTCTGTCAGAATTACACCATATCGCAGGATAGAGGTTCTTCTATACAGGTGCATACAACACCTAAAAAACTTGTAGAAGTCGCCTTAGATTTAAAAAAAGAAGGGAATATTGGTATTGCGTTTACTTATAATGAACCACTGATCAGCTATGAGTTTATTTATGATACTTTTGTATTATGTAAGAAGCATGATTTAAAGACTGTTATAGTCTCTAATGGAATGATAGAAGAGAAATATATAAAGGAGTTATCTCCTTTAGTAGATGCATGGAATATTGATTTAAAGGGATTTAGAGAAGATATCTATAAGAAACTCTCTGGTGATTTAGAAACAGTAAAGAAGAGTATTCAAATAGCTTCATCAAGTCATCTAGAAGTCACTTCTTTGATTGTACCTGGTATTAATGATTATTTAGAAGATATGGAAAAAGAAGCAAAGTGGTTAGCGTCTATTGACCCGAATATTGTGTTACATATCACACGCTATTTTCCCGAGTATCATTATCATGAATCTCCTACATCCATAGAACTTATAAATCAAATGATAGAAGTCGCTAAGAAATATTTGAAGAATGTATATAGAGGTAATTGTTAGATGTTTAATGAAAAAGAAATTAAAAGCTTTAGTACAACAGATATGCGTATATATAACTATATATTGAAGCATAGCATTCAATTCCCTTATATGAGTATAAGAGAACTGGCAGATGAGATTCCTACATCTACAGCTTCTATTATGCGTTTTGTGAAAAAGATGGGATATGACAGCTTTCCTGAATTAAAATATGCTTATAAGAAAGAAGAAAAAGAAGTTTCTCTTTATATGGTGAATGACCTAGATGAAACTATCGACTGTTTAAAGAAGTTCAATACTCCTTATTATCAAGATTTATTCAAAGAAGTTGCTTATATACTAGGTGATGCGAATATGATTATTTTTGATGGTATGGGAGATTCAGCTAAGATTGCAGAATATGCAGCAAGACGCTTTTCTGGTAATGGTTTCTTTAGTGCTGCCTTAACAGATCCATACCAGAAGGTATCCATGGATGGTACTGATATAGTTGTCGTTATGTTGTCTATCTCAGGAGATACTGTAGAACTTATTAGAAAAGCCAATGCTTATAAAGCAGCAGGCAGTACTTTAATCACAATTACTGCATCAGACGATAATACACTCGCAAAAATGAGTGATTATCATATCAGCTATTATATTAATGATGTAAGAAATGAACTTTCTTCCCATACAACTCAGGTACCTGCATTAAGTATTATTGAAATACTTTCTAATATGACATTGCATATGTGTCACAATACGTTACAATAGTGAAACATTTTGCAGATAATGCATACTATTCAAGAAGGGCTTCAAGCTCTTTTTTTATTTGTAATCCTCTGATAGAATCAATTGCGGAAAACGAAAACGTTTTCAACATCGGCCGAATGAAATAAGAAGAGGAGAAACAAAATGGAAGCAATTCAAAGCTTTATGGAACGCTACTTCGTACCATTAGCTGCAAAAATCAATGGTCAGCGCCATGTGGCAGCCGTGCGTGATGCGTTCACTTTATCATTCCCACTCACAATGGGTGGTTCAATGGTTTTACTTATTAACTATGTATTATTAGATCCTACAGGATTCATCGCAAAATTACTTCACTTAGGTGATTTAATTCCAAACCTAGCTCAGTATCAGGCTGTTTTAAGTTCTGTTATCAATGGTACAACTAATATCTTATCAATCATCATCGCATTCTTAGTGGCTTATCAGTTAGCTCAGGAAATGGGTGGAGATAAAGTATTATGTGGTATTACATCTCTTTCATCTTTCTTTATTCTTTATCCTGCTGCGCAGGCATTTGCAGGTAAGAATGCAGGAACTGGTTTAACAACTACTTACTTTGGTGCACAGGGATTATTCGTTGCATTATTAGTAGGTCTATTAACTACAGAATTACTAACTCGTTTTGGTAGAAATGAAAAGTTAAGAATCAAGATGCCAGAAATGGTACCACCTGCAGTAGCACAGTCATTTAACTTATTAATCCCAATGATGTTAGTACTTGCCATCATGGGTGTATTAAACTACTTATTCTCAATGATTACTCCTGAAGGTATTCAGGTTGTTGTTTATAACGCTATCCAGGCTCCATTAACATCTCTTGGAAGCTCTATGGGTACAATCATCGTATTCGTATTAGTACAGCAGATGTTATGGATTGTAGGTATCCATGGTCCTAACACTTTAAATGCATTACGTTCAGTTATCTTCACAGAACAGGGAAACGCAAACTTAGCTTATGTTGCAGCTCATGGTTCAGCATGGGGTGCACCTTATCCAGTTAACTGGGGTTCAATCAACGATGCATTTGGTAATGGTGGAGGATCAGGTGCTACACTTGGTTTAATTGCCGCTATGTTTATCGTAGGTAGAAAGAATAAGGGTGAATTCTCTATTTGTAAGATGTCATTAGTTCCAGGACTATTCAACATCAACGAACCAATCATGTTCGGTTTACCAATCGTTATGAACCCAATGTATGTTATTCCATTCATCTTAGCACCAATCGTATGTAACCTCATTGGTTATTTCTGTGTATGTGTGATTAAGATCATCCCACCAGTTGCTTATCAAGTTGCTTGGACAACTCCAGGATTCTTAACACCATTCTTAGGATCAGGTGCTAACAACATTATGGCACTAGTTATAGGTATTCTTTGCTTTGTCGTAAGTACTTTAATTTACTTACCATTTGTTGCAGCAAGCACAAGAGCCGCTATCAAGAAAGAAGCAGAAGAAGCAGGAGAAAACAATGCGTAAAGACTTCTTATGGGGTGGAGCAGTTGCTGCACATCAGGTAGAAGGTGGATTTAATGAAGGTGGTAAAGGACCAAATGTCTCAGATATGATGACAGTTGGTTCTGCCACTACTCGTAGAAAAATCACTAAAACAATTGAACCTGATCAGTTCTACCCAAATCATACAGCGATTGATTTCTATCACCACTATAAGGAAGATATCGCTTTATTTAAAGAAATGGGATTTAAATGTTTTAGAACATCTATTTCCTGGGCAAGAATCTTCCCAATGGGAGATGAAGAAACACCAAATGAAGAAGGTTTAAAGTTCTATGATGATATGTTTGATGAACTATTAAAGAATGGTATTCAGCCAGTTATCACATTATCACACTTTGAAATGCCTTATCATTTAGTAGAAAAATATGGTGGATGGAGAAACAGAAAGATGATTACATTCTTTGTAAGATTCGCAAAAGTATGTTTCGAAAGATACCACAATAAAGTTAAATACTGGATGACATTCAATGAAATCAACAACCAGGCGAACTATGAAGCAGACGTAGCTGTATTTACTAACTCAGGTATTATATTTGAAGAAGGTGAAGACAAAGAACGTACTGTTTATCAGGCAGCACATTATGAGCTTGTTGCAAGTGCGATGGCTATTAAAGAAGGACATGCTATTGATCCTTCTATGATGATTGGCTGCATGATTGCGATGACACCTATTTATCCTTACTCATGTAATCCAGATGATATGTTGAAGGCAGTAGGTGCTAACCATAAGCGTTTCTGGTATATGGATGTTCATGCAAGAGGACGTTATCCAGGTTATATGAAGTCTTTCTTTGAAAGAAAGAACTTCAATCTAGATATTACTGAAGAAGACTTAGCTGTTCTTCCTCAGGGTACAGTAGATTATATTGGATTTAGTTATTATATGTCATTTGCGGTTAAGGGTGATGGAGATGTCAACCTTGACTATAATGAAGAAACAGATTTATGTGATAACCCATATATTTCAAAGACTGAGTGGGGATGGCCAATTGATGCGAAAGGTTTAAGATATAGCTTAAACTGGATGTATGACCGTTATAACCTTCCTCTATTTATTGTAGAAAATGGCTTCGGTGCAGTGGACCAGATGGTAGATGGAAAAGTACATGACCAGTACCGTATTGATTACCTTAAAGCGCATATCGAAGAAATGAAAAATGCAGTAGATATTGATGGTGTAGACTTATTAGGTTATACTGTTTGGGGATGTATTGACTGTGTTAGCTTTGGTACGGGTGAAATGAAGAAACGTTATGGTTTCATTTATGTAGATAAAGATAATGCAGGTCAGGGAACACTTGCAAGAAGTAAGAAGGATTCCTTTGACTGGTATAAGAAAGTAATAGAAAGTAACGGAGAAAAATTATGAAAAAATACTTAGTTCTAGATGTTGGCGGCAGTGCTATTAAATATGCAGTAATGGATGCAGAAAAGAATATATATGAAAGAGGTAAGGTGCCTACTCCCTTAGATTGCCTTGATTCATTTGTAAATAGCGTTCAATCTCTTTATAATACATATTCTGATGTATCTGGTATTGCGATGAGTATGCCAGGAAGAATTGATCCTGATAAGGGTTATTGTTACACTGGTGGTGCTTTAGTTTATATTCATGATATAAATATGGCAGAATTACTATCTGAGCGTTGTGGTGTAAGAGTCACAATTGGTAATGATGCAAAATGTGCCGCTAACGCAGAACTAGGTTTTGGTAGTCTTCGAGATATTCAGGACGGCGCTGTAGTGATTCTTGGCACAGCTATTGGCGGTGCTTTAATTAAGGATCATAAGGTATTAAGTGGATGTAGATTTGGTGCAGGTGAATTTTCTAATATCATCACTGATTACCATAAGCCATTTAATGGTGATACATCTTGGTATGCAAGTAATGGAATCAATGGATTATTATTACATATCCAGGAAGCATTAGAAACAGAAGAACACTATACTGGTGAAGAAATCTTTGAAATGGCAAATAATGGAAATGAAGCTGTTTTAAAAGGATTAAATCAGTTCTGTTTAGAAACTGCAGTACAGATTTACAACATCAATCAGATCTTTGATTGTGAAAAAGTGGCGATTGGTGGAGGTATTAGTGCACAGCCATTACTATTAGAACTTATCAAAAAGAACTTTGATGAAATCTATAATTCATGTTATGCAAGCACATTGCCACCAGAAATCGTAGTTTGTGAATATCGTAATGATGCGAACTTAATCGGTGCTTTATATCAGCACTTAAATTAATAAAGGAAGATGATAAGATGTGGAATAAATTAAGAAATGAACCTGTGAATAAAACAGGTTATATCAAACGTATAATCGCTTATGGTATTGATTGGTATTTAGGAAGTGTCTTATCATCACTTCCTCTTATTCTGTTATATATGTCTCTTCATAAGGATGCTGTCTATATTCCTCAGCAGTTATCTATATTTAAGGGATATTATCAAGTGATTGCGGGTGTTCTTTCACTTTCAGTTGCATTTGTGTACTATGTAGTATTACCTATAATCTGGAAAGGACAGACTGTAGGTAAAAAACTATTAGGATTGAAGATTGTGAATGACAACTATCAAGAAGTGAATGTGAAACAACTGATCATCAGACAGGTTATTATGATCTTCTTAGTAGAAGGAAGTATTTATACATGTAGTAATATGTTTCATCAGTTAGTCAATGTATTAACTGGATACAATATTGCCTCTATCTGGAATAAAGTAGGACTCGTTATTACTATATTATCTGGAATACTAGTAATTGTCTTAAAGTCTAAGAAATCATTACATGATATTGTCTCACATACACTTGTTGTAGACATTAAGTCAGAAGACTACAAGAATATGTTGTTGAGTATTGAAAAGAAAAATAAGAAACAGAATAAGAAAATGAAAAAGAGATTTGCATAAAGTATGATAAAATACCTTTTGGAGGTATTTTATGGTTACGGTAGATCAAATGAATCAATTAAGTGATTTGGAATTAGATATTTACAACTACATCATTTCTCATCGTCATGAAGTGATTCATATGAAACTTAAAGATTTGTCTACAGATCTTCATGTATCTTCTTCTATGATTACAAGAGTAGCTAAAAAACTTGGTTATGAAGGATTCTTAGAATGGAAAGCAGAAATGAAACTGGATCAGGAAGATAAACCTATTCAAAACAAACGTGCTTTAAATTATATTCTCGATTATTTTAATCGTGTAGACAATAAAGAGTTTGATGATCTTATTCATCAAGCTGCTGAAATAATTGTGAACAGTCATGAGGTGATCTGTTCTGGCATTGGCCTAAGTGATGCGATTGCGAAGTTTGCGGCTTCTTTATTTAATCGTAAGGGAAAACGTACCATGTATAGTGGAGACTTCAGTAGCCGTTTTAGGGGGATGTATGATCAAAATGACTGTGCTCTTTTCTTCACAGTTTCAGGAGAAACAAGAGAAATCATCGATCGTATCAAAGACTTAAAAAAATATGATATTAAGATTATTGTGATTACCAATAGTGCCTCTTCAACAGCTGCAAAGATGTCTGATTTAGCTCTTACGTATTATATGCCAAGTACTAAAAATGGTGACTTTTATAGTTCAGCAACACAGGTACCTGTTCTCTATATCATTGAGTCTATTGCGAATCTATTTATAGAATATGGAATTTACTAAAGAATGCTTGAAAGGCATTCTTTTATTTGTTTTAATACTCTATGATATGAGAAGAAAGAGGGACGCTATGAGGGAAAATCTAGAAAAGTATGGCGAAGTCATTGCCGGAAGTATTTTATTATCTTTAGGAATCTGGTTGTTCGTAACACCTAATGGCTTGAACTTTGGAGGTGTAATTGGTACATCACAGATTATCGAAGTTTTTGTAAGAAAACTTCTACCAATCCCTAAATCAATGAACATTGTAGGGATCATCAACTTCATGATTAATATTCCATTATTTATTATGGGATATAGAATCTTGAACAGAGAATTCTGTGTTAAAACAGGTATGAGTGTTGTTGTACAGACTATCACATTATCTTTCTTACCTAACTTAACACATCCAATCATGCCCGATATGTTATCTAACTGTATCTTTGGGGCTATTATGTGTGGCGTTGGTGTAGGACTTGCCCTCAAGGGTAGTGGTAGTGCAGGTGGTATTGATATTGCGGGTGTGTGCTTATCTAAGACTAAACCAGGATTCTCGGTAGGGAAGTTATCAATGAGTTTGAATGCTGTTATTTTAACTTGCTGTGCATTTATCTTTGATTTACAGACTACACTGTATTCTATTATCTTTGTATTTGTATTGTATTTCATTAGCGACCATATCCATTATCAGAACATCAATGTGATAGCATTAATCTTCACTAAAGAAAAAGATATGAAGAATGTGATTATGGAAAAGACTGGTAGAGGTGTGACTTACTGGATGGGTAAGGGTGCTTATACAGAAAATGATCAATATATTCTTTATTGTGCAATCAATAAATATGAAGTGAAAACATTTAAGAAGATTGTATATGATATTGATCCACAGGCATTTGTGACTATTAGTGAGGATTCAGAAATCCTTGGTGGATTTGAAAAACGTCTATAGACAAATTAGATTGAATAAGGCTGATAAAATGACCTTGACAACATATTTATTTATTGTCTATAATACTTGAGTAAAAGCTATGAACAGAAGAGTAATATCGATGGAACGCAGAGAGAATTCCTGGCTGGTGTAAAGGAATGGGGAAGTTGATATGAATAAAGACTGGGAGCTGTATTTTGGATCTAACGTGATAAAATAACGTGTTGCCGCGTTAAGGCTTAATGAGGTCTACTTATGTAGATGAATAAGGGTGGTACCACGGTTAACTCTCGTCCCTAGCGGATGAGAGTTTTTATATTCTAAAGAAGGAGAACACACATGGAAGAAAGAAAGTTTACTGATCAGGAATTAGTAAGAAGACAGAAGTTACAGGAACTTAAAGATCTTGGAATTGACCCATTTGGACAGAGATTTGATGTGACTGCTTATACTTCAGACATTAGAAAGAACTATAGCGATAAGACTGCAGAAGAATTAGAAGAAAGCAAACCAGCTGTAAGTATTGCGGGTCGTATTGTTGCAAAGAGAAGAAAAGGTAAAGTATGCTTCATGAACCTTCTTGATAGAGATGGAAAAATCCAGTTATATATCAAGAAAGATACTGTTGGTGAAGATGTTTATGAATTAGTTAAGAAGAGCGATTTAGGTGATATTATCGGTATTGATGGTGAAGTATTCATGACTCATACTGGTGAATTAACTGTAAGAGTAGAAAAGTATACACACCTTACTAAGGCTTTAAGACCTTTACCAGAAAAGTTCCATGGTTTAACAGATACAGAAGAACGTTTCAGAAGAAGATATGTTGACTTAATCATGAATGATGAAGCCCGTAAAGTAGCCTTCATGAGACCTAAGATTGTTCGTTCAATCCAGCATTATTTAGATGATAAAGGATACACAGAAGTAGAAACCCCAATCATGAACTCTATTCTTGGTGGTGCTGCAGCAAAGCCTTTCATCACTCATTTCAATGCATTAGATAAAGATTTCTACTTAAGAATCGCAACAGAATTAAACCTTAAGAGATTAATCGTAGGTGGTATGGATGCCGTTTATGAAATCGGTCGTTTATTCAGAAATGAAGGTATGGACAGAACTCATAACCCAGAATTCACTACTATCGAAGTATATAAAGCATTCTCTGACCTTGAAGGTATGATGGACTTAACAGAAGGTATCATTGCGAATGCCGCAATGACTGTCAATGGTACTTATGATGTAGAATACAAAGGTCATTCTATTTCATTAGCACCTGGATTCAAGAGAATCTCTATGGTTAATGCAATCAAGGAAAAGACTGGTGTTGACTTTGGGGAACAGAAGACTATTGAAGAAGCTAAGAAACTTGCTGAAGAACATGGTATTGAAGTAGAACCACACTTTGCATATGGTCATATTGTCAATGCATTCTTTGAAAAGTATGTAGAAGAAACAATTGTAGAACCAACATTCGTATATGGTCATCCAATTGAAATCTCTCCACTCGCAAAGAAGAACTTACAGGATCCTCGTTTTACTCAGAGATTCGAATTATTCATCTGTGGTAACGAATATGCAAATGCATTCACAGAATTAAATGATCCAGATGATCAGTATGAAAGATTCGCAAATCAGTTAAAAGAAAAAGAATTAGGTAACGATGAAGCCAACGAAATGGATATGGACTATGTAGAAGCCCTTGAATACGGTCTTCCACCAACTGGTGGTATGGGTATGGGTATTGATAGATTAGTTATGTTATTAACTGGTCAGGAAACTATCCGTGAAGTTATCTTATTCCCTCATATGAAGAATAAATAAATCTATGTATTAATATTAGGCATATCTCATGCAAGAGATGTGCTTTTTATTTTATATTTTTTGAAAATGTGATGGAATGAAAACAGAAAATGTGGAGGAATAGAAAATGGAAATATGATGGAATGAAAATTAAAAATGTGAAGGAATGAAATTGTAAAATATGATGGAATTCACTGTAATGAGGATGAGAGCATACATGAAAAATTATAAAGACTAACTTTTTTTGAAAATGGTGTTGTTTACTTTAGTGTAATACACGGTATTTAAAAAGAGGGCTTAACCCCTCTTATAAACCCTTCTTCACAAATATCTTATTGAATATACTTCTTGTAAATTCATCATCATTTATCTTATTCTCTAAGTACTGATTAAAGTTCTTCTCACTCTCTTTTACTTGTTCAAAATGTGGATAATTCTCTTCAATCATCTTTCTAGTAGTAGTGTAGGTACTTCCACTAAAGTTATACTGAATAGATTGTACATTATCAATTAAAGAGAAGATAGACACAGAATTATAGATTAGGCCCTTATTGATATAAAGATCCTCATTATGATACCAGTCTGTCGCATTGTAGTTCACAGTGAGTCCTTGATTTTTAGAATCAATTTGAAAAACATAACCGTATTCATGCAAAGGAAGACTATTTAATAAATTTCCTATATTGGAATTATTACCAATATATGGATTCTTATACTTTTTAATATTGTGTATGCCACTCAACGGTTTGTTAAATACAGTTGTAGGAACAGTATCTTCTGTATATTTCTTTGCGCTATCTACAATATAATACTCATTAGGTGTGTTCTTATTGATTCTATAAACATTATAGAATGGGTTGTAGTAGGTTGTCACATTAGAAGTCTTAATCATATATACATAGATAGGAGGTCTATGAGAAGTTATAACACCTACATAATCCATCAACATAAATCCACATAATATTGCAACAAATACTCCACTACTTATTAATAATCTATTTCTCTTCAACTCTTTTGATAACCCATAAACAAATACTATAATACCTACAATAGAGTAAATACAGCACCAGCTGCTTTCCTTATCTAATATCGCAAATGCAGCAAAACATAGAAATGCGCCAAAAATCATAATACCAATAGAAATCTTTCTTTTCTCTTGTACAAGCATGTTCTTACTATAATTAATTGTATTCTTTAGGCTCTTTTCTGTTGTTTCCATGATTTCCTCCATTTCCCCGCGCCTTCGTTGCGCGGACACAAATATATAACCAAACTCAAATCCACCAAAACTAT
>NZ_RCYB01000034.1 GCF_004168205.1 Catenibacterium sp. co_0103 | reverse complement strand
TTGTTTTCAACGAGTGCCTTCGATACCTGATGGTTAATATCCTGCATCCAACGGTTTTCTCGCTGACCGATAGCTTTCAGTCTTCGTCTTGAGGATGGCGTATGTCGCATCTGGAGTTCCTTACGAAGCTTGGAATAGTTAGCACGTTTCTGTTTAATAGCTTTACCGCTAACAAATCCAGACTTATGTTTGCTGTCATAAGTTGCAACAACAAAGTTAATACCTCTGTCGATACCTACAACGTTACAGATGTCAGTAATATTACTTTCTTCAACCTCATAGGTAACTGGTATATGCAGATAGTATTTACCATGCTTATTTACAAGTCTGGCAGTACCAAACTTATAAATCGTATGATCGAAATACTTAGACATTCCATCTGAAAAATAAGACAACTTCACACGACCATTAAGAGTATTGATTGAAAAACAGTTTTGAGTTAAGGAATAATCTCTGTTCCAAACCAAATCATACTGAGGCTTTTTGAACGATGGTTTAATCCACTCATTCTGATTTTCAAGAATGGTCTTATATCTGGCGATAACAGTCTTCAGAACAGACTGCGCCATCTGCGATTTAAGGTTAAACTTTTCTCGTAAAGTAGAATACAAAGCCTTATTAAGTGAAAACTGCTTTAAGTCATGAGTGCGGAATACATAGTCTGAAACATAATTGCAGGCATTACGATAAACAGACATAGTTTCATCAAGCAAAACCTTATCTGCTTCAGCTGCGATTATTTGAATTTTGGCTGTAATAGTCATCTGTTCCATAGATGCACTCCTTTCATAGATATTTCACTATATATTATATCTAATTTATAGAGAAATATCTATATTTTGAGGTGAACTGTGGATAGTAGATATAATCGTCATAACAGACGAAAATACAGCCTGAAAGTACATATAGTTCTAGTAACCAAATACCGTAAACAATTACTCAACGATTCTATCGCCGATGATGCTAAACAAGAGATTCTCCATATAACTAATACTCGCGCTACGAAATTATTGCGATAGAAACTGACAAAGACCATATACATTTCTTATTAAGTTACGGTACAGCAGATAGAGTTTGCGATATTGTCAAAATTGTAAAGCAGGAAACAACATACTACTTATGGCAAAAGTATAGTTCAGTCTTATCAAGACAGTATTGGGAGGAAAAAAATTTGTCCATATGGTTATTTTGCTTGCAGCATTGGAGAAGTGTCATCAGCAACTATACAAAAATATATTGAAAGTCAGGGATAATAAATAACGATTTACGAGGCTCCTCTCACCGCCTAAAGGCAGTGGGTTTCCGCCTATGACAAACAAAAGGATTTATTTATGAATACACTTATTAGAAATAATGACCATAGCTTACAGAATATCCGAGGAACATTGGTATTTGTCGTACCTACTTATGCCTGGAGAATACCTCGTATTGTCGAAGAATGGATTCGTTTGACAGCTTTTAAGGATGTTGAAGAAGTTTATTTTGTGATGGATTGTGGGGGAAATATAGGCAATGCAGGTTATTATAATAGAAAACTATGTGAGAAGAAGGGGTTCAACTATAGAGGTACAATGGAAATCATTATGCCAGAAAACTATCTCGCAATGTTTAATACACCAGAAGATGATGAAGCCAAAAAGATTGTTAAACAGGCAGATCCTATTATTAAAGAAGCAGTTTCCTATATCCATCAGCATTTACCTTTTCCTGGTATGTCATTACAATTGAAAGACAAGTTCCAATCTTCTATTGTGAATACAGTTTTCTATCCACTTTTTGTGAAAGCAGATGCTTTCTATAGTACGGATGAATGTATTGGATGTGGATTATGTGAGAAATTATGTCCATTAAAAAATATCCAAATAAAAGATCATCGTCCTGTATGGGGTAAGGAATGTACGCATTGTATGGCATGTATTGCGAAATGTCCTAAAAAGGCGATAGAATATGGAAAGAAAAGCAGGGGAAAGAA
This sequence comes from Catenibacterium sp. co_0103, assembly GCF_004168205.1. Taxonomy (GTDB): domain Bacteria; phylum Bacillota_I; class Bacilli_A; order Erysipelotrichales; family Coprobacillaceae; genus Catenibacterium; species Catenibacterium mitsuoka_A. The sequence continues at coordinate 22,254 of NZ_RCYB01000034.1, read as the reverse complement.
TAGATATTATATTGACTAGGTACAACTTGATAGTTTATCGCTTATTCAACAAGATAGTTATGGTATAATAATAGAAAAGAAAGGAGTGTCCATATGAGAAAAGCTATACCTTTAGGAGTAGTAGATTATGAAACTTTAAAGAATCAGAATTATTTTTTTATCGATAAAAGTATGATGATTTATGATTTTTTAATGAGAAAAAGTACTGTCACTCTTATTACTCGACCTAGAAGGTTTGGAAAAACAATCAATATGTCAATGATGTCTTCATTCTTTGATATTACTAAAGATTCTAAAGAAATATTCAAAGATACAAAAATTGTTGAAACAGAGTATATATCAGAAATGAATCAATATCCTACAATCTTCATTTCGTTTGCGAATGCGAAGAATGATAAATGGAATGTTGTAAAGGAAATTAAATTACAACTGCGTAAAGAATATGATCGATATGCTCATGTATTTGAACAAAAAATGACTGTATTTGAACAAAACGAATATGAATCTCTTGTACAAGGGTTAATGACAAAAAATGATGGGATTCTAGATAATATTATCGATGCACTTTCTTTTTTGATGGAACGATTAGAGAAATATTACCACAAAAAAGTAATGGTATTCATAGATGAATATGACACACCTTTTATTGAAGCCCATGTTGGAGGATATTATGAAGAGTTGCGAGGGGGATTATCTTCTCTGCTTCATAATGCATTAAAGACATCTACGAGTCTACATTATGCAATGATGACTGGTATTCAAAGAGTTGCGAAAGAGAACATCTTCAGCGATTTGAATAATTTGGTTGTATGTACAGTAAAAGATCCAGAATATTCTAAATACTTTGGCTTTACAGAAGAAGAAACGAAGCAAACATTAGAATATTATGATTTATCATTCAATGATGAAGTGAAATCTATGTATGATGGATATCATTTTGGAGAACATGATATCTATAATCCATGGTCTATCTTGAATTATGCTTCTAGAAAAGTATTAGAGCCTTATTGGGTGAATACGAGCAGTAATACAATGATTAAAAAAAGCAATATCTAGCAGTGATGAAGCTTTTGAGAGAGGCTATGAGGAGCTTATTCGAAATGGTAAACTCGAAACCACTGTAAAAATGGATACGAGCTTTTTTGAAGTAAACAATACAGAAAACTTGTGGGGTCTTTTGGTTAATGCTGGATATCTAACATTACATAAAACAATATCTATTCAAGATAGTTTATATATCATAAAAATTCCTAATCAAGAAGTTCAATTGGAATTTAGAAAGCTTACAGCCTATCATTTGAAAGCGACTGAAACAGATTTGACAGTACTATTTAATTCATTAAAACGTTGCAAAAAAGAAGATTTTGAAGACAGATATCGAAAGATTTTACTCACATTACCTTCTTATCATGATTTGAAAGATGAAAATAGTTATCACATGATGTTGCTTGGAATGTGTGCCTGGCTTTCTAATGAGTATGAAGTAATCAGTAATCGAGAAGTAGGAAAGGGAAGATGTGATATCATACTAAAATCCAAGAAAAATCAAATATCATATATTCTAGAATTTAAATATACAAATGATAGTTCAGTTGATTTGAAACAACTCGCAAAATCAGCAATAGATCAAATTAACAGTAGAAGATATAATAGTGAATTAAGTGGAACAGTGATTCGCATAGGACTAGCACATTATCAAAAAAATGTAGAAATTGAATGGCAATAAGAATATCGGATATTATTTCTGATATTCTTTTTTCTATGAAAAAGAGCTGTAACGCTCAAGTATTCGTTACAGCTTTTCACAAGTGTTTTCCAATTTTACTATTCTTATTCTGCTTAATTTCTTCGACAGTTCCCGTCGCAATAATCTCTCCACCAAGTTGACCGCCCTCAGGACCCATATCAATAATGTAATCAGAATTTCTAATAACATCTAAGTCATGTTCAATCACAATAATAGTCGCTTTTTGATTAATTAATGTATCAAATACACGAAGTAGTGTTTCTACATCTAATGGATGTAATCCAATAGAAGGTTCATCAAAGATAAAGATGCTTCCATCTTGTACTTTTCCTATTTCTGATGCCAGTTTTAATCTTTGTGCTTCTCCACCAGATAAGGCAGGTGTTGCTTCACCAAGAGTCGAATAACCAATTCCTAAATCTACTAGAACCTGTAGTTTCTCTTTAATCTTCTTACTTTCTTTAAATACATCTAAAGCTTCTAAGATAGTAAGAGACATCACATCCTTAATAGAATAACCATGGTACATTATAGAATCCACATCATTGCTGTAACGTGTTCCATCACAATGTTCACAAGTCGTTTCTATATCTGGAAGAAACTGTATATCCATAGAAATAGTACCAGTACCTTCACATACAGGACATCTTAACTTACCTGTATTATAAGAAAAATCACCTGCACTATATTGATCACTTAATCTTCCATACAACCTTCTTAAATGATCAAATACACCAGAATAAGTTGCGACAGTACTTCTGACATTATTTCCAATAGGGGACGCATCAATCAAATCAACCTTATTGACCCATGATGCATCCAATTCTTTTATATGTTGAGGAAGTACTTCATGATTTAATGAAGCCTTTATGGCAGGATATAACGATTCAAGAATCAATGTTGTCTTACCACTTCCAGACATACCAGTAATTGTAGTAAGAACTCCTTTAGGAATAGAAATATCCAGTGGTTTGACAGTATGTATTGTATCTGTCTTAAGTCTTAAAAAGCCCTCATTAAAAATCTCTTTCTTATTTCTTACAAGAGTTTGATGTAAATCATTGAGATAAGGTCCAATGATAGAATTCTTATCCTGAATGATTTCATCAATAGTACCCTGACTGATTATAGAACCACCATTTTTACCTGCTTCAGGCCCTATTTCAATCATATAATCCGCTTCCTTAAGAATTCTTGTATCATGATCGACCAAAACAATAGAGTTCCCATCCTTAATCAACTCTTTCATAATCGCAATCAAGCCATCTACATTGGCTGGATGTAATCCAATAGAAGGTTCATCAAGAACATAAAGAACACCTGTCGTTCTATTTTTTACAGTACGTGCAAGCTGTACTCTTTGTAGTTCACCTGTTGATAATGTAGAAGAAGCACGATCAAGAGTCAGATAACCGAGTCCTAAAGATAGCAATGCATTCGCATTAATCATGAATTCTTCAAGAATTGTAGAACCCATTTCTTTCACATCATCATTAAGGGTATTGATTACCTGTGGAAGCCATGCAGCTAAATCCTTTAAACTCATCGCACATACTTCAGTTAAAGTCTTATCACCTAGTAATGTAGAATTTGCACGTGTATTAATACGAGAGCCATGACAAGTCGGGCATGGCTCTTCCTTAAGGAATTTACTAACACGCTTCATATTCTTTTCATTCTTGACCTTCTTTAATGCATTCAAGACAGTTGCTTTGGCACTATAGTAAGTAAAATCTAATTCTCCTGCTTCCACGCTCTCTTTATTCTTAGGACGATAGAAAATATGTTTTTTTACCATTGGTCCATCATATACAATATGCTTCTCTTCTTCTGTTAATTCTTCAAAAGGAACATCAGTACGCACACCCATTGCACGACAGACATCTTTCATTAATGACCACATGAGTGTATTCCATGGCGCTACAGCCCCTTCATCAATAGTTAGATGAGGATCAGGAATCAAAGCATCAATATTAATTGTCTGTACAATACCAGTGCCCTGACAATCAGGACATGCGCCTTGTGAATTAAAGGCATACTCCTGAGCACTTAAGCCATTAAATCTTTCACGGCAGATTGGGCACTCAATCATTTCACCTCTTGCTACATTTATACTCGCAGGCACTCTATGCCTGTTAGGACATAAATAATCTCCACAACGTGAAAATAATAAGCGAATAGAATTCAATAATTCTGTCTGTGTTCCAAAGGTAGAACGAATGCCAGGTATATTAGGTCTTTGATGTAATGCTAGAGTACTAGGAACATATCTAATAGAATCTACTTTGGCTTTTTCTCCTTGAGAGATTCGTCTTCTTGTATAAGTAGATAATGCTTCTAGATATCTTCTAGAACCTTCAGCATAGATGACTCCTAATGCTAAAGAAGACTTACCACTCCCTGATACACCAGAAATAGCTACAATCTTATTTAAAGGAATATCAACGTCGATATTTTTTAAATTATGTACCTTTGCGCCTCTTATTTCCATATGATCAATCATACAAAATCCTGCCACTCAAAATGTGATTAAACATACTCACATCGAGATAATGTAAGTTCTCACGAACATTACTTACTATGTCATCGTGTATGCTTTGGATTGACCGAAATCATATCTACTCACAAGTTCAAGTACACTCCATAGTCTTAAATTCCCGAAATAGCCTTCGGTACATACTTACGTTTGCGTTCATTTATGCAACTTCGTAAGTCGTAGCATCTCTCAGATTAAGTGCAGCATTGAAATCTCTGTCTTCGATATAACCACAGTCACATCTGAAAAGTCTATCTGAAAGCTTTAAATCTTTTTTGATATTCTTGCAACAGTGACATGTCTTAGATGATGGGAACCATCTATCTACAATTCGAAGTTCAATTCCATTTTCCTTGCATTTAGCTAGAAGTTTTGTTTTAAATTCATAAAACTTCTGCGAAGCAACTGCCTTTGAAAGATGTCTGTTCTTCATCATCCCTGATACGTTTAGATCTTCAATCGTTATATAAGATGGCTTGGTTTTCACTATCTCTGCGATTGTCTTATTGATGTAATCAGTACGAATATTATCGATTCTCTGATGAAGCTTCTGTATCTTAAGCCTTTGTTTCTGTATATTTCTTTTTTGAGTGGACTCTCCTTTCTTTAGATTTTCATACTTTCGAGAAAGACTTCTCTGTTCTCGAATAAGCTTTTTTTCAAGCTTCTTTAATTTTGCAGATTTATTGATGTTCTTATAAGTCTTTCCATTAGAAACAATCGCAAAGTCCTTTAATCCAAGGTCAATGCCAATTCCTTTACTGGAATTATTGGCTGTCCTTCTATCTGGGATTTCTATAAGAACTGAAACATAGTATCTGTCAGCTTTTATTGAGACATGACCGCTCTTAATTACGTATCCATCTTTTGTTGTGGGAATATACCCTTTCTCTTTGATGCGGACCCACCCAAGTGACGGAATCTTGATTCTGTATCTTTCACAAAGGCAGTCTTTTGGATTATTCCTTACAAAATACATTTTTACATCAGATCTGCCTTTCTTCTTAAATTTTGGAAAGGCGCTCTTGTGATTAAAGAATCTCTTAAAAGCGGTCTGTCCGTTATTTACTGCCTGTGTTACCGATTTTGAGTAAGCTTCCTTGATCCAGGAATATTCTGGATGACTCGGAAGATACTCATTGTTAAGCCATACTCTAAACTGATTGCTGCTCATAAACTTTTTGCCACTTTCATGAAGCTCCTTATTATGAGCGAGATAGAAGTTATAGATAAATCTGCAAGTACCTATTGTTTTACGAATCCTGACTTTCTGCTCCTCTGTTGGATTTATTTCCGTTTTGAAGCCCTTCAGCAATTTCCTCATCCCTTTCTATCAGTTTTTTATACTTACGAAGCCCCTTGCAACTGGCAGGAGAACACATGAAGTATTGAAACCATATACTGTATGAGTTCTCCATCTGATTTCTAATCTAATTATAGTACAAATGGAAAATCTATGCATCAAGTTCAGCTTCATGAACGCCGATTTATAGGCGTTTATATAATTTAATTTTTACTATCCTGTGGTTTGTGGGTATTCAAATAATTCTTTTACATTACAGAACTATCTTAAAAATGCAGTTTGATTTAGTAAATGCTGATTATAAATACAACAATGCTTATTAGTTAGGGTTCAGTTTACCTTTAAAGTTCCTTCTCTATCTCAACGTTACAATATCTTAACAGATACGCCTAAAAGTTCAGTAAGATCCTTTGGTTTATAATTTATGATATTTAATGTGTTCATTTTAACGCTCCCTCTATGAGCATATTTAAACACATTCAAACACAATGGTCGATATATTCAGTTACTTATAGTTCCCTCCTAAACAAAAAAACTAGCTATCTCTAGCTAGTTCATCTTAATTAATGGTGCGGCCGATGAGATTTGAACTCACACAGACGTACGTCCACAAGTCCCTCAAACTTGCGTGTCTACCATTCCACCACGGCCGCAACTTTGTGCAACTCAAATTATACTTGAGTTGCACATAGAATTCAACTATTTTTTAAGAAGATTATAGAGAGACTGAGCGTAGATAGCAGCTGCAGTTAATAAATCATCTAATGAAATTAATTCATTTTCTTCATGCATATGATGGTTTTTACCAGGGAATTCACAACCAAAAGCAACACAGTTAGGCATTTCTTTTGCATAAGTTCCACCACCGATAGTCTGAGGACCATGTTCATGATCATTTGTGAACTGTACATATGATTCATGAAGCTTCTGAACTAATTCACTATTAGGATCTACATATAATGCAGGACCGATATCATGTTCTTCACTCAAGCCATATTTATTAACAGCTTCACCTACATTCTTAACAAGTTCATTATTGTCTAAGTCATGAGGAAGACGTAAATCAAGAGTTAATGAACCTTCATTATTTTCATAATTTAAGATACCAAGGTTAACAGTTAAAGCACCCATTTCACCAGTAAATGCGACATTGAACTTTTCACCTAAATAATCATTATATAAATATTCATCAACGAATTTTGCGTAGCTATTATCAGTCACACTTGCAATATAATGACATAAGTTACTTGCAGCATTATTACCTAACTGAGGCTGAGATGCATGGGCACTCTTACCTTTTAAGAATAAGTGTGTGTTACCATCTACAACTTCTAAAGAACCCTTGAAGTTATTTTCTTTTAAGAATGCATTATATGATTCTTCATAGTCAGTACCCTTTAATACAGCTTTAGCCTGATCTGGTACGATATTCACTACACGTCCTGAATGAATAGAAATTACCTTATCATCATCTGTTTTCCCCTTGATGATGAAATGACAGTTACCTTTTTCACCATATACTACAGGGAAATCAGCATCTGGAGTAAATCCCATCTTTGGATATGGACGATGCTGGAAATAGTAATGCATACAGCGAGAACCATTTTCTTCATTACATCCAAAGATGATACGAACCTTCATCTTCTTTTCAAAATCAAGTTCATTCACAATCTTAGCAGCATAATAAGCAGCAATTAAAGGTCCCTTATCATCAGCAACACCACGACCATAGAGTGTATCTCCATCAAGAGTCATATCATATTCTGGATAATCCCATTCCTGACCTTCAGTAGGTACAACATCTAAGTGTCCAAGAATACCAAAGCAGTCTTCTCCTTCACCAATATCAATAGAACCAGCATATCCATCACAATCATCAGTAACAAATCCATCTCTTTGACCAATAGAAAGCATTAAATCAAGCGCTTTACGGTTATTTTCACCAAATGGCTGATTTTCTTTTGCAGTAGATTTATCAAGAGTTGAAGGGATTAGACATAAGTCCTTTAAATCTTTCAGCATTTCATCTTTATGCTTTAATACTTCTTCTTTAAAATCAATCATTTTATTCACCTCAGTGACTATTATATACAATTTTTAAATTATTTGAAACACAGATACTGCACCTTTTTGTAACGTTCTTTCAAGAGTTGTGCTAATATAGTAAAAAGGGGGGCAAAAGAATATGGAGAATAAGGACATACAATTTCATATTACAGTTAAAGGTATTGTGATTTATGAAGGCAAGACATTAATCTTAAAACGTGTGAGACCTTCATCAGATGGACTTGGTTATTGGGAATTACCAGGTGGGGGATTAGAATATGGGGAAGATCCTCACCAGGCGTTAGTAAGAGAATTAAAGGAAGAAACAGGATTAGATATTGAAATCATTAAGCCAGTTTATACATTTACGGCTATTAGACCACACTATCAGACAGTGGGTATTGGTTTCTTGTGTATTCCTACAAATGATCAGGTTAAGATTTCATTTGAACATACAGATTATAAGTTTGTGGATGAAGATGAATTAGAGAAGACACTTGACCCACATATCTTTAATGATATTAAGAAAACAATCGAAGAATATAATCAAATAAGAGAATACGAAGAACTAAAAAGAGAAGCAAACTAACGCTTCTCTTATTTCATATAGATTTTTTCAACTTCACAGATATACATTGTATGGAAATCTTTATTAGGATAGTTCTTATCCACAAGTGTTTCATCTAAGAAACATTCAGGCTTGATAGTGTCTTCATAGAGTTTCTTTCCCACAACGACAATGTCTGCCTCTTCAAATGTAGGGAGATTTTCAATAAATGTAGGTGTTAAATCAGTCTTCGCAATCTTATCTCCATCACGTCCAGACTCTCTACCAAGTATTGTTAAATCTATCATATGTTCTCCATTAAAGAATGAAAGAGTCATTTGATCATTAGAATCTATAAATTCTTTTGTATAACGCTGTGGTCTTACAAAACAAGTCATCACTGGCTTATTCCATAATGTACCCATCTCGCCCCATGAAATAGTCATAGTATTAAATGCGTCTTTATTACCTGCACTAAGTAGTGCCCATTCCTTATTCAATTTATTGAATATTTTTAAATCAAATGTATTTACATCTACTTCTTTAAACATAGTCATTACCTCCGTTTTTATATTATAAACTTATGCCACTATTTAATCAAATTTGTGCTTGTCAAACAATAGGTTATTTGATAAACTACAACTGTATTATACGACTGACGGAAGTGGAATTAACCACATGGAGTATAATTTCTTGAAGAGCCGACCGTCTGGGCAACGTCCTGGACTTAGTAGGCTCTTTTTTTGTTTTTTTTAAAAAATGGAAGCATACAGGTACCGGATTAGTATATAATTGTTTTGAAAGAAAATAACCTGAAAGAGAGGAAAAACAAAAAAATGTTAACAGACGTAGAAATTGCACAGAGTACAGTCATGGAGCCAATTAAAAATGTGGCTGACAAGATTGGACTGACTGAAGATGATTTAGAATTATATGGTAAATATAAAGCAAAAATCTCTTTGGAAACTATCAAGAAAGTTGAAAATAATCCGGATGGTAAATTAATCCTTGTAACTGCAATCAACCCAACACCTGCAGGTGAAGGTAAGACAACTACAATGATCGGTTTATCACAGGCATTACATCAGTTAGGCAAGAAATCTGTAGTTGCAATGCGTGAACCAAGTTTAGGTCCTTGCTTTGGTATTAAAGGTGGTGCAGCTGGTGGAGGATATGCCCAGGTTGTTCCTATGGAAGATATCAACCTTCATTTTACAGGTGATATTCATGCCATCACTTCAGCAAATAACTTGATTGCGGCAATGCTTGATAACTCTATTCAGCAGGGTAACCCTTTGAATATTGATACTAGACAGATTGTATGGAAGAGAGTTGTTGACTTAAACGATCGTGCTTTAAGACATATTGTTGTTGGTTTAGGTGGTAAACCAAATGGTGTTCCTCGTGAAGATGGTTTTGATATTAGTGTTGCAAGTGAAGTCATGGGTATCTTATGTTTATCTACTTCTCTTGAAGATTTAAAGGCAAGAGCAGCAAGAATGATTGTTGCTTATAATTATGATGGTGAACCAGTTACTGTTGGTGATATTCATGCAACTGGTGCTGTAACTTTATTATTGAAGGATGCCATCAAACCTAACCTTGTACAGACTTTAGATCATACTCCAGTATTTGTACATGGTGGTCCATTTGCCAATATCGCTCATGGATGTAACTCAGTTATGGCTACAAAGCTTGCTATGAAACTTGGTGATTACGCTATTACTGAAGCAGGATTTGGTGCTGATTTAGGAGCTGAAAAGTTCTTAGATATCAAGTGTCGTCAGGCTGGTTTAAATCCAGATGCAGTTGTCATTGTTGCGACTGTTCGTGCATTAAAGATGCATGGTGGTGTTAACAAGAAAGAATTAAGTACTGAAAACCTTGAAGCATTAAAGAAGGGTATTGGTAACTTAACTAAACATATTGAAAATATCAAGAAGTTTGGTTTACCTTGTATCGTTGCTATTAATGCTTTCCCTACAGATACAGAAGCTGAATTAAAGCTATTAGATGATATGTGTAAGGAATTAAATGTTGAAGTATCCATTTCTGAAGTATGGGCTAAGGGTGGCGAAGGAGGCATTGATCTTGCTAACAAGCTATTAAATATCCTTGATACTAAAGAATCTCATTATGCACCTATCTATTCATTAGATATGCCTATTGATGAAAAAATCAAGACAATCGCCAAAGAAATCTATGGTGCAGATGATGTTGTCTTCACTAAGAAGGTAGCTAACAAGATCAAGAAGTTCACTGCTCAGGGCTTAGGTGATTTACCAATCTGTATTGCGAAAACTCAGTATTCTTTATCAGATGATGCGACTTTACTTGGACGTCCAGAAGGATTCAAGGTAACAATTAGTGACTTGATTCCAAATACTGGTTCTGGATTCTTAGTTGCTATTTCTGGAAATATTATGCGTATGCCTGGTTTACCAAAAGTACCAGCTGCCAATAATATGGACATCGATGAAGAAGGTAAGATTACTGGTTTATTCTAATAATTGAGGTCAAGTTTAGGTGAAAGGCCTCTGAGCACCTAGATCATGAAAGTCATAATGAAAATAATGGAGGACTGAAATGAAAGCTGCAGTAATTATGGGTTCTGCCTCTGATGAAGCAAAGGTAGAAAAAGGAATTGTTATATTAAAAGAATATGGCGTAGATGTTGAAGTACGTGCTTTATCTGCACACCGTGCACATCGTGCATTGAGTGAATTTGTAGAAGAATGCAACAACAATGGAACAGATGTTATTTTAACAGCTGCTGGTATGGCTGCTGCCTTACCTGGTGTCGTTGCTTCTATGACAGTGTTACCAGTTATTGGTATTCCAATCAAAGGTGCAAGTTTAGATGGAATGGATGCCTTATTATCAATTGTCCAGATGCCTTCTGGTATCCCAGTTGCAACAGTTGCAATTGATGGTGCTAAGAATGCTGCCTGGTTAGCACTTGAAATCATGGCAATCAAATATCCAGAATTAAGTGAAAAATTAAAGAACAACCGTCAGGCTATGGAAAAAGCCTGCTTAGATACAAATAACGAAATTTCAGAAAAATATAGATAAGAGGAGAAAACAACAATGGAAAAGAAAGAATTAATGTACGAAGGAAAAGCTAAGGAAATTTTTGCAACTGATAATGAAGATGTTATCTTAATGCATTATAAAGATGATGCAACTGCAGGTAATGGTGTAAAACATGATCAGTTTGCTGGTAAGGGTGTATTAAACCACACTATTTCAGGTATTATCTTTGATATGTTAGAAGAAGCTGGTATCAAGACTCATATGATTGAAAAGTTAAATGATACTGATGATTTAGTTAAGAAAGTAGAAATCTTCCCACTAGAAGTTATTGTACGTAATATTACAACAGGTTCTTTCTGTAAGAGACTTGGTGCTAAGGAAGGTGTTGTTTTAGCAGAACCAATTTTTGAAATTAGTTATAAGAATGATGAATATGGTGATCCATTAATCAATGAAGACCATGCTGTTGCTTTAGGTCTTTGCACTAGAGATGAATATAACACTATCAAATCTGAAACATTAAAGATCAACGAATTACTTAAGGCTTTCTTCTTAAGATTAAACTTAAAGCTAGTAGATTTTAAAATCGAATTTGGTAAGACTAAAGAAGGCGAAATCGTATTAGCTGATGAAATCTCACCAGATTCTTGCCGTTTATGGGATGTAGATACTAACAAGAAGTATGACAAAGACGTATTCAGACAGGATATCGGTGATTTAATTGAAACATATAAAGCAGTTCTTGCAAGAATGGAAAAATAATAGATAAAAGGATGAAGAAACATGGATTATAAAAAAGCTGGAGTAGACATTGAAGCAGGTTATAAGTCAGTAGAATTAATGAAGAAGCATGTTAAAGCGACTATGAGACCAGAAGTACTTGGTGGTATTGGTGGTTTTGCTGGTGCTTTTGATTTAAGCAAGATCAAGGATATGGAAGAACCAGTTCTTTTATCTGGTACTGATGGCTGTGGTACAAAGGTAAAACTTGCTTTTGTAATGGATAAACACGATACAATTGGTATTGATGCAGTTGCAATGTGTGTGAATGATATTGCTTGTTCAGGTGGTGAACCTCTATTCTTCCTTGATTACATTGCATGTGGTAAGAATTATCCTGAAAAGATTGCGACTATCGTTAAGGGTGTTGCTGAAGGATGTATTCAGTCTGAATGTGCCCTTGTTGGTGGTGAAACTGCAGAACATCCAGGTTTAATGCCTATTGATGATTATGATTTAGCTGGTTTTGCAGTAGGTGTTGTAGACAAGAAGGATATCATTGATGGTTCTACAATCAAGCCTGGTGATGCTTTAGTTGGTATTGCATCTACTGGTGTACATAGTAATGGATTCTCTTTAGTACGTAGCGTATTTGAAATGACTAAAGAATCTTTGGATACTTATTATGATGAATTAGGTACTACTTTAGGTGAAGCATTAATTGCTCCTACTAAGATTTATGTAAAAGCATTAAAGAGTGTAAAGAATGCTGGTATCAAGGTTAAAGGATGTAGCCATATTACTGGTGGAGGATTCTATGAAAACCTTCCTAGAATGTTACCTGATGGTGTAAAGGCTGTTGTTAAGAAGGACAGCTATAAAGTACCTCCTATCTTTGGCTTAATTGCAAAAGCAGGAAACGTTGAAGAAAAGATGATGTACAACACATTCAACATGGGATTAGGTATGGTTCTTGCTGTTGATCCTGCAGATGTTGAAAAGACTATTGAAGCAATTAATGCTGCTGGCTATGAAAGCTATGAAGTAGGTTATATTGCTGAAGGTGAAAAGGGAGCAGAATTATGCTAAACATAGCTGTATGCGTATCTGGTGGTGGAACTGATCTTCAGTCCATCATCGATGCGTGTGAAGCCGGAAAAATCAATGGAGAGATCCGTCTGGTTATTTCTAACCGTAAGAAGGCTTACGGTTTAGAAAGAGCCCGTCTTCATGGTATTCAGGCAGAATGGATCAAGGATGAAGATGAGATCTTAAAGAGATTTGAAGAAGAAAAGATTGATGTTGTTGTATTAGCAGGTTATCTTGCTATTGTTGGAGATAAGCTGATTGAACAATATAAGAATCGTATTATTAATATTCATCCCTCACTTATTCCATCTTTCTGTGGTCCTGGATTCTATGGAATGCATGTCCATGAAGCGGTGTTTAAAAGAGGTGTAAAGGTGTCAGGTGCAACTGTTCATTTCGTTACTGGAGAAGTGGATGGTGGACCAATCATCTTACAAAGAGCAGTTGATATTTCTGATTTAGAGACACCTGAAGATATTCAGGCACGTGTCTTAGAAATCGAACATGAAATCTTACCAGAAGCCGTTGCTTTATATTGTGAAGGACGTGTTTCTGTAGAAAATGAAAGGGTGAAGATCAGTTGAAAAGAGCGTTAGTATCAGTTACAAATAAAGAAGGTATTGTTGAATTTGCGAAAGGTCTTGAAGAATTAGGATTTGAAGTTGTTTCTACTGGTGGAACATATAAGAAACTATTAGAAGCAGGTGTAAAAGCTATTGAAATCGATGATGTAACAGGTTTCCCTGAAATTCTTGATGGAAGAGTTAAGACACTTCATCCAAAAGTACATGGTGGTATTCTATTTAGAAGAGATGTAGAAGAACATGTCAAGACTGTAGAAGAAATGGGTATTACACCTATTGATCTTGTTTGTTGTAATCTCTATGAGTTTGAAAAAGCGCTTAAGGCTGGTAAGCCAATGGCTGAAATGATTGAAAACATTGATATCGGTGGACCTTCAATGATCCGTTCTGCTGCTAAGAATTTCAAGGATGTATTGATTGTTACTGATCCAAAAGATTATGATGCTGTATTAGAAGCTATTAGAGAAGATAAGACTGATTTTGAATTCAGAATGAATCTTGCTTATAAGGCTTATAGTTTAACAGGCAGCTATGATGCAATGATTTCTCGTTATTTCGCTGATCAGGTACATGATGAATTCCCTGATATCTTAAATATTTCATTAAAGAAGACAGATCATTTACGTTATGGTGAAAACTCTCAGCAGAGTGCAAATGCCTATGTTGATCCATATGTTCAGCATTCTTTATTAGATTATGAACAGTTACATGGTAAAGAAATTTCTTTCAATAACGTGAATGACTTATATGGTGCAGTTGCATGCGTAAGAGAATTTGGTGATCAATTAGTGACTGTTGCAATTAAGCATTCAACACCTTGTGGAGTTGCTATTGGTAAGACTGGTTATGAATCTTATAAGCGTGCTTATGAAGGAGATCCAACTTCTATCTTTGGTGGAATCATCGCTGTGAACTATAAGATTGATAAGGAAACTGCTTTAGAAATGAAGAAGACTTTCTTAGAAATCATTGCAGCACCTGATTTTGATGATGATGCTTTAGAAGTATTAGAAAAGAAGAAGAACTTACGTTTATTAAAGCTTAAGAATCTTGATGCACGTGATGCTAAGTATGATATTAAGTATCTTGAAGGTAAAGCACTTGTTCAGGAATTAAATACTAAGCTTATTGATGAAATGAAAGTAGTGACTAAAAAGCAGCCAACAGAAGCTGAATTATCTGATATGGAATTTGGTTTAAAGGTTGTTAAATATGTTAAGTCTAATGCAATTGTATTAGTGAAAGACGGATGTACTTTAGCTGTTGGTGGAGGACAGACTTCACGTATCTGGGCATTAGAAAATGCAATTCATAATAATCCTGATAAGGATTTCCATGGTGCTGTATTAGCAAGTGATGCTTTCTTCCCATTTAATGATTGTGCACAGGTGGCTGATGAAGCAGGTATTAAGGCTATTGTACAGCCTGGTGGATCAGTTCGTGATCAGGAGTCTATTGACTATTGTGATGAACATGATATGACAATGGTATTCAATGGTTATAGACATTTTAGACACTAAGGAGGCGTTCTATGAAGGTTCTTGTTATTGGTAGTGGTGGAAGAGAACATGCAATTGCCTGGAAATTAAAACAGAGTAAACATGTTACTGAATTATATGCTATTCCTGGTAATCCTGGTATGGATGCTGTATGTATTCCAGGTAGTGTAGAAGACATGTCTTTTATCTTAAAGACTGTTGAAGAAAAGGGTATTGATTTAACTGTTATTGGTCCTGAAGTACCATTATGTATGGGACTTGCTGACTATTTAGAAGAAAGAGGACACAAAGTATTTGGTCCTAGAAAAGAATCAGCTATTCTTGAAGGTTCTAAAGCCTTCTCTAAGGATTTCATGAAAAAGCACAATATTCCTACTGCAAAGTATGAAGAAGTGACTGATTATGAATCAGCTGTTAAAGCATTAGATGCTTTTGATCTTCCTGTTGTTGTTAAGGCTGATGGTCTTGCAGCAGGTAAGGGTGTAGTCATCTGTGAAACAAAGCAGCAGGCTAAAGAAGAACTTAAAGTGATGCTTGATGGCAGTGCTTTTGGTGATGCTGGTAAGAAGGTAGTTTTAGAAGAATTCTTAACTGGTTTTGAATGTTCTCTATTATGTTTTGTAGACCATGATACAATCGTACCTATGGTATCTGCAAAAGACCATAAACAGATTTATGATAATAATGAAGGTCCAAATACTGGTGGTATGGGTACTGTATCACCTAACCCATTCTTACCTGAAGGTATGGAAGGGACTTTCAAAGAAAAGATTCTTGACCCATTCATGAAAGGCTTACATGAAGATCATATGGATTATCGTGGTGTTGTCTTTATTGGATTAATGATCAAGGATCAGGATGTAAAGGTATTAGAATTCAATGTTCGTTTTGGTGATCCTGAAACTCAGGTTATCTTAATGAGACTTGAAAGTGATTTATATGAAGTGATGTATGGATGTGCTACAAATACATTGAAAGATGTAGATGTTAAGTGGAAAGATGAACAGGCAACATGTGTTGTTCTTGCAAGTGGAGGCTATCCTGGATCTTATGAAAAAGGTAAAGTCATTACTGGTTTAGATCATCTTCCAGAAGATATCGTTGTCTTCCATGCAGGTACTAAACGTAATGAAAATAATGAAATCGTCACAAATGGTGGACGTGTATTAAATCTTTGCGCATTAGGACATGATCTTGAAGAAACAAGAAAGAAAGTCTATGATGCAATTGAAAACATTCATTTTGATGGCATGTATATGCGTAAAGATATTGGCTTACATTAGGAGGATAACATGGCTAAAGTTTATCGCGTTTATGTAGAAAAAAGAAAAGAAAATGCGGTTGAAGCAGATTCTATCAAACATGATTTGATGACAAGACTTGGTTTAACTGACATTTCTAACTTAACAGTTGTCAACCGTTATGATCTTCAGGGTATTACTGAAGAAGTATTAGAAGAAGGTATTCCTACTATTCTTTCTGAGCCAATGGTAGATGAAGTATATCGTGAAGAATATGCAACTCCAGAAGGAGCTGTAAGTTTTGCGATTGAATATCTTCCAGGACAGTATGATGCTAGAGCAGATGCCTGTGAACAGTGCTTCCAGTTATTAACTGGTGAAAAAGGCGTTAAGGTTAAATGTGCAAAGCTTATTGTAATCGAAGGTATTTCTAGTGATGAATTACCAGCAATTAAACATTATTTAATTAACCCTGTTGATTCTAGAGAAGCGTCTTTAGAAAAGCCAGCAGATTTAAATGATGCTGTTGTTGAAATCAAGAAGGTTCCAGTGATTGAAGGATTTATTGGTTTCACTGATGAAGAAGTTGAAGCATTACTTGAAAAGATGAGTCTTGCAATGAACTTCGATGACTTAAAAGTAACTCAGAATTATTTCAGAGATGCAGAAAAGAGAGATCCTACAGAAACTGAAATCAGAGTATTAGATACTTATTGGTCAGACCATTGTCGTCATACTACATTTGCGACAGTTATTACTGATATTGATATCGCAAGTGGTGCATTTAAAGAAATCTTAGAAAAAGATGTAGAAAAATATAAAGCAAGCCGTCATGTTGTTTATGGTGTAGATACAAAGAGACCACTTACTTTAATGGATCTTGCAACTATTTCTATGAAGGAACTTAGAAAACGTGGCTATTTGGATGATATGGAAGTATCTGAAGAAATCAATGCCTGCTCAGTTCGTTTAAAGGTTCATACAACTGATGGTGATGAAGATTGGTTATTAATGTTTAAGAATGAAACACATAACCATCCAACTGAAATTGAACCATTTGGTGGTGCTGCTACATGTTTAGGTGGTGCAATCCGTGACCCATTATCAGGTCGTGCTTATGTTTACCAGTCAATGCGTATTACTGGTGCAGGTGATCCTCGTCAGAAATTAGAAGATACACTTCCTGGTAAATTACCACAGAGAAAGATCTGTGAAGAAGCAGCTCATGGTTTCTCTTCTTACGGTAACCAGATTGGTTTAACAACTGGTTTTGTACATGAAGTATATGATCAGGGTTATGTTGCTAAGAGAATGGAATTAGGTGCTGTAGTTGCAGCTGCACCAGAAGAACAGGTTAAGAGATTAATTCCTGAAAATGGACAGATTGTCTTATTAATTGGTGGACGTACTGGTCGTGATGGTATCGGTGGTGCCACTGGTTCTTCTAAGAAACACGAATTAAAGACTACTGAAACTGCTGGTGCTGAAGTACAGAAAGGTAACCCAGTTGAAGAAAGAAAGATTCAGAGATTATTTAGAAATAAAGAATTCTCTAAGAAGATTGTAAGATGTAATGACTTTGGTGCTGGAGGTGTCAGCGTTGCAGTTGGTGAATTAGCACCTGGTCTTGATATTAACTTAGATGCAGTGTTAAAGAAATATGAAGGTTTAAATGGTACTGAACTTGCTATTAGTGAATCACAGGAACGTATGGCTATTGTCATCAATGAATGTGATAAAGACTTCTGTATCCAGGCTGCTCATGATGAAAACCTTGAAGTCGTACAGGTGGCAACAGTTACAGATAAGAACCGTTTAACTATGAAATATATGGGAGATACTATTGTAGATATCTCTAGAGACTTCCTAGATGAAGCAGGAGCTAAACGTTATCAGGATATCCATGTAGAATTACCTGATTTTGATAAGGCACCATTCAATCCAGAAGCAAAAGAAAACTTTACTGAAACAACTAAAGAAGTATTATCACGTTTATCTACAGCTTCTCAGAAGGGCTTAGTAGAACGTTTTGACTCTTCTATCGGTAATGGTACTGTTCTTTCACCATTTGGTGGTAAGACTTACCGTACAGAAACTGAAGGTATGGCTGCATTAATTCCAGTATTAGGAAAAGAAACTACTACATGTTCATTAATGAGTTATGGTTATAGCCCACTTATTTCTGAATGGTCACCATATCATGGTGCAATCAATGCAGTTGTAGAATCTGTAGCAAAGATCATCGCAATGGGTGGTACATGGCATACAATCCGTTTCTCATTCCAGGAATTCTTTGAAAAGCTATTAAATGATCCTAAGAGATGGGGTAAACCATTTAGTGCATTACTAGGTGCTTATCGTGCTCAGGAAGAATTATTGTTACCTTCAATTGGTGGTAAGGATTCTATGTCAGGTTCATTTGAAGACTTAGATGTTCCTCCAACTTTAGTATCATTCGCAATTACTGGTGGAGATGTACATAAAGTCATCACTCCTGAATTAAAAGAAGCAGGACATGTATTAGTAGAATTCATGCTTCCTAAAGATGAATTCCATGTATTTGACTTTGAAGCTTTAAGAAAACAGTTTGATGCTGTAGAAGCATTGATTCAGTCTGGAAAGGCTTATTCAGCTTATACAGTTAAAGACGGTGGTTTAGTTGAAGCTGTTTATAAGATGGCATTTGGTAATGAAATTGGTGTCGCATTTGATGATGCTTTAACACTTAATGACTTAGTTGAAAAGAACTTTGGACACATCATTGTAGAAGTAGATAACGCAGAAGTTGTTGCAGGATATGAAAATGTTCGTATTATTGCTTCTACAAATGAAGAAAAGGCTGTATCATATAAGGGTGAGAAAGTGACACTTGATGATGCATATGAAATCAACTGTGCACCATTAGAATCTGTATATCCTACTACAGCAAAAGCACCTACTACAGAAGTACGTACTGGCGACTGCAATGAAAGAGGCAAGATGTTTGCTTCTAAGAAGTATGATGAAGTCAATGTTGTTATTCCTGTATTCCCAGGAACTAACTGTGAATTTGATTCTAAACGTGCATTTGAAAAAGCAGGTGCAAAGGTTCAGCTTGTTCTTATTAGAAATAAGACAGAAGAAGATATTAAGAAGTCTGTTGATGAATTAGAAGAAGCAATCCATAATGCACAGATCATGATGCTACCAGGTGGTTTCTCAGCTGGTGATGAACCTGAAGGTTCAGGTAAGTTCATTGCAACTGTATTACGTAACCCAAGATTAAAGGCTGCAATCGATGATTTATTAGATAATCGTGAAGGCTTAATGATTGGTATCTGTAATGGATTCCAGGCATTAGTAAAACTTGGTTTACTTCCTCATGGACATATTAAGGATATGAGCAAAGATGATCCTACTCTAACGTTCAATACAATTGGACGCCACTTATCTCAGATGGTGACTACAAGAGTATCTAGCGTGAAGTCTCCATGGCTTGCTAATGTAGAGTTAGGTGATGAACATATTATCCCTATTTCTCATGGTGAAGGACGTTTCGTTGCACCTAAGGAAGTGCTTGATCAGTTAATTGATAATGGTCAGGTAGCATTCCAGTATGTTGATCCAAATGGAAATGTTACTATGGAATCTCCATATAACCCTAATGGTTCTATGTATGGTATTGAAGGTATCGTTTCTGAAGATGGTAGAGTATTAGGTAAGATGGGTCATTCTGAACGTCAGGGTGAAAACAGAGACCTTAACATCTACGGTGAAATGGATCAGAAGTTATTTGAAGCCGGCGTGAAGTATTTTAAAGGAGAATAACGAATGGATAAATTAGAATTTGAAAGTATGACACTCTGTCCTCTAGATGGACGTTATGGCAAGATTAAAGATCAGTTCGCTGATTATTTCAGTGAATATGCACTTGTTAAGTATAGAGTGTTTGTAGAAATCCAGTGGTTGAAGTTCCAGTTGGATCACCTTCATACAGAAACTTTAGACAAGGTTGATCCTAACAAGGTAGATGATATTCTTGCGATTTCTAAGGATTTCAACTTTGATTCTTTCAAGAGAATTAAAGAAATCGAATCTGTTACAAGACATGATGTTAAGGCAGTAGAATATTTCATTGATGAAAAGCTTAAAGCTTTAGGTTATGAACATTTAGAAAGCTATGTACATATCGGATGTACTTCTGAAGATATCAATAATACATCATATGCATGTATGATTAAACATGGCTTAAAGGATGTTTGGTTACCTGCAGCTAAAGAATTTGCTTCAATGATCAATAAATTAGCAGTAGATCATAAGGATGATGCAATGCTTGCACATACTCATGGACAGCCTGCTACACCTACAACTATTGGTAAAGAATTCAAAGTCTATGCTTATCGTTTCTTTTCTAGTATTGAAAACATTGAAAATATCAAGATTAAAGCAAAATTCAATGGGGCAACTGGTAACTACAGTGCTATCTTAACAGCATTCCCTAATGAAGATTGGCCTACATTAAATAAAGAATTCGTAGAAGACTATTTAGGACTTACATTCAATCCATTAACTACTCAGATTGAATCTCATGACTATACTTGTCATATCTTAGATGGTATCCGTCATTTCAACAATGTATTGGCTGACTTAGATGTAGATATGTGGTTATATATCTCAATGGAATACTTTAAACAGATTCCTGTTAAGGGTGAAGTTGGTTCTTCAACTATGCCTCATAAGGTTAACCCAATCCGTTTTGAAAACTCTGAAGCAAACATTGATTTATCAAATAATCTATGTGTGGCTTTATCTAACAAGCTTCCTAAGTCAAGAATGCAGAGAGACTTATCAGACTCTTCAAGTCAGCGTAACTTAGGATTATGCTTCGGATATTCATTACAGGCTATTTCTGAAACAACTGGCGGTTTAGCTAAGTGTGTTGTAAATAAAGAAAAGCTTGCAAAAGACTTAAATGAAAAATGGGAAGTTCTTGCAGAACCAATCCAGACAATGTTAAGAAAATATGGTGTACCAGATGCTTATGATACACTCAAGGCCTTAACTCGTGGTAAAAATATTTCTCAGGAAGACATTCAGGCATTCGCAAAGAGCTTAGAACAGTTAAGTGATGAAGATCGTCAGACTTTATTAGATATGACACCTTCTTCATACATTGGTTTAGCTTCAGAACTTTGTGATATCGAACTTTAATCATTAAGAGACAACCTCTATGGGGGTTGTCTTCTTTCTTTTTGTAGATAGGTTTGTTATAATGTTACAAAGGCGGTGAGAATTTTGGGAGATACACGATATATATTTGCAGAATGCATCAAACAATTGATGAATCATCAGTCTCTTGATAAGATCACGGTGACTGATATTGTGGAAATGAGCGGTAAGACTAGACAGACATTTTATCGTTATTTTCGTGATAAATATGATCTTGTGAACTGGTATTTTGAAGTATTGGCGGATAAGTCTTTCTTACAGATTGGTAATAGTGAAACTTTAAGAGAAGGGCTTATTAAGAAGTTTCAATTTATTTATAATGATAGAGTATTCTTTAAAGAAGCATTTAAATCTAAAGATTATAATAATGTAGAAAACTATGATTATAACTGTATTCTCACTTTCTATCAGAATATTATTAAGAGAAAACTAGGTAATAATATCCCATCAGATATAGAATTTTTATTAGAAATGTATTGTCATGGGTCTATTACTATGACTGTAGACTGGGCAACAGAAGGATATAAGCTGAACCCTGAAGAATTAGCTGATATGCTGATAGAAGCATTACCACCAAAGTTAGATGAATTGTTACGAGATCTAAAATAAGATCTCTTTTTTTGAACCTTTAATTTTTAAGGGGGGTCAATAAAAAACTCGCTTTAAATATTTGGGGGTTTCCACTTGTAAAGGGCAGT
>NZ_RCYB01000033.1 GCF_004168205.1 Catenibacterium sp. co_0103 | reverse complement strand
TTATGAATAGAATTCACAAAGGTTTTGGTTTAGTTGGTCGTGATCAATGGTTTCCAAATTAATAGATAACAACTAACTTTATCTACTGAAAACTTAATTTACAGGAAATAAGAATTTACACAAGATTCTTGACACTATCTAATTAAAACCTCATTACCATTAATGATTGTTTTGATTATATTACAGTATATATTTAGAAAACAATCTACATGCATATTAATAGAATTCAAT
The DNA here is from genome assembly GCF_004168205.1 of Catenibacterium sp. co_0103. GTDB lineage: Bacteria > Bacillota_I > Bacilli_A > Erysipelotrichales > Coprobacillaceae > Catenibacterium > Catenibacterium mitsuoka_A. The sequence goes on along the minus strand of NZ_RCYB01000033.1, from coordinate 24,938 downwards.
GTAGCCTATTCAATTGTTCGTATGATGCCTTTAGTGAATTCTATGCATACTCTAGGTATAAAAGGGATTATAACACTTATAATATGTTTTCTATTTTTGAATACGAGTACATTGCTGATGTATCGTATCCATAGCCTCAATCTATAAAGAACACACAATTATATGTATTTCTACTTACAGATTATCTTTGATACAATGAACACACGCAAAAAGGAGACAATTAAAATGAATAGATATGACTATGTAGGTAGTTTCTTAAGACCTGAAAGACTTAAGAAGGCAAGAAGAGATTTTGAAAATAATACAATTAATGCAGAAGAATTAAAAAAGGTAGAAGATGAATGTATTATAGAACTTATTACTAAGATTAAAGAATTAGGTTATCATACGATCACTGATGGTGAATTTAGACGTTCTACATGGCATTTAGACTTTATGTGGGGATTTAATGGTGTAGAACACAAAAAGACAATAGAAGGTAATACGACATTTGATGGTGAAGCAGCAATGATTGATGATACTTATGGCACAGGAAAGATCAGCTGTGATCATCATCCTTTCGTAGAACATTTCAAATTTGTGAAACAGTTTGAAGATGAAAAAACAGTTGCTAAACAGACTATTCCTTCACCAGGGCAGTTCTATGCTTACTTTACGGGAGCACAGCTACTTAGAAATACATTAAGTATTTATGAAAGTGAAGAGGCTTTCGCAAAAGATGTAGTTAAAGCTTATGTTGAGTTTATTTATGAAATTTATGATGCAGGATGTCGTGTACTACAGTTTGATGATTGTGTATGGGGTGGTATGGTTAATCCGCAGCTTGCATGCGGACTAACAGGACGTACTGGTGCTGCATTAGAAGAGTATAAAAAGAGATTATTAGAACTTAACAATGAAGTTGTTGTAGCAAGTCCAAAGGATTTAGAAATTAATACACATGTATGTCGTGGTAATTATCATTCTACTTTCTTTAGTTCAGGTGCTTATGATAGTGTGGCTGATTTATTATTTGGTGAGGAAAATGTGAATGCATACTACTTAGAATATGATGATGAAAGATCAGGAGGATTCAAGCCTCTTGCAAAAGTATCTGGTGATAAGAAGGTTGTCTTAGGATTAATCACTACTAAACGTCCAGAATTAGAAGATAAAGAAAAAGTAATTCAGAGAATTAAGGAAGCAAGCAAGTATATACCTCTTGAACGCTTATCATTAAGCCCGCAATGTGGTTTTGCATCATGTGAGATTGGTAATAAACTAACAGAAGAAGAACAATGGGCTAAATTAAAACTTGTAAAAGAAATCGTAGAAGAAGTCTGGGGTTAATAAGTATCCTCTAGGAAATCCTAGGGGATTCTTTTGTGTCTTGTAGTATATTAATGGATACAATATAATTTATTTATAAGAGGTAAACAGATATGATAGAAACGATAATTAGATATATAATTATTGTGATTGTGCTAGGTGTTATTGGCGAAGTGATATCTCATTTATCTAGTAAAACGACTGATGAAAACATAAGTACTACACATTATAGAGTTAAAGCACCATCAGTGTTGAAGTATGCCTGCATGTCACAGTTCATTCTAGGATTGGTTATGTTTCTTGTATTTAGTTGTTTTTATCTGAAAGGTAATGAAACAGTAGAAATGGGACATCTGTATGTTTCTTCTATCTTTGGGGCTATTGGTTTATATGGTGTGGCCTGGGCATCTATATGGGGTGTACAAGTAGATGATTCTCAATTAGAGATACATAGAATATTTCATACTAAGAAGGTATTATGCATCACTGATATTGGACAAGTAATTATTGATAAGAAGGAAGCAATAATCTTGTATGATAAGATGGGAAAGAAATTGATTAAGATAGACGCTTTATCGGATAATTATGATCATTTATTGAATCTATTAAAGTCACAAAATATAGAAATATCAAATAAGTACCTTAAATAAGGCGCTGTCAAAGGCTTACTCAACGCAGCTAAGAATCATTTCTACTATAATAGAAATATAGAAGGGAGGTATTCTTATGTGGGATGATGTTGCAGGTAAAGCTTCACATGATAATAGAGATAAGTATGTTGTATTGCAGGTGGTACTTACTGAAAAGTTTCTAGGTACAGGCTTTGGTACAAAGAGTTTGACGAATCTACAGGCTGAAAAAGGATATAAGTTACATACTATTTCTACTTCATCTTCTGGATCAAAAGGATTCCTTGGAGGAGATAAGATTCAGGCAACAATGGTATTTGAAAGAATAGACTAAAAAATGAGCTGTAACGCTATTGTTACAGCTCACTTTTTAATTGATTTTGATAATAATTTGTGTGAATCGTGAAATCTTGTGCTTATAATCGTTAGTTGCTTCTATAATGATATGAAGGATATCATTTGTTTTTACATCATCAGGAATTTCAATCTTGATAGAATCATCTAAACTAACAGAAACATTTCCTTTATAACTAGAAGCATCTTTATAATACTTTATTTTATAGAGTACATGTTCTTCTTTATTTATATGAAGCTCTACAGTTGTACCTTTATCAGCTTTCATGTCAAGAGATTCCTGGATAGATAGTACAGGCGCTTCTTCTTTATCATCGGTGATACACCAAGAAGCTCTTGCTGCAAGATCTCTTTGAATAGAAGAAACATAATACCACATAGATTCTGTGTATTTATCAATATAGAGGTCTTCTACAGGATTCCAGTAATTTAAAGTAAATCCCTTAGAATTCTTCTTAGTATTATCTTTTATATATCTTCCAGATAATCCTCCATATGAGAAATCTTCAAGACATCTTAACCCCCATGGCAGTAAACAGAAGAAAGTAGGGGAATCACCTTCAGATAAGAAATCATAAGGAATATGTGTACCCATACCATATTTCTTTCCCCACCAGTCAACAAGAAGACTCTTGTTTGAACCGAATTGTGATCTATTTTCTTCACCTTCATAATACTTATCATCAGCCCAGGTAGCGTAACCACTCATTAAGGCACCTTTATTAAGAATATGTTCTTGCATGAAATCAGCTCTAAGAGTCTCTTTACTGCTTCCTTCAGGCATATTATTCCACCCGTATCCATAACTGTTCATCATCACACATTTCACAAACTGAATGTTTGGATAAACTTCTGAAATATAGTTCTGATACGTATTATCCTGTTCACCACAGGCAGTTAAAATAACTTTCTTTTCTATTTTTTCTTTGATTGATAACCAGTTCTCATCATCTTTATAATCTTGCTCAATATCATAAAGAGCACGAGCAATTGTATTAGTACCACCCCAAACTTGAATATAAAGTGGTCTAGGATCATCATCTAATATTTTTTCTCTAATTAATTCTGAGCCTGGTGTAGAAGCATCCATTTCTCCTGGATATCCAATATTTCCGACTTTAATAAGATTCCTTAAATGATCAGGAAAAGGGTAGTTGCCATCATGAGTCACAAGATGTTTATAGTCTACAGCATAATCATCCATTACGTCCTGCATCCATTTTACACCAGTCCAGCGATAAGGCTGATCATAATCAGCCTTATCGCTTGGTCCAGTCTTTCCTGGTTGTCCTTTCCAATGAAAGATGGATGATGTCTGTACGATACCCTGTATTTCTATATCATTGGCATAAAGGAGAATATGTCTTAATGAGTTCTGATCATCTACTTCAGCATCCTGAGTGATGATTGTTCTAATAAGGTTTAACATAATTATTTACCAGCTCTTACTTCAATGATTTCTTCTTTTGCAGTCTTAGCACCATAAGATGCAGGAACAATTTCTTTGTATTCAGTAGTATTAGTAATAATGACAGGAGTTACATTATCATAACCAGCTTTCTCGATAGCTTCTAGATCAGCTTCAACAAGTAAATCACCAACACTCACTTTCTGTCCTTCTTTAACTAAGACATTAAATCCTTCGCCATTCATATTAACAGTATCCATACCAATATGAATAAGTATTTCAGCGCCGTTATTAGACTTTAATCCAACTGCATGGCCAGTCTTGGCAGCCATAATGACTTCACCATCAACAGGAGAGTAGATATGACCATCGGTTAATTTAAAAGCAACACCTTCACCCATCGCTTTTGAAGAAAAGATAGGATCATTCACATCTTCTAAGGCAATCATCTCACCAGTAGCAGGAGAACTGATTGTTTCATCTTTTAAAGTAGTTTCTTCTTTTGTTTCAACTTTGTTTTGTGGAAGCATAGAATCATTAAAACCAAATAAATAAGTACAAATAGCTGAACCGAAATAAGCAATCGCACAAGCAATCACAAAACCTACAAAACCAGGACCAATATAGCCAGGAAGACTTAAAATAGAAGTACCAAGTAAAGTAGGGCAGCTAGTACCAGCAGCAGCGACAATCATACCGGCAATAGATGAAAATACAGCAGCAATCGCAAATGGTCTCTTGTAAGGTAGTGTAACACCATAAATGGCAGGTTCAGTAATACCTGCAAGAACTGCAGAGAATGCCGCAGAACCTGATAATTCTTTTAATTTCTTATCTTTAGTTTTTAAGAATACGCCAAGTGCTGCACCAGCCTGAGCCATGTTATTAGGTCCAGTAATAACGAATAATGTGTCTCTACCATAAGTGGCGATATTATTCATAACGATAGGTACAAAGCCCCAATGAAGTCCAAAGATAACGGCTGCAGGCCAGATCAAGCCAACAAATCCTCCAGCAATAATAGGGTTGAAACTCATAATAGCTGTATACCCTGATGCAAGTAATTTACCAAACTTATCCATGAATGGACCGATAACTAAGAATGTAGCTGGTACCATAATGGAAAGTTCTAATAATGGAGTTAAGAATAACTTACATACTTCTGGAATAATCTTCTTTAATAGCTTTTCTAATTTGCTTTGAACATATACAGAAATAATGATTGGCATGACAGAAGAAGCATAGCTTACAAGAGTTACTGGTATTGTAAGGAATGTCAATTTCGTACCTTCTGAGTATGCGTCAGTCATAGTTGGATAAAGAAGTGACATTGCAATAGACATCGCAATAAATGGATTACATTTAAACTTCTTTGCAGCTGTATAACCTAAGATAATTGGCATAAAATTAAATACACTATCTGCAGCTGCATAAAGAATTTTGTATGTTCCCATATCAGCAGTTAGTATATTCAATGTAGTGCATAGAATAAGTAATGCCTTCAACATACCGGCACCACACATAACACCAAGCATTGGTGAGAAGATACCAGAAATTGTCTCTAATAGAGTATTAAGAAGGTTTTTGTTTCCTGTGTCTTCCATTTCTTCGCTGTTACCAGCATTAATATTTGTACAGCTAAGTACTGCATCATAGACAGTATCTACCTTATTTCCAATAACAACCTGAACCTGTCCTCCTGCTTTCATTACAGTAATAACACCTTCAGTCTGTTTTAAAACATCCATATTAACTTTGTTTTCATCAATAAGCTTAAATCTTAATCTTGTTGCACAATGTACAAGTGAGATCACATTATTTTCTCCACCGACATTTTCTACAATCTTTTTAGCTAAAGAAGTATAATCCTTTGCCATTTGTATTTTCCTCCAAAATTGATATTTGTTAAGTTAACTTACATGCTTATCATAATGTTTTATGAAAGCGATTAAAATATCATAAACACACTTGCAGACTGTCAAAAACCGATGTTATAGTTAGAATAGGTGATAATAATGAAAATAGAAGAATTAAGAAGTAGGATTACTCCACTAACCAAAAAAGAACAATATTATAAAAGTCACCCGAATCATTCAGATGACTACATTGAAAAGCATATTAATAAAGACGATGAAAAAATAGTTCAATTCACAATTGATAGATATCAAACCACAAAAGAAAAACATACTTTATTTTATGATGGGCAGATAATTACAGATGAAGTTCTTGCTTTTCCGATTTATTGTTCAAAACAGACAAGATATTCATTTGTGCCACTACATACAAGAAGCTATGTAGAAATGAAATATGTCTATTCTGGACATTGTTATGCAATTGTTAATGATAAAGAAGTGATACTTCATGCAGGGGATATGATTCTTTTAGATGTTAATTCAAAGCATACAGTCTTAATGCCTACAGAAAATGATATTATCTTCAACTTTCAAATGGATCGCTCTTATTTTAGTGACTCATTTATTAGTAAATTTTCTTCGGTAAACCCGATTGTGACTTTCCTGACAAATATTATAGATCAAAAAGCACAGCACAATGATTATATTATTTTTAATAATAGAGAAGATGATCATGATTATGTAGTGCAGCTTATAGAAATGATTTTATGCGAGTATTTAGATCCTTCTTTGTTTGCAATCTCTATTCTTGATTCCTATTTTTCTCTTCTGTTTATAAAAATGGCACAAAGATATCAGATGAATATGGAACAACAATTTAAAGAAAATAATAAGAGCTACATGACAGAAATCATTCAATACATAGAACAACATTATCAGGATTGTACTCTTATGGAAACAGCAGAGAAGTTCGGCTATAATCCTGATTATCTCTCACGTGCCATTCAAAAAGTAACAGGCTATACCTTTAAGAAGTTAGTAAACTATTATCGTATGGAAGCAGTAGGAAAGGAACTTATCAATACTGATAAACCTATTTATCTTATTGCACAGGAGAGTGGTTTTTCTAATTTAAACTACTTCTATAAGAAGTTTAATGCTTATTTTGGTGGTTTTCCTGGAGACTATAGAAAACAATTCCAGGCAAAATAAAAGAGGCGGATGCCTCTTATAATTTTGCCGCTTTCTGGAAGAAGTAGAATCCAATCACAAACATGACTGAAATCATTGCCACGCCATAGTTTATATGTCCTGTAAGCTGTGAAATGAGCCCTACAAGAGTTGTACCCATGAAGGATGCCCCTTTACCACAGATATCAAATAAACCAAAGTATTCACCTGATTTCTGAGGTGGAATAATCTTCGCAAAATAAGAACGAGATAATGCCTGGATAGCGCCCTGGAACATACCTACAAAAATAGCTAAAATCCAGAATTCCCATTGTTTATCTAACTGAATCGCAAATAAGGCAATACCGGTATAGGCAATAATACATACTTTAATAAGTTTATCTGTTGGGTATTTTTTAGATAAACGACCAAAGATGAGCGCAAATGGGAAAGCAACAATCTGAGTCACTAATAAGGCAATTAATAATCCGTTGGTATTAAGCCCAAGGGCACTGCCATAGGCAGTGGCCATTTCAATGATTGTATAAACACCATCGATATAGAAGAAGAAAGAAATCAAATAGAAGAATACTTTCTTATCTTCATTTAAAGTAGAAAGAGTATGTCCTAAACGTTTAAAACTCTCACGAATAGGATGTTCTTGTTTCTCTACGAAATTTACCTGTTTATAGTTCTTTAAGAGTGGTAATGTCATACCCAACCACCATAATGCATTGATTAAGAAGGCGATTGTCATAGCACCGTTAAATGGAATACCCATCTTTTTATAGAATAAGACAAACACCAAGCTGACTACAAAAGGCACACAGCTTCCAATATAACCCCATGCATATCCTTGAGATGAAACATAGTCCATACGCTTGTCGTCTGTAATATCTAGAAGCATGGAATCATAGAAAATCAGACTTGCATTATAACCAATCTTCGCAATAACGAATACACCTAAGAATATAATCCAAGACTTAGGAACTGAAAAACAGGCTAAGCCCATTACACCTATGATCATACTAATAGTAAAGATTGGTTTCTTATAGCCTTTTGTATCGACAATAGAACCAAGCACTGGTCCAATAATAGCGACAATAAGAGTTGTGAGAGAAGATGCATATCCCCAATAAGCTAAATAGTTGACTTCACTGATCTTTGCGAGAGACGCAAGATAGTTAAAGTAAATCGGAACTATAGTAGCAACAAGTAGGATAAAGGCACTATTACCGACATCGTACAAGATCCAGTATTTTTCTAGTTTAGTTAGTTTATTCATAGTTTCTATTAAACCTTTCGTTTAAGTAATCATCATCAAGATGGTCAACATACTCATTAATGAGTGATACGGCTAAAGGTACTGCTTCATCCTTCATTTCTATTAAATGATTGATATCATTGGCAGCATGTTCATCTTTTTCATAGTTAATAAGTAATCCTTTATATTCTTCATACATACCACCTAACTTCATTACACCTAAGACAAAGTTTCTCTTCAATTTGCTAGGAGCAACAAGCCACTTTAAGATAAATAGTAGATCATGTAATGCTTTATCTACTTCTTCTGCTTTTAAATCAAAGAATGGTGCAATCACCTGTGCATTGGTATAATCAGGATGAATATGAGTTGTTAAATTGGCAGTCAAAGGATCTTTTCTAACTCTTACAAGTAATTCTCTATCTAATTCAGATTCTAGTAAGCTGTGGGTCATAGATAAAGTATTCTCTAATACACCAATTTTAGGATGTAAAGAACTATCTAATGTAAAGTGAGTAATAAATCCAATAGTATAAGCGAGTGTTGCATCTGTGGCATCCTGTCTAATGAGTTCTTTTGCATGTTTAAAGAAATCTGTGGCAGGAAGCTGATGCATTCCAAACCCTAATGATTTTACAGGATTCTTCTTATAGACATCATAATAAAAAAGAATATCTGGACCATGAATCCCTATATGATATAAATCAATGTAGGGCATGATCCTTTTCTTGATGTTTTCATCAAGCTGACTTAAAACCTGTTCACCAAAAACATAATGTGTATAACCTGCTGGCATAAAAAAACCTCCTGAAACCTATTATAAGCTAGTATTTCTTAACATAAATCAAAAATAGATTACGTTTCTGTTAAGATTGTGTATCTTCATTATACCGTAAACACTTATTTTTGGTGAATATTTCAACCATTTCAAAAAAATAAATACAAAATTTACGCAAATCACAATAACTGTTAGGAAATAGAGTATGTTAAAAAGATAATTTTATGCTATAATGTGTTATACAGACAAAACGAAAGGGGTTACTTTATGGAAAAGACACTCGAATATGCAGGAATTAAAAACTATACAGGTAAAGCACACTATAATTTATGTCCTGCTAAATTAGTAGAATACGCTTTAAAGCGTAAAGAAGGATTATTAACTGACCAGGGTGCGTTAGTTGTAAAAACAGGAAAATATACTGGTCGTTCACCACATGATAAATTTATTGTAGATACACCAGAGGTACATGAACAGATTGCCTGGGGTGATGTCAATGTAGCCATGAGTGTAGAAAACTACAATGCATTAAAAGAAAAAGTACTTAACTATATGAGTGACAAAGAATTATTCGTATTTAAAGGCTTTGCTGGAGCTGATAAGAAATACCGTCGTAAATTCACTGTCATCAATGAACTCGCATGTCAGAACCTATTTATCCATCAATTATTGATTAGGCCTACAAAAGAAGAATTAGATAATTTTGGTCTGACTGATTATACTATCCTTGTTGCTCCAGGGTTCCATTGCATTTCTGAAGTAGATCATACTAACTCAGAAGCAGCTATTATTATTAACTTTACAGAACGTACAGTTATTATTGTAGGTTCACAATACTCAGGAGAAATCAAGAAATCAGTCTTCACAATCATGAACTATTGCATGCCTTTACAGGAAAACATTCTCCCTATGCATTGTTCAGCAAACATGGATCCAGATACTGGAGAAACAGCTATCTTCTTTGGCTTATCAGGTACAGGTAAAACAACACTTTCTACAGACCCTAATAGAATGTTGATTGGGGATGATGAACATGGATGGAGTGAAGAAGGAATTTTCAACTTTGAAGGTGGATGTTATGCAAAGACAATTAACTTATCTCCTACAGGAGAACCAGACATCTATCGTGCTATTCGTTTTGGTTCAGAACTAGAAAACGTAGTTGTAGATGCAAAGACTAGACAGCCAGATTATGATGATAGTACACTTACAGAAAATACACGTGTCGGTTATCCTATTGAATATATTCAAAATGCCCAGATTCCAGGAGTAGGTGGAGTACCTAAAGTCGTTATTTTCTTAACTGCAGATGCCTTTGGTGTATTACCACCAATTTCTAGACTTGATCATGATGCTGCAATGTATCAATTCGTTACTGGATTTACATCTAAAGTTGCAGGTACAGAAAGAGGCATCAGCGAACCACAGCCTACATTCTCTACACTATTTGGAGAACCATTCATGCCTCTAGAGCCAAGTATTTATGCACAGTTACTTGGTTCACGTCTAGAAGCCTATGGTACTAAGGTTTATTTAGTAAATACTGGATGGAATGGTGGACCTTATGGTATTGGTTCACGTATGAAACTATCATATACACGTGCTATGGTCACTGCAGCAGTCAATGGATCATTAGATAATGTCATCTATTATTATGATTCACGTTTTAATCTTCATGTCCCTCAATCATGTCCTGGAGTCCCAGAATATGTATTAAACCCTAAGGATACATGGGCTAATAAGGAAGCATATGAAGATATGGCTAATGAACTTGCTATGATGTTTGAAGCAAACTTCAATACTAAGTATCCACATATGCCAGAAAATATTAGAAAAGCAGGACCACATCCTAAGAAATAAAAGCCACTTATGTGGCTTTTTTGGAGGTTTTATGAGAGAAATAGGGAAAAGTAAAATAGAATATCCTGATACTTATATTGTAGTAGATGTAGAGACTACAGGACTTAGTCCTGAAACAGAAAGACTGATAGAAGTCGCAGCTATTAAGTATGTCAATCACAAAGAGGTGGCACGCTTTAGTGAACTCATTAACCCGTTAAGAGATCAATTACCTGTAGACTTACTAGATAAGGATAAAACTATCTATATAAGTGATTTTATCGAGAATCTCACAGGCATTTCTAATCGTATGTTACATGATGCAAGAGGGGAAAAAGATGTCCTTAAAGAGTATATTAAGTTCATAGGGGATGATATGATCATAGGTCATAATGTCCGTTTTGATATTCGTTTCATCTATGATGCACTTCTAAGAGATTATGGAGTCCTTTTTCAAAATGATTATATTGATACATTGAAGATTGCAAGAAAACTTTTACATGAAGATTTGAAACGCTATAGACTCAAGGATCTTGCAGATCATTATCATATTGATTATTCTCATGCACATCGTGCAGTGAATGATTGTGAAATTACGCATATTGTATATGAAATGATGATGGAAGATATCTTCAATAACTTTGGGACAATAGAGAATTATCGTAAGAAAAGAAAGAATAAGAAATAGAAAGGATGATCATAAGATGTTTGTTGAAGAAGATGAATTAGAAAGAAATAAACAATTATTAGATTTGCGTAGAAGTGTATTGGAAGTGGAAGAAGAAAGATTAAGTGGACAACCTACAATGAGTATTTCTGAAGCAAGAATTGCACGTGATAAGAGAATTGATATATTGAGATTAAAAGGCTTGAAAAAGTGACTTCAACTGTTAATATTGTATATAATTGTTATATGAACTAATTGGAGATAGAAAGGAAAAGAACTAACATGAACAAAATCGCAAGCTTTACAGTGAATCATTTAACTTTATTACCAGGTATTTATGTATCTAGAAAAGATAAGGTAGGAGAAGAAGTCATTACTACTTTTGATATACGTATGACAGCACCTAACAGAGAACCTGTTATTAATACAGCTGAAATCCATACAATGGAACATTTAGGTGCCACTTTCTTAAGAAATCATAAGGAATGGGCTGAAAAAGTTATTTACTTTGGGCCTATGGGATGTCGTACAGGATTCTATATGATTCTTGCAGGAGATTTAGAATCTAAGGATGTTGTAGGATTAGTGACTGAAATGTTTACTTTCATGGCTGAATTTGAAGGTGATGTTCCAGGTGCTGCGGCAAGAGATTGTGGTAACTATTTAGATATGAACTTACCTCTTACTAAGATTGTTGCGAAAAGATTTTTAGATAACACTCTTAAAAATATTACAGAAGAACATTTAGTATATCCAGACTAAGACTTCCATGGAAGTCTTTTTGCCTGTACGTACATATATTGATTAATTACTTACTTGTATGTATACTAGTAAAGAGAGGTATTATTATGCATTTATTTCTGACAAGCTCAAACTTAACATTAAATGGTCAATATATTAATGAAGAGAATGGTTTCCGTTCTCTTCTTTTTGATGTTCTTCCTCGTCATATTCGTTGTCTTTATATACCATCTGATCCAATTGATACGCCACATAATGATGAATGGGGAAACTACCAAAAGAAAGCCTTGATGAATAGTCATTTCTTGGTGGATACATTTACTATTCTGGATGATCGAAACAAAGAGAAGACAGAAGAACTAGTGAAAGAATCAGATCTTATCATACTTGGAGGAGGACATGTGCCTACTCAAAACAAGTTCTTTAGAGAAATCCACTTAAAGAAGTATTTGAAGGAGTATGAAGGTGTGATAGTAGGCGTCAGTGCAGGTTCTATGAACTGTGCAAAGACTGTATACGCCATGCCTGAACTCCCAGGAGAATATTTGGATAAGAAGTATCAAAGATATCTTCCGGGGTTAGAACTCACTCAAACAATGATCATTCCGCACTATAATGAAATACATGATGATTGTTTAGATGGTGTACATATATTCAAAGATATTGCCTATCCTGATAGTGCCAAAAGAACATTTATTGTGTTAGTAGATGGAAGCTTTATCCATATTCATGAAGGCAAAGAAGTGATTCATGGACTATCTTATAAAATAGAAAAAGGAAAACAATCACTTATACAAGAAAAAGATTGTATGTTCACATTGGATTCATAAAGAGGGGTTATATTATAAATGTATTAAGAAACTCCCTTAAAAAATATCTTAATACACAAGAGCAAAAGAAAATTGTTTTTAACTCTCCCCTTAAAACATAATTGTATACAAGAAGGACGTTTCAATGCGAAACGTCTTTTTTGTATAGCACCATATAAAAAAACAAGCTGGATAACTAGCTTGTTAGTTTATTAAACCTGTATCTCTTAAGAGCAAAATAAAACACTGTGTTTACCGCAATTCATCCCACCTCCTATAATGTGGGGGAATTATTGCTAACGGCGTGTTAAAAGGATCTGATTAAAAACGTTTTTTATAGCATACCTGTGGTTTATGGGTATTCAAATTTTTAAATTGTAACGTGAATATAAATATTGTATGATATTTATATCATGAAGAGAGGAAGCTGTATTATGGACTACGATCAATATCTTGAAGAATGCAAAAAAATCAAAGAAAGAAACTATCTTCTTTTAGATCTTTTTAAAGACGATCTTATTCAATCAGGTTTAAAAGATAAAACTATTAGCCGTCATCTTTCCAATGTAGAATTCTATATTAATGAATTTTTACTATATACGGATGCTTATCCTATGGAAGAAGGGCTTAATATGCTTGATGATTATTTAGGAAATTTCTATATCCGTAAATGTTTATGGTCTACGCCTGGTAATATTAAATCAACTGCGGCAAGTATTAAGAAATTTTATAAATCTATGGTTGACTATGGAAAAGTAGATAAAGAAGACTGTTATGATTTATGTTCTTTGATTAAAGATTCTATGGATATATGGCAGATGGACTGTGCTATTTATAATGATCCAGAAAGTCCCAATCCATTCTATCCTTTTTAAAAGGGGGGGCTGTAACGAATAGATAGTATTTACTACTACCTTGGGCGTTACAGCTCTTTTTCATATTTTAGACGCACTTAAAAAGAACCTTTCTATTTCTTTAAAAAATATCATCTGATAAATAATCTAAACATCTTCTTGATCTCTTCGTTTTTGTTTCATCTTCAGTTTGTGGTATTTCCTGATATTATGCCCCATTGCAACAAGATCCATCTCCACCTGAACATTGTCATGTCCTCTTCTGTAGAGTCTGTCATGACCGTAACTCTCTTTGAAATCACCGAATGTTTCTTTTGCTTTGTTATCTCTCTTGTACACGAGTTTTTTACCTCTTTCTCATGTAATATTTTTTCTTGCTTCCTTATGAAATTCATCAAGTTCCTTGCAGTCGTTTATGTATCTTCCAATTCTGGAGGGACAACCATCACAGTGACGATTTATTAGATAATATAAAATGACGAGAAAACAAAAAAAGTAACTCTCCTTAATTGTTCAATCGTGGATTTACCATTATATTTTGAGTAGAAACAAAAAATTCATAGTATTGTGGGATTACCGCAAACAAATAAGGAGAGTTACCTATGATTATAGTAATAATAATTGGAATGGATGTCCATGCTATAAACTACACTTTATGCATTCATTAAAGTGGAATTTAACTTTTCACTTTAGAAATTCAAAAGAAATATGAAAATCTAGTAGTGCATATGTCTGATATACCTTATAATCTTGTTGGTGTATCATTGCAAACTAAATATACCACAAAAGAGCGGACGTCGGTCCGCTCTTTGCTTTTTATGAAACTGTAATGAGTTGTTCACCTGTTATAGACCCTAATCTATAAGTCCTGTCTCTCTTAATAAGAGTTCTAGATCTGTACCTTTTACATTCTTTAATACAGTCTTTAAAAGCATCTTTTCCTTGAAGTTTAATGGTAACTCACTAATCTTCTTCTTATCTACTGCATAATAAGCGGCTCTTAATAATTCTCTGATATCATATTGAGAACCCCATACTTCAGGTACACCACGATCGACATTCAGTAATGTATAGACACTTTCCATACCTGTACGCATAGAATATTCAGTCGTAAAGATAGTATCTCTTGGTGTTTCTGCGAACTGTCCAATAAATGCGAAGTTCACTGCACCTTCTGGTACAACTTTAGGACGGTCTACATTCTTTCTAGGCTGGAAGAAGGCATTGATATAAGGCATGAAGCATGTTGTTGTATTACATGCATTTTCTGAATAGTCTTTGATCTTGCTTTCATCCATACCAATATGGTAAAGCCATTCCTGACAGATTTCTTCACCTGTACAATCTCTCATAGCTTTCTTGATATAGTTACCTTCTGTATCAGTATGAAGAGCATAGAGCCATACAAGTACTGTATCTTTATTCTGAGATCTAAACTGTGGCTGACGGTTAATAGTCCAAGATAGGAACCAATTATTTACACTATCCTTAACAGTCACTATACCACCAGTAGTCACTTTACCAGCACGAGGATCACGTTTACAGATATTCATAATATGCTGAATAATATCTTCATTAGATGTTTCTACAGTGGCACTCATCCAGTTAGTTGCTTCTGTATCACTACAGAATACATCGGGATGTCCATATTCGTCATGTTTAGCTTGTTTCGCAATATTCTTCCACAAATCCCATGATTCACCCTGACCATTCACAATATGAGATAAATCAGGTGCATGAGTCTGATCACCATAACTTGATGTATCAGTACAACATCCATTAGTAATAAAGACTAAATCATCTGCAGTTAAAGGAACAGACTGTTCTTTATTATCTTTTACATAAATAAGTTCTTTAGCTGTTTTCTTACCATCTACATCCTCAATAACGACATTCTTGACATCCATACCAAACTGAACATCTACATCATGCTTCTTTAGATATTCAATTAAAGGTAAGATCATACTTTCATACTGATTATACTTAGTAAATCTTAAAGCACTGAAGTCTGGTAAACCATCAATATGATGCACATAACGACATAAATAACGCTTCATTTCTAACGCACTAGACCATTTCTGGAAGGCGAACATAGTCTGCCAATATAGCCAGAAATTAGTCTCCCAGAATGATTCTGGTAATACATCTGAAATTTTCTTATCTTCTAGATTAACTTCTGGTGTAATAAAGAGCTGGGACAATGCCATTGCGCTATCTTTATCTAATTTAAATAGCTTATCAGTATGCGCATCTTCGCCCTTATTGACTGTTGCACGACATAAAGAGTAGTTAGGGTCATGCTTATTAAGCCAATAGTATTCATCTAATACAGATACGTTAGGTGTTTCAATAGAAGGTACATCACGGAATACATCCCACATGATTTCAAAGTGGTTATCCATTTCACGTCCTCCACGCATATAGAAGCCTTTATGAACATCTTTATGACCATCACAGCTTCCACCTGCAAGTTCTAGCTTTTCTAATAAATGAATATGATTGCCAGGCATCTGTCCATCTCTTACAAGATAGAAGGCAGCAGTTAAACCTGCCAAACCTGTTCCAATAATATAAGCTGATTTCTTTTCAACACCTTCTGGTTTTTCTGGGTGTGCAAATGCTTCGTAAGTTCCTGATGAATAATACATAATAGTTACCTCCTTGATATGACTCTGGTATAAATCATATTTTATCACTTTTATTTAAACAAACAAAAAGCCATGATAAATATCTTATCATGACCAATTAAGTGTAAAAATTTTAATCAAACTATTAATTTTGATGAATTTCAAATCTTTTAAGAGCTCTTTTGATACATCCATGCATGATTTCATCCATCTTATCTAATAATCTTTCAGGATCTTCTCTCATGTCATCATTCAACCAGTCTATCAATAATCCAACAATACAATAAGAATAGAAACGAGCAATAAATTCTTTATCTGACTCTTTGATAGATATGTCTTGGGCTTCTTCCTCTATCTTCATTTTAAGTAGTCCTTGAATCATCGGGGATAAATAGCTTTGAAACTCTTCTTGGTGTAATGAATGATATACATTCATAATATAGATCTTGTCTTCTTTCATCTTATAGAGAAGACAAATAAATCCTTCAGGGTAGATATTTGTATTTAATAGTAATTGATGTATTTCCTCCAAGATGATCCAGGAAAGTAAATGATGCATATCAGTAAAGTGATAATAGAATGTCATACGGTTAATACCACATTCCTTTGTGAGATCACCAATCGTAATCTTATTAAAAGGTTTTCTTAAGAGTAATACCTTTAAAGAATCTTCTAATGCATGTTTTGTGATTTCACTCATAAGTTAAATGAATCCTTCTTTTTCTTCTTATATATAAGTAGAGAAATAACTGCAGTAAATACTTCTGTAATCCAAAAAGCATGCCATACACCAGTTGGTCCAAGTAGTGAAGAAAGAATATAAGCACATGGAAGAATAATGACTACATAACGACATAAAGAAATAATGAGTGATGGAATACCCATACCTAGCCCTTCTAGTACACCTCCTGAAGTAAGCGAGAGTGAAGAGAAGACAAAGGAAATACTAATAATACGTAGGGCAATCACACCGGCATCAAGTGTTTCTTTATTCTTGGTAAAGAGTCCCATGATTTCTTTAGGGAATACAAAACAAAGAAGTGTTCCAGCAATCATAATAATTAAACTCAAACCAAGAGTGAGCTTATAGATTTTATTAATACGATTATATTCTTTAGCCCCATAGTTATATCCAACAAGTGGTCTAATACCCTGGATAATTCCATTAGATGGCATAAAGACAAATGTCTGAAGCTTATAATAGATACCTAGTACTACGACATAGATAGCTGAATAAGAAATAAGAATCGCATTTAATACAGAAATAAGAACAGAAGGTAAGGCAATATTTAAAGTAGCAGGAATACCAATACCATATAACTTTTTATAATATTGAGTACTATCTAAAGCTTCCTTATGAATACGTAGTGGTAAATCTACCTTATAATAATATAGATATAGAATAAAAGGAACTGTCTGACCAATACCAGTCGCAATCGCAGCTCCTGCAATACCCATTGCAGGAATAGGACCTAAACCAAATATTAAAATAGGATCTAGAATAATATTTGTGACACATCCTATAATCATAATCTTCATAGTGAGAGCCATACGTCCTAAAGACTGATAGATCTTTTCAAAGGCAATACCTACCTGAATCACAAAAGAGAATGAGAAGGCAATACGTCCATATAATATCCCATCCTTTAATACAACAGGATCATTTGTAAAGAATTTTAAGAAGTTAGGAATAAACACAACACATACAATCATTAAGATTATTCCATGTATTGCAGAAAGTAATAATCCCTGTGCCATAGAATCTTCAGCTTTCTTATGATCCTCTGTACCTAGATAGAATGCAATCACTGCATTCATGCCCACACCAAACCCTACGGCAATCGCGGTAATAAGGTTCTGAATAGGGAATACTAGAGATAAAGCATTCATCGCATTCTCACTAATACGCGCTACAAAGAAACTATCTACGATATTGTAGAGAGAATTAACAAGCATTGATAACACCATTGGTAAGCTCATCGAGAGTACTAAAGGGAGTATAGGTTTTGTTTTCATATAATCTTGATTCATAATTTTCCTCCTAAACATACAAAAAGCCACACAACGTAAAAAACGCTGTGTGGCGAAAATAAGATTTCTCTTACAAAAATCCACAACCAAAAGGTTTTGTACATAGACATTATCATATATGGGATATGATGTCAACTTTTTTATGAATATGGTATATTATGTGTATAAGTATGGTATTTATAATTCCTAAATCGGGATTATTGCAATGAAAAATGATAGTGATATAATGGGGGCATAGTAAATAGGAGATATATTTCGAGGAGTAACTGTATTTATCTAGAATTATAAGTTGTTAGGGATTAGATGAATATATAAGTTATATGTATAGATGTCCATATACATATTGGGTATATTTTCTCTACTTACTTACAATTATGAAAGGTAGGAGATAAAATGGTAGGAATTATCCTTGCGAGCCATGGTAAATTCGCAGAAGGCATTTTCCAGTCAGGATCTATGATCTTTGGTGATCAGGCTAACGTTAAAGCCTGCACATTAATGCCTAGCGAAGGACCAGATGATATTCGCAAAAAGATGGAAGAAGCGATTGCTGGTTTTGAAAATCAGGATGAAGTATTATTCCTTGTAGACCTTTGGGGTGGAACACCATTCAATCAGGCAAGTGCTTTACTTAATGGACATGAAGATAAGTGGGCAATTGTCACTGGTTTAAATTTACCAATGTTGATTGAAACTTATGCATCTCGTATGTCTATGGAAACAGCTCATGAAATCGCTACACATGTCACTGAAGTGGCAAGAGATGGTGTTAAACCAAAACCTGAAACACTAGAACCTAAGAAGGAAGAAAAGGTAGCAGCTGCTGCACCAGCACCTCAGGGCGCTATTCCTGAAGGAACAGTTATTGGTGATGGTCACATCAAGTATGTATTAGCAAGAATTGACTCACGTTTATTACATGGTCAGGTTGCGACTGCATGGACTAAGACAACTCAGCCAAACCGTATCATCGTTGTATCTGATGGTGTGGCTCATGATGATCTTAGAAAAGAAATGATTATTCAGGCAGCACCTCCAGGTGTTAAAGCTCACGTAGTACCAATCGATAAGATGATCCAGGTTGCTAAGGATCCACGTTTTGGTAACACAAAAGCATTAGTATTATTTGAAAACCCACAGGATGCACTTCGTGCAATCGAAGGTGGTGTTGACATCAAGACATTGAACTTAGGTTCTATGGCTCATTCACAGGGTAAAGTCGTTTGTACTAAAGCCGTATCAATGAGTCAGGATGATGTAGATACTATTGAAAAGATTATGGCTAAGGGTGTTAAGTTTGATGTACGTAAAGTACCAAATGATTCACCTGATAACATCAATGCAATTCTTAACAAAGCTAAAGAAGGATTGTCTAAATAAGGGAGGAAATAATTTATGTCAGCAATTTCAATTGTGCTGATTGCGATTGTTGCTTTACTTGCAGGTATGGAAGGTATTCTTGATGAATTCCAGTTCCATCAGCCTCTAGTAGCATGTACGTTAATCGGCTTAGTTACTGGACACTTAAAGGAAGGTATCATCCTTGGTGGTTCATTACAGATGATTGCCCTTGGTTGGGCAAACGTTGGTGCTGCTGTTGCACCAGATGCTGCTCTTGCATCAGTTGCTTCAGCAATCATCATGGTATTAGGTTTACAGGGTGGTAGTACAAACGTTACTAACGCTATCAATACTTCTATCGCTGTTGCAGTACCATTATCAGTTGCAGGTTTATTCTTAACAATGATCTGTCGTACTCTTGCAATCCCTATGGTTCACTTCATGGATGGGGCTGCAGAAAAAGGTGACTACAAGGCTATTGAAAGATGGCAGGTTGCTGCAATCTTAATGCAGGGTCTTCGTATTATGATCCCAGCAGTTATCCTTTGCTTCGTTCCAGCTAAGGTTGTAACAGGTGCATTAAATTCTATGCCAGCTTGGTTATCTGGTGGTATGGCTGTTGGCGGTGGTATGGTTGCCGCTGTAGGTTATGCAATGGTTATCAACATGATGGCTACAAAAGAAACTTGGCCATTCTTCGCTCTTGGTTTCGTTTTAGCAGCTATCTCAGAACTTACTTTAATCGCATTAGGTGTTATTGGTGTAGTTCTTGCTTTAATCTATCTTGGATTAAAAGACAATGCTGGTAAAGGTAATGGTGGCACTGGAGGATCTGGAGATCCACTTGGTGACATCTTAAACGACTATTAATCTGAAGGAGGACGAACATTATGGCAGATAAGATTACACTATCTAAAAAAGATAGAATGGACGTATGTTGGCGTCATCAGTTCCTTCAGGGTTCTTGGAACTATGAACGTATGCAGAATGGTGGTTGGTGTTATTCAATTATCCCAGCTATCAAGAAATTATATAAGACTGAAGAAGATAGAGCCGCTGCATTAAAGCGTCATCTAGAATTCTATAATACACATCCTTATGTATCAGCTCCAGTTATGGGTGTTACATTAGCACTTGAAGAAGAACGTGCAAATGGTATGCCTGTAGATGACCAGACTGTACAGGGTGTTAAAGTTGGTATGATGGGACCTCTTGCTGGTGTTGGTGACCCAGTATTCTGGTTTACAGTAAGACCAATCTTAGGTGCATTAGGTGCTTCACTTGCATTATCAGGAAGCATTGTTGGACCATTATTATTCTTCGTAGTATGGAACTTAATACGTATCGCATTCTTATGGTATACACAGGAATTCGGTTACAAAGTAGGTACTTCTATTGCTAAGGATATGTCAGGAGGACTCCTTGGTAAAGTTACTGAAGGTGCTTCTATCCTTGGTATGTTCATCATCGGTGCATTAGTACAGAGATGGGTATCAATCAGCTTTACTCCAGTAGTATCTCAGGTTACTCAGTCTAAAGGTGCTTATATCGAATGGGATAAGTTACCAAAGGGTGCTGCAGGTATCAAAGAAGCATTATCTCAGTATAACTCACTTGGTGGTAATGGATTAAACCAGGTTAAGGTTACTACTTTACAGCAGAACTTAGACCAGTTAATCCCTGGCTTAGCAGCATTATTACTTACATTATTATGCTGTTACTTATTAAAGAAAAAGGTATCTCCAATCGTTATCATCATCGCATTATTCGTTGTTGGTATCGTTGCAAGAGTTATCGGTATTATGTAATTACTAGAGGCAGTTTCACTGCCTCTTAATTTTAAGGAGGAAATAAAATGGCACAATCACAAAATACAAAAGTTGATTTTTCAATTAAAGCAACTTCACTCAATGGTTTAACTAACTATGGGGATGTCATGGTAGGGGACAAGGCCTTTGAGTTCTATAACGAAAAGAATAAAGAAGACTATATTCAGATTCCATGGGAAGAAATTGATTATATCAGTGCTTCTGTATATTTTAATAAGAAAATTGCACGTTTCGCAATATTCACTAAAAACAATGGACATTTTACTTTCTCTACACGTGATAATGTGAAAACATTACAGGTGGTTGGAAATCATTTTCCAAAAGAAAAAATGTATCGTTCCCCTACGTTCTTTACCATTATTAAACGAGGATTAAGATACATTTTTGACTCCAATTATCGACATAAAGTAAATGGTCAGGCTTAATTGCCTGGCCAATTTTTTTGTATTCCATTAAGAATAAAGTCTGTTAGAAGACTAGATAATTCTTCTATAGAATAATCATAACTGTTTGTAAACCAATTCATATATACAGATATAATACCAGGAATACACAAATCAACTGCTACTTTAAATCTTTTTTGATCTAGTGTTTCTGTTTCTTCAATACGCTGTTGTACATATTTTCTAAGAATATCTACAATCTTTACAATAAGAAAAGAACGGTTATTTGTATTAAAAAGTAAACCATAGAATTCTAGATCATGATTTACTGTTTCTGTAAACTTAATAAAGATTTCGGTTAAGAAATCAGACATATTAGTAAACTCGACTGTACCAATGTTTTTGATGAAAGCTGCGACTACTAGATTTTCTATTTCTTTCATGACATCATTGATATCTGAATAGTAATTATAAAATGTTTTACGGTTAATATTGGCTCTTTTCGCAACATCTGTAATTGTGATTTGATTTATATCTTTTTCATTTAACAGCTCTACAAAAGCTTTAAATATTGCATGCTTTGTCTTGACAACTCGTCTATCTGTCTTTTTCTCCATTCTTATTACCCATTTTCTATACAATATGTATCTTTAGCAACATTTCTATTGTGTTTTGACCATATATTGTTTCAATTATTTATATTATAATACAGCCAGATTGCTGGTTTCAACAAGAGGGGATATATAAATGACATATATTATTCAAAAAAAATTACGTTATTTAGAAAATGCTGGTCGCTTAAATGAAACTAAGAACTATATTCAACACGGTTCTATTTCTGTCTATGCACATTGTGTCAATGTAGCACGTATGAGTGTCAGAATAGCTAAATGGCTCCCAATACAGGTTAATATGGATGCTTTAGTCATTGGTGCATTACTTCATGATTATTTCTTATATGATTGGCATGATGGAAAAGGAAGACATTTTCATGGCTTTACTCATCCAGAATGCGCTTTTAGAAATGCAGAAAAGGATTATACACTCTCACCACGAGTTAAAAATATTATAATTAGACATATGTTTCCTTTGACTCCTGTTCCTCCTACATGTACTGAAGCATGGATAGTATGTATTGCAGATAAGATTTGTGCCATAGAAGAGACATTGTTTAGAAGATGAGCTAGAATTTCTAGCTTTTTTTAAATCGAAGTGAAAAGTCGCTTACTGGTTATATGTATCATATAGGATTGTAGTGGTTGCCAATATAGCTTTATTTTAGCTTTTTATTTTGATTTGAACACTAAAATAACGATATGAGTAATCATAGGTGATCTCTCCATGATACTTATTGACTATATTCATAATAGAACGCATTCCAAACCCATGACCACAATCTTCTTTAGTTGTATTGAAGTTTGGGTTATCTACAAGAGGATTATTGATACTGGTATTCTTAATATCAATAACGAAATCATTACTCTCTTTATAAATATCAAGAATAATCTTCTTAATAGACTTTGATGTACAATTCTCAATCGCATTATCTAATAGATTACCTAGTAATACATAGAAATCTACTTTATCCATAGGGATATCATCATCAAATTGACTGGCAATAAATTCAATATTCTTACCTTTAATCTTAGATAATTGAGAAGCTAATATAAGATTCAAAGATGCATTCCCTGTATCCACTGTTTGTGTTTCGTTGATTCTACGTAATTGGTTATTAATATGATTATGAAGTGATTCATAATCTTTTTTTCACAATCTTCCAGTAATGACAACAACATATGATTCATATCGTGCTTGATCTTTCTGATTTCATTCATATGAGTAATGATATTTTCATAATTTTTCTTATTGAATTTCAGTTCCTCATTGTTTAATTTTACTAGATAATTCTCTTTTTCTATATTTAGTATTCTATTAACCATCTGGTAGATCAACATCACAAGAATAGTAATCAATACAATTTCTATAGAACTTTCAAGGGGAAGAGAACCTTTTTTGAAAATAGTAATAAGATAGGACAGATAGATAAGTGTTAATACAGAATGGATACCAAGATAGAAGGCGGTATATTCTTTAATACGCAGTAAATAATTCTTAAATAAATGTCCTGTAAGAAGTAAAAATACACATAAAAGGATATCTGAACCATAGATTGTATCATGAATAGGTAAAACTAGATCATATATGAAAATATTGATGCCCCATGCCACAAGAACATAGGTAAGAACCTTTAGAAATATGAAATAGAGAGATATAAATAAACATTCTAGAACACTGTCCTGCTTAAACAGAATGAGGCATAAACCTAATATACATAGACTCATAAGTCCATTATGTATGAACATAGAAGAAATAATAGAAACAGATGATAATAATAGTACAGAACCAATAAACTTGATTAAATTCTCTTTAATGCTGATAGAATAGACATAATAGAAGAATGACAACACCATCAAAGATAATGCGATGAAACTTATATTATTTGTTTCTAACATCAATGATGCACCTCCTTCATATACTCTAATACAAGCTTTTTCTTTCTTCTGCTTATTGGTATCTGGTAATGCTCACTTATATATAATGTTGTACCTTCTAGCTTAGTCACCTTTTTCATATTTGCGAGATAAGAACGTCCAACTCTTTTGAAATGATTTGAATCAATCGTCTTTTCTACATCACCTAGCTGCATATTGACAGTAATAGAAGATGTATCAAAATGTATCTCTGTTTGATGATTGAAGCTTTCACAATAAAGAATAGATTCTTTTCTTATTATATAGGCATTTCCATTGATATAGAATGTCACACTTGGATGTAAATGAGACAAATGATAGTTGATTTCTTCTAATACATCAGGCATTTCTATATCTAGATTCTCTTTTCTAATAAAGTCAAAAGGATGTATATTACATGCTTTATAAACCAGTTCATTATGACTGGTAATAAAGATAATTAACGCATTTTGATGTCTTTTTTTTATATTCTTTCGCAAGTTCTAATCCTGAAACATGAGGCATATCGATATCAAGAAATAA
>NZ_RCYB01000032.1 GCF_004168205.1 Catenibacterium sp. co_0103 | reverse complement strand
CGACAGTAACTATATTATCATATACTCTTCAAATTTAAAAGAAAAGACTGTTAACATTTAGTTTGTCAACAGTCTGAGAAGATACCTTAAATATCTTCTTCGCTATAACCTCGAATGTAAACTTCCCTTGGTTTAGAACCTATCTGTGGGCCAATAACACCATTTTGTTCTAATTGATCCATGATACGAGCTGCTTTATTGTAGCCAATTCTGAATCTTCTTTGTAATAAAGAAGTACTTGCACGTTGTTCTTTAATGACAAATTCACGGCATTCTTCATATTCTTCTTCTGTATCATCTAAAGAATCATTGACTGAAGAGCCACCATTGGACACTTCTTTCGCATTGACATAATTATCATCATAATTTGCATCCATCTGTTTAGAAACAAATTCTACAACACGACTTACTTCTTCATCTGCCACAAATGCACCCTGTACACGTACTGGTGAGCTAGAACCCATTGGACTAAAGAGCATATCCCCTTTTCCGAGTAGTTTTTCAGCCCCTGTTGCATCTAATATTGTACGTGAGTCAACACTTGAAGACACTGCAAAGGCAATACGTGATGGAATATTAGCTTTGATAACACCTGTAATAATATCAGTAGATGGTCGTTGTGTTGCGACAATAAGATGAATACCTGCAGCACGAGCCATTTGTGAAATACGCATAATACAATCTTCTACTGTTTTAGAAGCGACCATCATTAAATCAGCAACTTCATCTAAGATCACAACATGATAAGGCATGATTTCTTTTTTATCTTCATCATTAGCCTTTTCATTGAACGTTCTTGCATAAATATTAAAGGATTCCATATTACGCTGTCCATTCTCTGCAAAAACTTCATAACGTCTTTCCATTTCTGCAACAACCTGCTGTAATACACCTGCTGCTTTTTTAGGATCAGTGACAACAGGAGATAATAAATGAGGTACGCCATTATAATTAGATAATTCAACCTTTTTAGGATCCACAAGAATGAGTCTTACCTCATCTGGTGTTGCTTTCATAAGAATAGAAGTAATAATAGAGTTCACACAGACTGATTTACCTGAACCAGTCGCCCCTGCAATAAGTAAATGAGGCATCTTATTGAGTTCTGCGACAATAAGATTACCAGATACATCTTTACCTAGCGGAACAGCTAACTTGTTATCCCATGTATCATCACGCATGGAAAGCTGATAAACTTCATTAAATGGGACCATAGCGGCTGTCTTATTAGGTACTTCAATACCAACATAAGGTTTACCTGGAATAGGTGCTTCAATTCTAATTTCTTTGGCAGCTAATGCAAGCTGAATATCATCCTGCAACTGCAAGATACGATTAACTCGTGTACCTGCTTCTAGCTTAATTTCAAATTTAGTAACTGTAGGTCCAATATAGAGATGTACTACATTTGCATTGACACCAAATTCTTCAAACATGTTTTCAAGAATTTTTCCTGTATTTTTAGCATGTTTGGCTTCTTCTGATAAATTACCTGTATTACGAATAGGATTTAATATATCAAATGAAGGAAGCTGATAAACACCATCCTTGTATTCCATCTTTTTAGGTTTCTTCTTTTCAATATCTAAACGCATACTCTTTTGATTAAAAGTAAGATCTATATCAGGTTCCTTTAAAGGTTCTTTCTCTTCAAAAACTTTATCAGGGAAGAATCCCTTTTCTTTTTGTTTAGGTGCAAAGAAATCTTTCACTTTAGATGTTTTTTTCTTGTTTTCAAATACTTCTACTGCATCCTGTGCTTCCTTTTCATTCTGCTTGATCCTATATTGATGAATATACTTACTAGAGAATAATACAAGACCAGCAAGCAGTAAAATAATACCAAAAATAAGCGTTCCAATAGGAGAAAATAAAGCACTTAGTGGTGCATATAATAATGAACCTATTAAACCACCACTTGTTACACCATCATGTTTTATATAGTTATTCATACTACCTGTAGAATGCATATTACCTGCATATGTACAAATAAGTAAGATACCAATAATCATCATAACAAGCCCTATAGCTTGTGGTCCTTTCCATTGAGGTGCTTCTCCCTTTATAACAAAATAAGCAGATATAATAGAGAGTATAATAAGAATTGGATAAATCATCATACTACCAAAAATATAAACCATGAGTGTATGGAAGAATCCGCCTACTATTCCTAATTGACATATACTAATAAAGAATATAAACAATAAGAATAAGGCAATTAGTCTTACTTTGATCTTGTTAGATTTAGGTTCTTCTTGTTTTTTTGGCTGTTTGGATACAGGTGCTTTTTTAGGTTTCTTTGTTTTCTTTTCAGCCATGTTTTCACTTCCTTTCATAGTTTTAAAAAGCAGGAATAAATCCTGCTTATATTTCTACTACAACACCAATGAATACAGGTTTCTTACCTGTTTCTTTCATAATATAACGCATAGATAATTCTTTCATCTCATTACGTATATCTTGAACATCCATTTGAGGATCATCCTTTAATTTAGAAACAACACCCTCACAGATATTAATAATTTCTTTAATGACATAACCAGAATCTTTTAAATAAACAAATCCACGTGTCTGGCAGTCTGTCTGGGCAATGATTTCTTTCGTACGTGAATCAATAGTGACACCTACGACTACAATTCCATCATTAGATAACTGGATACGGTCATCAATAACCTTTTCTCCAACATCACCTACACCAATACCATCAATCATGACATCTTCGATTTCAATGACTTCACGATTTTCATCTAACTGTCCATTTTCAAAAGTACACTTCTCACCATTATCTAATATTACGATATGATCATTATCAATGCCCATTTCATTGGCAATATGTGCATTAGCTACAAAACGACGATATTCACCTTTGATTGGTACATAGTACTTAGGATTAAATAACTGAATAAATACTTTGATATCTTCGATAGATGCATGCATTGATGGTAATTCTTTATTTTTAAGAATGTGAACATCAGCAGGAGTTCTAAATAAATCATTCTGTGCTTTATTCGCAATTTTTTCAGTACCGGGAAGTACTGGAGAAGCAACAATAAATGTATCCCCTTCTCTGATTTTTAATAGTTCATCTCCACCATCTAAAATATCACAAATATCATTATAGATTGTATTAGGTGCACCACTTAAAAGAATAACATAGTTAGAATCCTTTGCAGGAATACCTACATTTTCTTTCTTACCTAGATATTTACTTGGAACAGTAATAACAGGTTCACGTGTTGTCTTTTCTAAACGAATAATACTATTTGTCTGATCATACTTATCACGACCATAGAAGACAATCTGACGATGATATTTCTTAGTAAGTTCTACGATTTCTTTTGTTCTAAAGACGTTCTGGGCATAAGAAGAAATAATAATTCTACCAGATGCATCTTCAAACATAGATTCAATCTTATTTGTAAGCTTATGATTTGGTGAAGTATAACCAGGATTACTTGCACCTGATGATTCAACCATTAAGGCAAGAACGCCCTTCTTTCCAATCTCCATCATCTTCTGGATATTACATCTAAATCCTTCAGGAGAACCAAAGTCAATAATGAATTCTCCACCATATACAACATATCCATCAGGTGTCCAGATGGCTACACCAACACTTCCAGGAATAGAATGTGTTTCAGGGAAGAATTCTACTGGGATACCAGCAATCTTAATAGATTCATCACGTTTTACACGAATGAGTTCCATATGAAGATTCTTTTTCTGATGTCTTTGATAATGATCAATCATCATTTCAATGAGGTCTGCAGTTAAATTAGGTGCATATACAGGAACCCCCTGAATAGCATTTAATAAATAAGGTAATGCTGCCATAACATCATTATGTCCATGGGTGATAATGATGGCGACAATATCCTTCTTTCTTTCAATTAAATAATCAAAACTTGGAATGATGATATCAACACCAAGCTTATCTAAATCCGGAAAACGGTAACCTGCATCAATGATGAAAATCTTTCCGTTTACTTCTATACTGTACATACTCTTGCCTACTTCGGCTTGTCCACCTAGAGGCATGATTTTAACATTATTGTGTTTCATAATACTCCTTTCAATATGTTCAACCTATCACATTTAATATATTTTAGCATATCTTTCTACTCTTCTCAAATAGAAGCAGTTATAATGAAGCAGGAGGTTTTTATGGTACATATCATTTTTCTTATAATACTGGCATATTTTGCATCCAGACTCAGTTTAATACATAATAATTTATCTGGAGTTATGAGCATGCCACAATATCATTATCCAATGCAGTGCTTTTTCTTTGTGTTTTTAATCTATTACTGGTATCAGTTATACCAAATCACGAAACGTAAAGCACTTGTCCATATATCGGGTCTATGTCTTCTTATAAGTCTTTTTATGCCTTTTAAAAGATCAAGTCATGACTTCTTTTCAGAATGTCATACTTATATAGGTTTTATTGGAATTGTATTCATAGTCATTACTCTTGTAATGTTTCTCTATGATTTACATCAAACTCATACTTACTTAGCCTATAAGCTCCTGCAGCTATTGATATCATTATGTCTTATGTTAACGACTGTATTATACTTTCTTGCAGATATTACAGGCTTGTTTGAATGGCTATGCTTTCTATCCTTTATCATCTTCCTAGAAACTTATAAACATTCTATCTCGCATTATCTTTAAGATAAGCAGTACTTGGATGCTTTTCATCATAATAGA
Organism: Catenibacterium sp. co_0103; assembly: GCF_004168205.1. Lineage (GTDB taxonomy): Bacteria > Bacillota_I > Bacilli_A > Erysipelotrichales > Coprobacillaceae > Catenibacterium > Catenibacterium mitsuoka_A. The sequence goes on along the minus strand of NZ_RCYB01000032.1, from coordinate 20,631 downwards.
CAGTGACTTCCTGTCCTACTCTTAAAGTACCTAACACAGGTACTTTTCTTTTAGATTTAAATAATAGTAATTGTCTTGCTGGCTTTAATACAGCTTCTTCTTTAAATGAATAAACATGATGATCAACCATATACTTTACAGTTAATGTAATCACCTGACCAGTATTCACTATATTAATAATTGAACCTGTTGTTTCTGTCATATAAATCACCCTGCTTTCGTTGGTATTATAGCACGATTTGAGTCATTCTTATTACTATAAGATACATTTTTTAATAAAGGATTTTCAGTTACTTCAAACATCTTCTTAATAATATCCTCCTGGATATTACATTCATCAATCATTTCTGTATTCTTAATAAGTATTGCAGCACTCTTAGTAGGAATAGTTACAAGCTGTGCAAGTTCTTTCTGAGTCACTCTACGCTTGCTTGTAAGACATAGATAAAGTCCTAAGACAAGAGAATTCGGATTATCTAGACATTCTGAAAAGACAGTATGTGCAAGTAAGTCTTCTTTATGTCCACAATGAGCACAGATGAAACATCTATTTTCCTCAGCATAAACATAATGAGAACTACCACATTCTTCACAAACAAAGCCTTGAGGCCATTTGATATTATAGAAGAAACGGATTCCTGCAAGAGAATCATTCATATAGATATTCATTAAACGATATAAAGAGTAATTATTTTTATTCATATTTATCACCAAAACCTTTCTACATCTATGATTATAAAGGATTTAGAAATAAAATGCGTTGAAGTATTTGCTCATAATGCCTATTTATAGGTGTTTTAAATATTTTTTTAACTATAAAAAAACCTCGGAATAACCGAGGTGATTTACAGATGGCGTCCACGAGGGGATTCGAACCCATGACCGCACGCTTAGAAGGCGTGTGCTCTATCCAGCTGAGCTACGTAGACATATCTCTTGACTGCTCATGTATAATAACATGCCAAGAGATGTATTGCAAGTGCTTTTTTACATAAAAATACGCATTATTTACACAAAAATATGAAAAAAATGTGCATTGTTCAATATAATTTGAATATCATAAATTATGAAACTCAGGAATTATTTTATTATATGTACAGTACTGTGTAAAGCCTAATGCTTTTAACTGCTTTTTAGTATCTTCTATATAGGCACCTAAATGATCTTCTTGATGACTATCACTCCCTATTGTGATAATAGTACCACCAAGTTCTAAATAAAGTTTTAGTATATCTTTAGAAGGCATTAAATCATCTAGTTTATAGCATACTGATGATGTATTGATTTCAATTCCCTTGCCATCTTTGATGACGATTTGAAGAATCTTTGTAATGATATCCTTATGCTTATTAAAGCTATCATAGCCATCATGATCATCATAACGCTTCATGAGATCCATATGACCTAGAACACTATAATTCTTATAGTTCTTTACTACATCATATAATTCCTGGTAGTATCGTGTATAATATTCTTCTTCAGTTCTCCCTTTTTGATAATCTCCGGTCCAGAATTCTAAATCATCTACCTGATGAATAGAAAGGATAATAAAATCAAAGGGATAAGCTTTAAATAAAGCTTCATATTGGGGAATTGTATGTACCTGGATACCAGATTCTAATCCTAGCTTAAGTGTAATTTGATCTTTATACTTTTCTTTTACATACAGATATTCTTTATAATACTTAGGATAATCAACATTGGTTATAGGTTGTCCATTGAGATATACAGGACCAAGAGGATCATCTACATCTCTTTTAATGCCATAATCTACATGATCAGTAAAACATAATTCTTTAATTCCTCTTTTTATACCATCCTTTACAACTTCTTCCATTTCATAAACAGAATCATCACTATAGATAGTATGTACATGATAATCACACAACATAGTTGTTCACCTCATTATTATCTTAGCATGAAAAAAGTATGCGTGAACATCCTCTTATTAAGAAATTCTACCATCCTTCATCTCATAAACAGTATCTGCAATATTCATTGTAGATACTCTATGTGATACAAGAACAATTGTTTTTTGTTTTGAAGATTCTTTTAATGATTTCAAGATAATACCTTCATTGAGTGAATCTAAGTTAGATGTTGGTTCATCCATAAGAATCATTGGTGCATCATGTAGGAATGCACGCGCAATTCCTATTCTTTGTTTCTCTCCACCTGATAATGTATCACCTAACTCCCCTACTTCTGTATCATAACCCTTGGGTAAAGTCATAATAAAATCATGAATAGAAGCTTTTTTGCAAGCTTCCATGATTTCTTCACGTGTAGCAGCTTTCTTCGCAATCGCAATATTATTTGCGATAGAGTCATGGAAGAGATGAGTTTCCTGTGTGACATAACTTTCCATATTACGTAAATGTTTTGTAGGAATATCTTTGATTTCTTCTTCATCTACAGTAATAGAGCCTTGATTCACGCCCCAGAAACGCATTAATAATTTTAGTATTGTAGATTTACCAGAACCACTCACACCATGTATTCCTGTAATCTTACCAGGTTCTAGTTTTAATGAATAATCATCTAGGATTGTTTCATCATCATATGAGAAAGTAACATGATTAAGTGCAGCTCCTTTAAAGGAATCATTGCTTTCTTTGTCTCCTTCTACTTCTTCTACAAGAGGCTTTTCTTCAAGAAGTGAAAGAACACGTTCACCACTTGCTAAGGTTTGATTGAGGTTATTAGAAAGACTTGATAAAGCGACTACGGGACCAAATGAACCCATCATAGATAAAGTAGATGTAATAATACCTTCAAAACCTAATTCATGATTAAGATAAAGGAATAGCGTTAAGAAAAGCATACCAAATGAAGCTAAGAGAATAACTGTATTTGTGATAGAACGCTGAGCCCCTTCTCTATAGCTTAAGTATTCCTGCTGTTTTGCAAGCTGCTTAGAACGTTCAATGATTTCCTGTTTTCTTTCTTCACCATGATTATATTGGATTGTTTCATCTAATCCACGTAAGGAATCCAATACAAAACTGTTTAATTCACCAAAATTATTACGAAAACTCATCCCTTCAGCACTTCCCAGTTTGCCATTAATAACTGGTATAATCACACCAACAATAATATAAGCAATAAGTGCAAGTAATCCAGCTAAATAATGATAATGTCCAATAAAGAGTACCATAAATAAAGAAGTGAGGAATGCGATACAGATAGGAGAAATAGTATGTGCATAGAATACTTCTAGTAATTCTATATCTGTAGTAATAATAGAAATAAGATTTCCTTTATCACGAGATTCTAGTTTAGCAGGGCATAGCTTCTGCAATGCTTCAAAGACCTTATGACGAATAATGGCAAGTAATCTAAAGGCAATATAATGATTGCAGTATTGTTCGAGGTAATGCAGAATACCGCGTAATAAGGCAATTACAATCATTATAGTCAAGATTGTTTTAACAGGCATAAAGACGAGACGTGGATTTCTTATGCGGAAAAATAATTGTGGAATAAGTCCATGAGCAAGTACTTGACCTGCAAGGATAGTCAGGAAGATCGCACATAAATAGCCGACAGTACCAAGCAGAATGGCAGCAATCATAAAAATAAGGAGTGGTTTAACTAAACCAATCAACTGAGCCATAATTTGAATAGCACTTCTACGATTTGTTTTATTCATTATACAGTTCCTTTCTTTCCATAGTTTTCTAAAGCCATCTGTGCTTCATATAGATGTTTATAGGCACCATTCTGATTCATTAATTCAGTATGTGAACCATGTTCTTTGATTTGTCCATCTTGTAAGAAGTAGATATGATCACTTTTTACTACATTGGCAAGTCTATGAGAAATAAGTAATACAGTTTTTGTTTTGGCTAATTCATGAATGACATTCATAATCAGTTCTTCACTTTCAATATCAATATTAGAAGCTGCTTCATCAAGGATATAGACAGATACATCCTTTTTAAGTAAAGCACGAGCAAGGGCTAATCTTTGACACTGACCACCCGATAAGTTAGATGCTTTTTCTAATAGTTTTGTTTTTATACCATCTTGTGAGTTAAGAAATCCTAAAAGATTTACTTTGTCTAGTACTGCTTCCATTTCTTCTTTTGTAGCATGAGGATCTGCCATATGAAGATTTTCTTCTACGGTTCCTTTAAATAGATAGCTGTTATGTCTAATCAATACAACATGATTCATTAAATCTTCTTCATTGACATCCTTTAAGGGAGTACCACCAATTGTGATATCACCCGTATATCCTCTATACTTTCCAGCAAGAATACCAGCAATTGTACTCTTGCCACATCCTGATTCTCCAACTAATGAGATAAAGGATCCTTTTTGTAATGTCATATCAATACCCTTTAATATTTCTCTATTCTCTTCATAAGAGAAATGAACATCCTTCAATAAGATATCTAAACTATGATCTGACAATACTTCTTTTCCAAAACTTATTTCAGGAATATCAAGAATTCTAAAGATTTTATCACTCGCTGCCATCCCATTCATTGCAATATGGAAAAAAGATCCAAGTAGTCTTAAGGGAAGGAAAAATTCACTGGCTAGAAGAATGATACAGAGAGTACCCTGCATATTAATATGTCCATGAAGATATTCTAATAAAGCAATAATCATTCCTACTGCAGCACCACCATAAGCGACAATATCCATCACACTAATAGAATTGAGTTGCATAGTTAAAACCTTCATAGTAATCTTACGGAATTTTTCGGATTCTTGATCCATTTCTTCTGCTTTCATCTTATCTGCCTGATATATTTTAAGAGTTGTTAATCCTTGTAAGTTTTCTAAGAATGAATCTCCTAGTCCTGTATAAGTAGACCAATAGTTACTTAATAGTTTTTTCGCAAACTTCTGTACAGCTACTATAGATATAGGAATAAGTGGTACACAGATTAATAGTATGATACTTGCTTTTAGATTTACCCGACTTAATATAATGAATAATGTGATTGGTGCAAGTAAGCTATAAAATAATTGAGGGAGATATTTGCTAAAATATGTTTCTAATTGTTCTACTCCTTCTGTAGACACCTGTACCACTTCAGAAGAAGATACATATTCATTATAAGATGCTCCGAGTTTAAGCATCTTATCATAAATCTTTTCTCTTAATATACGTTTTACATCCACACTAGCTAAGTATGATGTACGAGCACTCATACGTTCACATGTATAGCGAATCACTATGACTCCTAGTAATAATAAAAATGTAGATTTAAGATGACTTATAGTAAGCGTATTATTCAATACATGACCCAATAAGTCTGCAATAGTAAATACAGCAGTGATCTGTGCGAGTAATGAAATCCATTGCCAGAATACTGTATAAACAATATATTTTTTAGAATGTGACAACAATTGTATCAATCTTGTTTTAATCATTTTAATATCCTTTCTTTTATAGTACATAGCATATGCCATAAAGCTGTTTTAGGGGCATAGATGATCATTCTAGGGCCACTAAAACGCATGACCTTTCTGATTTTTTCTCTCATTTCAGGCCTATAACAATGCACTTTGCAATGTGCACAGAATGTCTTTTCTGCCATAAAAGGACATCTTTGACTACGTGCTTTTGCATAATTCACTAATTCCTTACATTCAGAACATAACTCTTTTGTATGATGATTCTTTATACAATAGATATGAATCATCTTTTCAATTGTTTCCTGTTCTTTAATTCTCTTTTTTTCTACTTTATTCATTGATTGTCTCTTCTTTCTTTATCGTCTTGACTTGGAAAAAGAAATAAAGAATATGAAAGACCCAGACAATCGCAATACATATTCTTCCTACAGGTACATTTTTCATACAGATGAACCCTATTAACATAATAGCTGTAACCATACCCATGATCTCACATTTAGTCATTAATGTCATAGATCTGTTTTGTACAAAACTATCTAAGTGTTTTTTATAAAGGTTTGTGTGCGTAAACCAGTGGTGAAGCTTATCTGAACTTTTCGCAAAACAGAATACAGTTGCCATATAAAAAGGAACAGTAGGTAAAATAGGAAGTACAATTCCTAAAGTACCGAGTATCAAAGATATAAATCCTAGTAGTATCCAAATAATTTTCATAGTCATCTCCTTAATTAGTCTCACCTAATAATAGTTAGTATTATCGAACTGATAATTATTATATGTGAGGTGATTTAATAAAGTCAACACATATATTAATGAAAAAAGTGCTTGCATTATGTGAAAAGTCATGGTATTATACATAAGCAGTCGAAAGACAAATGTCTACGTAGCTCAGCTGGATAGAGCACACGCCTTCTAAGCGTGCGGTCATGGGTTCGAATCCCCTCGTGGACGCCATCTGTTAATTACCTCGGTTTATCCGAGGTTTTTATTTTATATCAGTAAAAAGGGTACCCAAGCTATCATACTTGGGTACCTTTCATATTAATTTTTATTTTCTTTTCTTCTTAATAATGTATAGAAGAACATAGAAAGCATTGATAATAGACTAAATTGTACGATTGGTGATGAATCACCTGTTTTTACAGTAGTAGAAGTCTTGTCAGATTTTACTGTCGTATTATTCTTTTGTGTTGGAGTGACAGTAACGTTATCTTTCTTATCAGAAGGAGTAGTTGTGACATCGTCCTTCTTATCTGCAGGTGGAGTCGTATTGTCATCTTTATCAGTAGATGGAGAGACGATTTTAAATGTTTTAGTGATAGTACCAACATAATGCTCGTCACTTAATTTAATAGTAACACTACCTTCCCCAACTTCTGTATTATCACCATAAGTGATTGTATATTCACTTGGTTCAACAACATTACTTTTACTATCTTTGACTACAACTTCTGGTTTAATTTGTTTTCCAGTATAAGTCATTTCACTAGGTAAAGTAATTGTATCTTTTGTGACAATACCATATTTTGCATCAAATGCATCTAAATCAGCCTTTGCACCATTGTATTCCTTAAGAGCCGCATTATAGGCACTTAAAGCATCTTCATAATTCTTTGTCTTTTCATCATAGTCCTTCTGTGCATCAGCAAGTTTAGTTTCAATTGAACCAGCAGCATCTTTCGCACTTACATAAACTAATACAGTATCAATTAAGTTATCTAATACTTCATCATGATAAGGTGCATAATGATCACTGGCACCTGCTTTAATACCTTCCCAATCAGCAGTAGCTCTTTGAGCTTTTGAAAGACTTTCATTTGCATTATCTAGCTTCTTGGTAGTATTTGCTACGACATCAGCTTGAGCTTTTTGGTCTTCAACAGCCTGCTCATATTCAGCTTGAACATTATCAAAATTGTTTTTAGCAGCATCTAATGCATCTTTTGCTTTGTTGCATTCTTCTAACTGTTTATTATATGCATTAATTGCAGTATTTAACATATCAATATTGGCAGATAATGCATCTTTTTCAGCTTCTTTACTAGTAACTTTAGAGTTCAAAGTATTTAACTCAGCATTATATGCATTGATATTCTGCTTGTTAGTGTTAATTTCTGACTCAAGTGCTTTAATCTTCTTATCATTTTCATCAATTAAAGCAGTGATACGATCAACATCAGCATTCGCATCTTTAAGAGCCTGTTCTAATTCTGCCTTATCTTTAGTGGCATTTGCAAGTTCTTCTTTCTTTTGAGCTAATAATGCTTTTCATCAGTAATCTGCTTAGATAAAGTATCTTTCTCCTTTTTATTAGCTTTTAACTGATCTTCTAGTTTAGTTAAAGCATCCTTTTGTGCGTTAAGTGTACTAGAAGTATTATCTAATTCAGCTTTTACTGAAGACTGCTGATTGACTAGATTATCATATGTGTTCTTAGCGTTGTTATAAGATGTTTCTGCAGCTTTAAATTGTGCCTTTACATTATCCTTATAATTATTGATTTCAGTCTGTTTTGTGCTGATTTTCTGCTTGTTATCATTGAGTGCATTTATCGCCTTTTCAACTTCAGCTTTTGCAGCATCAACTTTATTCTGTTCAATTTGAACTCCATTAGCCTTCTTTAAAATCCAGGCATTTAATGTCTTTTCAAATTCATCTACACTTTGACCTGTGATACTTACTTGACCACTACCATCCAATTTATCTGCAACGAGGCCTTCTGCAAATACTTGTCCCCAAGTGTAATAACCACTATTATGTAGTTGATTATTATGGCTAAATCCAGTCAGAGTATAATTTTCATCTATAATGTTGAAATAATGTCCAGCATCATCTTTATTTTTAGTCTGTTCGTATTTTACTTTTTCTTTAATCCACCATCCATAAAATGGATTTTGTCTTTGTGTATTGAATACATCTAGGTTTTGATTTCTTCCAAGTTTATCTAAATAGGCTACATCCAAATTGCCGTTTTGATCTAAGAAGTCTGTAGAGTTGTAATCTCTTGAACTTCCATATATATTTTCAGCGAATGGATATATTTCTGAATGTCCCCATTTTACAGATGTAAATTCGTTCTGGATTGCGGATACAGCCAGAAGGTAATAAGAGACTTTAAGTGGTGCTACACCTTCATATGCTCTAATCTGGTTACACATCTTAATATAATTAAGTGCTTCCTTTAAATCAGATAATGAAGCCATTGTCTTATCGTAATTCTTGCTATCATAAATAGTCGCTGATCCTACTTTTATACCATCATACTTTTCTAATTCTGTATAAGCATAATAAGCATCTAAATTACCAGTATTGTTGTAGACTTCCTTATAGAAGTTGACAACGTTGTTATCATATTTTGTATAAGCATTGGCTAATTCAGTTTCAGCTGCTTTTAACTTGCTGCTAGTAACGTCCACTTGTGCTTGTAAGGCAGACTGCTGCTTCTGTAATTGATAGAGTTCAGACTTTAATTTTGCAAGTTCTGGTGTATCAACATTGTTTTTAAGATCATCCACTGCTTTTTTAGCTGCATCGTAGTTAGTTTTTGCAGTAACTAGATTTGTTTTTGCTTCATTAACTTGTGTAGTTAAAGCATCATACTGTTTAGTTAGATCATCCTTTTTCTTTGTTGTCTCATTAAAAGTTGTAGTCTGTGCTTCAATTGAAGTAGTTAAGCTGTTAATTTCCTGGTCTAAAGTGGATAACTGAGTTGTCTTAGTATCGATATCCTTTTCAAGAGTATCAATGTCTTTCTGTAACTGAGTTACTTCTTCAGTTGTTGGCTGTTTATTAAGTGCTTCTTTAAAAGAATTAAGCTTATCAGTAGAAACCTTTAAATCTGTTTCTAGAGTTTGTTTTTCTGTATTTAACTGACTAAGAGTAGTCTTATTGTTTTCTAATGACTTCTTTTCTTCATTAAGTTTTGTAGTAACTGTTTCAATATCTTTATTTAAAGTAGTCAACTGATCATTTAAGCTGGCAAGGTCTTTTTCATATTGAGTCTTGTCCTCTTCAGCTTGATTCAACTTATCTAAAGCATCCTTATTCTTATCAGCTAAATCATTATAATTAGCTTGCGCTTTGTTGTATTTATCCTGCGCATCCTTTAATTGATTCTGCTTTTCTTCTACAGCTTTATCTAAAGCTTCTTTTTGCTGTTTCTGTGATGATAAAGTTTCCTGTAGCTGTAAAACGACCTGAGCTCTATCTTTTACTTCTTTCGCAAGAGTCTGATCAACCTGATTTTGTGAAGTAGTAAGCTTTTCATCATTTTCTTTCTTGTTGGTTTTCGCATTGTTTAATGCTTCCTCTGAACTGTTTTTCTGATATTCTGCTCCCTGTAATGCAGCTCCAGTAGAAATAACAGTAGAGTTCTTATCTTCTACTTCCTTTTCTAAATCTGTTCTAACTGTTGGTTGTACCTGTTGAATTGTTTCTACTGTATTTTCATCTAATGCCTGAACATTTTTAATAACGGTATTAGGCAAACTAGAGATAGCACCTACAGATGATAATGCTGTTACTGTAGATAATGTAGTAGAAACGATTTTCTGTTTCTTATTCATTCTGATTCCTCCCATATGTATATATGATAGCGCTATCAATTTATGATTTCAATATATATTATAATACAATTTAAAAACATTCAAAATGTTACATGAATATTATAATATATACACAGCTTGTTTATTATTTAAAGTGTGAGAAAACATTAAGATAGGTATTTTATCATTTTTTTCATTTTCATATTGCATTAAAATGATCTATATGCTATTATATAAAAGCATTCGAAAAACAAATGTCTACGTAGCTCAGCTGGATAGAGCACACGCCTTCTAAGCGTGCGGTCATGGGTTCGAATCCCCTCGTGGACGCCATCTGTTAATTACCTCGGTTTATCTGAGGTTTTTATTTTGCATATAACTGGTAAAGAACCGTCATTACCAGTTTTTTTATCTATATAGAAAAAGAGACAGCTTTTATGCTATCTCTTGAGTCATTATTTTATCTGTTAGAATAACGTGATAAGAACTGTTTAGCACGTTCTGTTTTAGGATGTTCAAATACTTCTTCAGGAGTACCCATTTCAGCAATAACGCCCTGATCCATAAAACATACAACATCACTCACTTCTCTAGCAAACTGCATTTCATGAGTCACAACAGCCATTGTTAAACCTTCTTTCGCAAGTTCCTTCATAACATCTAATACATCCCCTACCATTTCAGGATCTAAGGCACTTGTAGGTTCATCAAATAGAAGTACTTCTGGTTTCATACATAAAGCTCTTGCAATCGCAACACGCTGTTTCTGACCACCAGAAAGCTTTGTACTAGAAGCATCTGCGAATTTATCCATACCAACAGCTTTTAGCTGTTTCATTGCTTCAGCGCGGGCTTCTTCTTTAGATTTCTTTAATACTTTGATCTGGCCAATCATACAGTTTTCTAAAACTGTCTTATTACTAAATAAGTTAAAGTTCTGGAATACCATGCCTACTTTACTACGATATGTAGAAGCATCTAAATCACCTTTAAGAATATTTTGACCATTGAATAGAATTTCTCCTGCATCAGGTACTTCAAGAAGGTTGATACATCTTAGTAGTGTACTTTTCCCAGAACCACTTGAACCAATAATAGTAACAACCTTACCACGTTCGATAGTGAAATCAATATCGTTAAGAACACGGAGGTCACCAAAATGTTTTTCTAAATGTTTAATTTCAATTACTGTATCCATTTCTTTCCTCCTTAAGCACAGTTATCCTTGATAGTGACTGTGTTTGTCTTATTGATTCTCTTTTCAATGTAATTAAGTACAAATGTTGCAACTGTTGTAAGAGTTAAATAAATAAGTGCAACAACAAGATATACTTCAATATATCTCATATTAGTACCAGCCACTGATTGTGCCTGGAAGAATAATTCAACAACTGAAATCGCATTTAACATACAGCTATCCTTAATATTAACGATAAACTGGTTACCAAGTGATGGGAATGTATTCTTAATAGCCTGTGGGAAGATGATAGAAATCATAGTCTGAGTATTTGTCATACCTAAAGACTTAGCTGCTTCCATCTGTCCTGGATCAATAGACTGAATCCCACTACGAATAATTTCAGCCATATAAGCAGCTGTATTCACTGAGATAATGACCATACCAGCTGTAAAGTTATTCCAATGTAATACTGGTTTGAATAAGTAATAAAGGAATACGGCCTGAACCATCATAGGTGTTCCACGGAATACCCATACATAAAAGCCTGTAATAAAACGTCCTAAACGTTTAAAGAATCTTGTCACTGGTTTATCTAGTGGATCTAATGGTACACAACGAATGGCACCAACAATTAAACCAATAATTAAACCAGCTAATGTACCAACAACCGCAAAAGCGATTGTCATCTTAATACCATACCAGAATAGAGGCCAGTTATTAATTAACTGACTCCATGCATATTGAAAATCTATTTTCATTTTATCTCCTATTTTTCAGTAGGTGCTCTCTTAACAGCATCTTCCATGATTTTTAATCTTTCTTCTTGTGAAATAGAATCTAAAGCCTTCTGAATCTTCTTGAATTCAGCAGTCTTACGTGTATTATTCTTTAATCCAATTGATACTGCAGTATCTACATTAAAGTTATGACCATCTGCAAACTTAACGATTGATAAATCTGGGTTAGCCTGTACGATACCATTTGCAACTGGTAATTCTGCAGTAATACCATCTGTATCACCCTGCTGTAAAGCTACAACTAATTCTGGATAAGTTGATTTAGGTGTCTGATGTTTTACACCATTAATCTGATCAATGATTGTATCATAGTTAGTATTCTTCTGACCTGTTACCTTATAGCCTGAGAACTGCTGGATATCATTGAATGAAGTCATGGCACTATTCTTTCTTACGATCATAACCATTTCACTCTGATAATAAGGCGTAGTGAAATCTAATCCCTTTTCACGTTTCTTATCAGCAGTCATACCTGCGATAATTGCATCGATTTCCCCAGATTCTACAGCTGGCTGTAAACCATCCCATGCAATCTTCTTTACTACAAGTTTCTTTCCTAATTTTTTAGCAATTTTGCTGGCAACGACAACATCATATCCATCTGCATAACCTGCACCGCCATCTAACTGTACTGCAGTATCTGTTTTCTTAGAAGTCTGCCAGTTAAATGGCTGGTAAGCTGCTTCCATCCCTACTGTAAAAGTGTTGTCATCCTTAGTAGATGATCCACATCCTGATAATACAAGCGCTGCTGTTGCAAGCGTAATTAAAGTCTTTTTCATATTTATTCCCCTTTCTATATAAAAATAGAAAAAAAAGCTATACGTTATCATATAGCTTTTAACGATTAGATAACGCCTCTTCATCATGAAGGAGTGAGACAGGTATTTCCTGAATCCCCAAGACTATAAGCTGCCGCTTATCCTCTTTCGGCGATGATTACCTTTCATATGATTCTTAGTCTGCCGACTCCTCATACTACTCTGATGCATCGCTTCCTCTATCTTTATATTTGACTTTACATGCCCATTATAATAGGAAGATATAAAAAGTCAATCCCATTTAATAAATTGTATCATTATTCCAATGTTTTAATTCTAACATCTACATTTGTACCATCAATAGTCATCACCGCATAAGATCTTTTGCTGCCACCACGTGGCCATGAAGTAGAGCCAGGATTAATAAGCCATAAACCATTTTCTTCTTTTACTAGAGGCATATGTGTATGTCCTGAGATTAAAACATCTCCATTATATTTCTTTAAAAAGTCCAGCATTTTCTTTTCACGATCAAAATAACCAAAAAACTGCCCATGAGTAATCAGAAGATGTCTTCCTTCAATATCTAATCTTGCAGTTTGTGGAAGATCAAGACTCCAGTCATTGTTTCCTTTCACTGCAACAAATTCATCTAAATCACGCAATTGATATGATTCACTATCACCACAATGGATATAGTAATCTGCATCATCTTCTAAAACTTTAATATCTGTTAAGATATTCATGTCTCCATGGTTATCTGACATAATTACAATTTTTTTCATTCAGCTGCCTCCTTCTGATTATATTCTTCAATACAGCTATTTTCTTTGTAAATCTTATTCGCATTCTTCTTACCTACATAGCGATAGTAATGTGCATCATACACATGATTTGTAGAAGATGCCATACGTTTTGGATAACGTAATATAAAACCATATTCATATGAATGTGCTTCAAGCCATTGTGACAGGGCAGCTGTTTCAAACTCATGATAGGCAATGGACTTAGAGGCAATAGAAACTGTATGACCTAATTGTCTTTCATCTTTACCTGCAAGATTAGGATTTGAATACTGTAAATCAGTAAAGCTTGTATATGCTTCTTTAACATAAAAGTCATTCGCAATCTCATTAGGCATTGCATCAATCATCTTCTTTAGCGCTTCATAGGCGTCATTATTTAAATACATGGCATATTTTAAACGATGAATATCTGACATTAAGACAAGATTATGAGGAACATAAGCACCTATATAAGTTTGATCACTTAAGGTAGTTAAAAGAGCTGAAGGATCAGGAATCAATAACATATCTTGATTATTTGCCTGAGTCATAAGTGTTGTTAAACCGTAACGAGAGTAATTAGCACATGCTTGTTTGAAGAATGAAAGAATCATTTTATCATTTAGTCCACGATTTTTTAATAATTCAATATAGTATTCTGTATCATCTACATAACTATAATCTTCATAAAGAGGTCTCATTTCATAATATATTTGTAGTTTACCAAAATCAAAGTTCTGATTATATAAATATCCTGCTTCTAAATCATGTTCTACAAGTTTCTTTGCTTGATCATAAGATGCACCTTTATAGGTATTAGTGAGTTTAGTTGCTAATTCATTGCCTATTTGTAGGATAGACTTATTTGTAGAGTAACGCCCTGTTTTTTCTAGTAATTCATAATATTGATAATATGGCAGATAAAAATCATCATATTTGATATATTTCATAAAATGGTAAAGAGGAATTCTGTTTTCTACAAGATATTTCTGTTCTTCTTTACTTAAATACTTTTCGATGATCATTCTATTATCGTTATTGATGCCGTTGACACGATAGAATGGATCAAATCGGAGGTTAATTGTATAGAATGAAACGATAAATAATGCAATGACTGTAATAAACAGATACTTGCGCTTATTTTCCATTAAATCACCTGCTCTCTAGTGTCAATTATATAGTATATCGCAAAAAGTGTATAGATTATTCTTTATGTAGTACTTCATAGAGCTTTGCTGCAGTATTCTTAGGAATGACTGCTTCTAGTTCTTCCAGTGATGCTTCCTTCATCTTTTTAACACTCTTAAAATGATTAAGAAGTTTTTTCTTGCGTGCTTCCCCTATTCCTTCTACTTCATCTAATATAGAACTAAATAAGGATTTAGAGCGTACCTGACGGTGGAATGAAATAGCATAGCGATGCACTTCATCCTGCATACGCGTTAATAAGAAGAATAAAGGACTCTTTGTATCAATAGGAACCTGGTTCCCATTTTCATCTAGCAACATTGCGGTAGAATGTTTATCATCCTTGGATAAACCACATATATGTACAGAGAGATTTAAACTATTTATCACTTCTTTGGCGACTTTGATCTGTCCTAGTCCACCATCGACAATAATGAGATCAGCCATTTCTTTTTGCTCCATAAGTAAACGATAATAACGTCTATAGATGACTTCCTTCATACTTGCATAATCATCAGGACCTTCTACTGTCTTGATCTTATATTTACGATAATCTTTTTTAGATGGTACACCATCTTTATATACAACCATACCAGCGACTGCATAAGCACCCTGGATATTAGAGTTATCGTATAATTCAATCGTGTGTGGTGTATCAATACCTAGTTTTTGACCTAATTCAATAATAGGAAGAATTGTTTTTTCATCTGTTTTCTCTTTTAATAAGAATTTCTTTTCTAATGCTTCTTTCGCATTCTTATTAGCCATTTCTACTAAAGATTTCTTATCTCCTCTTTGTGGCTGAAGAACATGACAGGATAATATTTCAGTTAATAGTTCTAAATCAACATCTTGAGGAATAAGCAGTTCGTAAGGTTCTGGATGAGTTTGATAATAAGTAACTAAGAAACGAATGAGATCTTCTTCAAAATCTTCTCCTACTGGTTCTAAATTAAAATCATGATAGAGAAGTTTACCTTCACGCATAAAGAAGAGCTGTATACTAATGTAGCCTTTATCAATAAAATAGCCTAAGATATCTCTATCTTTATAGTCTCCAAATTGGACATTCTGTTTTGCTGTAACATATTCTATAGAACGAATGAGATCACGATATTCTTTCGCAAGTTCAAATTGAAGATTTTCACTAGCTGTCATCATCTTTTCAGTGAGTTCATCTATTTTGGATTTGGTATTACCATGTATAAAAGAAATTAGTTCTTTTCTAATTTCATCATATTGGCTCTTGTCAACTTCATTAATACATGGACCTAGACATTGATGTAAAGAATAATATAAGCATGGTTTATCTGGGACATGATTGCACTTTCTTAATGGGTAAAGCTTATTTAATAATTTAAAAGTATTTCTAGCTGCAGTGGCATCGGGATAAGGACCAAAGTATTTATTCTTTTTGTTTTTAGTTTTTCTTACTATTTTAAGTCGTGGATGGGTTTCATCAGTGAGTTCAATATAAGGATAATAAGTATTATCCATAAACATGATGTTGTATTCAGGTGTATAGTCTTTAATAAGGTTAATTTCTAGTAATAATGCTTCCTTCTCACTACCTGTCACGATATAGTCAAAGTCCCATATATGATCGACTAATTTTGTAGTTTTATAGTTATGTGCTCCTGTAAAATAAGAAGAGACGCGATTTTTAAGTTTTCGCGCCTTTCCTACATAAATAACTTTTCCGTCTGTATTCTTCATTAAGTAACAGCCAGGAGACATAGGAAGCAGAGAAAGCTTCTTTTTAATATAGTCTAGATTCTTATTCAAAGCTAACTACCGTTACACCTAAACCACCCTCATTTGGTCCACCATCACGATATTCCTTGACATATGATAAATGGTCTAGTTTCTTTCTTATACCATTACGTAAAATACCTTTACCCATACCATGAACAATACGTACTGAAGGATAACCTAGTAATAAAGCGTCATCTAAAAACTTTTCTACAATATTCATCGCTTCTTCGTAACGCATACCAATGACATTGACTTCATAATGTCCTGTCTTCTTCATATGCTGTCTTGTGCCTGCTTTTTTAACCTTCTGAGGCTTAGAAGCACCATACATGAATGTTACATCAGTATCCTTAACACGAGCCTGGAGACCACCTAAATCAACAAGCAATTCATGTTTCTTAACTTCTAGGACATCCCCTTCTCTATTCATCTTATCAAGCTTAACATGATCACCCTTTTTAAAGACATGATCCTGTACCTTAACTACTTCTTTCTTTTCATATTTCTGCTGATCTAATGCATGTTTCGCTGCAGTCACCTGATGAGGCTTTAAAGCACCTTGATTCATAATATCTTTAGTTAACTCATCAATTGTTTTCTTAGCCTCTTCAAGCATCTTATTAGCTTCTTGCTGTGCCTCTTCGACAATACGATCTTTTTGTTTTGTGGCAACAGATAGCTGATGCTCATAACGATTATGAAGCTTTTCATTGTCGGCAAGTAATGTATTGATTCTTTCTTCTTTTTCATCTAATTCAGCACTCTGTTTAGTCAGTTTTTCAGTTAACTTTTCTGCTTCATTCATACGTTCTTCTTTATTATGTAAAGCTTGATCAATAATCTCATGATCAAGACCTAAAGAAGCAGCAATCTCAAAAGCATAAGATGAACCAATAGAATGAAGCTTTAAACGATATGTAGGACGCATTGTTTCTACATCAAATCCAACAGATGCCAGAGTAATATCATCTCTTGACTGACCATAGCTCTTAAGTTCACCATAGTGGGTAGATGCAACAATACGGCAGTCACGTCTTAATAAAGTATCCAGAATAGCTTCTCCTAGACATGCCCCTTCTTGTGGATCTGTACCTGAGCCAATTTCATCAATAAGAATTAAAGAACGACATGTTGCATGTTCTAAGATATAAATAAGCTTTTTCATATGTGATGAATATGTTGAAAGTGACTGTTCAATAGATTGTTCATCACCAATATCGGTATAGACTGCATCAAAGAATGGAATAGAAGCTGAAATAGCTGGCACGGCTAAACCACTAATAGCCATTAATGAAAGTAAACCAACAGTCTTTAAAGCAACTGTTTTACCGCCGGTATTAGAACCAGTAATCATCAACATCTTACCATCAATAATAATATCATTAGGTACAATTCTTTTTTGATCAATAAGTGGGTGTCTGGCCTGTTTTAAAGAAAGAATACCTGATTCATTGATATCTGGTTTAATGCAATCATAATCACAGCCAAAACGTGCTTTCGCAAAAATAAAATCTAGTTCAGACATGAGTTCCTGATCAAAATAGAATCTTGTATAGTTATACTTAACACGTCTTGTAAGACTCTGTAAGATTTTATTGATTTCAGTCTGTTCCTGACTCTTTAATTCATTAAGTTCATTGTTCATGACAACAACACTTTCTGGTTCAATAAAGAATGTCTGACCAGAGGCACTTGTGGCATGTACTAAGCCTTTGATTTCATTCTTATGTGGTGCTTTAACTGCAAGAACTAAACGGTCATTCTTGCTAGAGAGAGTATCCATACTTAATGAATTCTTTTCACTCTTTAAATACCCTTCCATAGAATGACGAATACGTCCTTCTAATGCATGCATGCTTTTTCTAATACGATAAAGTGTTTCACTGGCATGATCACTGATAGAGCCATCAGGCATAATGCATCTATTGATTTCTATATGTAATCCATTATCCCCTTCTAAGCCTTCTACTAAGTCTCTTAAGAGAATAATTTCTCCTTCATAAGCATTAAAGTAAGAAGTCACCTGAAAGATATTTTCTAACATATGATCAATAGCCATTAATTCTTCTGGTGCTAAAATACCATCCATCTTCGCTTTTGCAAGATATGCACTGATATCATGAAGTGGCGCAAGAGGTAAAGTACCCATAATACGATGAATAGTCATGGCTTCTTCTAAACGATTCTGTTCTTCATTTAAATCAGCCAGATTATCATACATTTCTAATTGTAATACTTTCTTCTTCGCAATCTCTGTACGGCAGCTGCCAGCAATACTATTTAGAATTCTTGGAAATTCTAAGACTTTATAACTATCTAACATTTTATTCACTTCCTATATTATTTAATATTGTATTCTTTTCTGTTTCTGTATAAGGTGTTTTATTTAATAAAGAGATAAATTGAAGTTTTTCTTCATGAGGTATAATGACCTGCTGTTTCATTAAAGCAGGGCCTAATTGTGTATAGACAAACTGTGTTGCATCATGCTCATCTAGTATTCCATGATTATAGGCATGATTATTAGCGATAATCATCTTCTTTAATATATCTTTATCTTCTAATTGAAGTGTATGCTGTCCCTTTAATAAGCTTCCATAAGCACTTGCTTCATTGATTGCTTTTTGTGAGATAATTGGTACATCTTCTATGATTAAATGTCCTATTTTAGAATTAGTTAAGATATCAGGCCCAAAGAAAGGAATAATAACCATCATCATAACCATGAAGGAGATAAATACACCCTTTAATGCGTGAAGCAATGCACCTAATAAATGATTGACAAAAGCAGTGAGTGCAAAATGATCAGTCAATTGATTGACTAAAGGTTTAATAAGAACGCCTATGAGTCTGCGAATTATTTCTAGAACAACAAACATGATAATAAAGACTATCAACATATTTATAACTGAACCACCTAATTGTGATAAAGGATCATCTACCGGCTTATAAATCTGGATAATAGAAGAAATAGTTTCTACATTAAAATAGATAAAAAGCATCATAATTATAAAGCTTACTAAATCATATAATGTAGAGAAAAAACCTTTGGAATATCCACTAAAAAACATATATAACAAAAAAGCGATAAGAATCAAATCAAGAAAACTCATAACACTTACCTCCTTGACGTTGTCGGTTCTTAATTATAACAAATGAAATTTATACTGTCAAAAAAATGAAATTTATGATAAAATAAAACATGTGAGGTGAATATAGTGGAGCCAATTAAATTTTTGATTAATGAAAACATTTTAAACAAGATGAAGAAGTTTTATGACAGTCAGATGGTTCCATTCGAAAGCGAGAACCTTCTTTTAAAAGCTCATGCAATTGGCTGTGACATCGAAGTGACATCGAATTATGAAGCAAGCTTTTTAGGACAGAATGCGGTGCATGAAGCAAAGCATTGGTCTAGAAGTTTAGCAAAAAAGATTGAGCAGGAAAAGAATTCAGATCACTTATGTATGCATCCACATATTGGTGCTGCAGAAACAGGATCTGCTGATTTTCTTGGGCCGCTTTGTGTCGTTGCATGCTATGCCGATGATGAAGCACTTGAGATCATTAAAAACCTGCATATTGATAATATCGATGATTTGTCTAATCAGGAAATTATCAATTACGCTAAACTATTAAAAGGACATCTCATTTCATCACTACTAGTACTAGATAACTCACATTATAATAAGATGATTGATAGTGGAATCAACCAGGCAAACATTCGTGCACGCCTATTTAACCAGGCTGTTGTGAATGTTCTTCAGAAAGTGAAGAAGAGTGTTGAATTCAAAGTTATTGATCAATTCGTTTCACCTAAGACTTATTATAATTATTTAAAGAGTGAAGTTATTGTCGTAAAAGATATGATTTTTGAAACCAATGCTGATGAACAGTATTTAGCAGTATTAGCTGCAGAAATCATTTCTCGTTATGCATATCTACAATATTTTGCTAGCATGACAAAGAGTTTAAAGATGAACCTTGCTAGAGGGGCCGGCACTAATGCCGAAATCGTGGCTGTTAAACTTGCGCACAAGTATGGTGATAAGATTCTTACAAAGGTATGTAAGTTGAATTTCACTAATATGAAGAGAGTTAAGGGAGCATTAAAGAAATTAAAAGAAGGCCTATAGGCCTTCTTCTTCATCTAGAGAATCATTATTGAGGTAATTTAAAATAACTAGGGGTTTCCTAAATTTTAATTATTACGCAGTAAGGGGTGAATCTCACCCCTTATTTCTT
>NZ_RCYB01000031.1 GCF_004168205.1 Catenibacterium sp. co_0103 | reverse complement strand
ATTTCTAATCTAATTATAGTACAAATGGAAAATCTATGCATCAAGTTCAGCTTCATGAACGCCGATTTATAGGCGTTCATATAATTTAATTTTTACTATCCTGTGGTTTGTGGGTATTCAAATAATTCTTTTACATTACAAGACTATCTTAAAAATGCAACTTGATTTAGTAAATGATGATTGTAAGTATAATAATGCCTTTAGTTTGGGGTCGGTTTGCCTTTAAATTTCCTTCACTAGCTAAACGTTATAATATCTTAACAGATACGCCTAAAAGTGCAGCAAAATCCTTTGGTTTATAATTTGTGATATTTAATGTGTTCATTTTAACGCTCTCTCTGAGTATATATAAACACGATCAAACACATTAGACAATATATTCAATTACTTATAATTTCCTCTTTGCATTACCTGGGTGAAACTTATTATAGTCATCCATGATTTGCTTATGTGTTACATGTGTATATATTGTTGTGGTTGAAATATCCTGATGTCCAAGCATCACCTGGATAGATCTTAAATCACAATGATTTTCCAATAACGTAGTCGCAAATGTGTGTCTTAACATATGGGGTGTAAAATGATCTCGTACCCCTGCTTCTAATACTAGTTTTTGTAAAATGTTGTAGAAGTTTTCTCTTGTCATACGACGACCATCGTTCATCATAAAAAGCCAAAGGCTATTTTTCTTATCAAAGAAAGAGCGTTCATTTTGCATATAGTTATAAACATAATGAAATGTCTCTTGATCTAAAGGAATAAGTCTTTCTTTATTACCTTTACCTATTACACGAACATTAGACACTGAATGATTGATATCATTGATTTCTAAATGAACGAGTTCACTTATTCTCATACCTGTACTAACAAGAAGAAGCATCATTGACTTATTTCTTTTCCCCACAGGGGTCGTATCATCAATATGATTAATCACCTTAACTATTTCTTCTAAGCTTAATACTTGTGGAAGTTTCTTTTCTGTTTTAGGTAATTCATATTGGGACATCACATCCTTCATCCCTTTTGTACGAGAAAGAAACTCATTATACTGTCTTAAAGATACAATTTTTCTTCGAATAGAAGTTACTTTATACCCATCATCCTTTAATTCGCTAAAATAAGTGTCTAGATGAGCCAAATCAAACTTTTTGATATCATAATCAATATAATCATAAAAAGCTCTTAGATCTCTCATATAACCATCTACAGTATTCTCGCTTAATCCTCGTTCAAACATTAAATAGCTCTTAAAATCTTTTAAATCATAATCTTGCACGTGTCACACCTCTTGCATAATTATAACAACTTTTTTTAACTTTTTCCATTTATATGATAGTCTTTTGCTTTAATCAGATGTGCACTCGTCATTTTATTGATATTTTCAATCAAACTATCAATAGGATCTACTGCTTCATTCTTTGTATCAAATATATTCATCTGTTCGATGATTGCTTCTTTTCTTTTCACATTATTAAGAGTAACACCAATAAGTCTTAATGGTTCATGAGTATAATGCTTATTAAAAAGCATCATCACATAACTATATATTTTCTCATAATCATTCATATATTCCTGTACCAGCATTTGTCTTGTAACACTTTTAAATCTTGTATATTTTAATGTAATCACAACACAGTTAGAATACATATCATGTTTTGATGCACGTTCAGCTACAGTTAAACATACCTTCTTGAATTCCTCTTTTAAGCTATCTTCATCACTAATATCACTTTCAAAAGTTGTAGAATGACCAATAGATTTCATATCCGTATCTTCATAAACAACAGGCGATAAATCTCTACCATTGGCACGATTATAATATATAAGTGTATTCTTTCCTAGAAATTGTCTAATTGTCTGATAGTTATCATAATTCGCAATATCCGCAATTGTCTTAATGCCCACTTCTTCTAGTTTAGGTGCTGTCTTTTTTCCTATGCCATACATATCCCCTACTTTTATAGGCCATAATACTTCTTTTAAGTTTCTTTGAGTAATAATAGTAATACCTAAAGGTTTTTTCATATCAGAAGCCATTTTAGAAAGAAACTTATTGGGAGATATTCCAATAGAACAAGGAAGAGATAAAGTGGATAGAATATTGTCTTGAATTTCTTTTGCGACTGCATAAGGCTGCGCATGAGTTAATGTAAAATAATCGCTCATATCCACATAACATTCATCAATGCTGGCTATTTCTACCTTTTTACTATACTTATAAACAATCTCAAAAAATCTTTGTGACAATTCATGATAAAGATTAAAATGTGGTTCTACTACTATTAGATCAGGACATTTCTCTTTTGCCATAAATAGAGGCATTGCGGAATGAACACCAAATTCTCTCGCTTCATAAGAAGCAGTAGAGACAACACTTCTTTTAGAATTATGACTAATGACAATGGGTTTCCCTTTTAATTCTGGATGCTGAGAAATCTCACAATTCGCATAAAATGCATTCATATCTATATGAAATATAATACGCATGGCTAACCTCCTAAAAAATGAGCATATGTATTATATGCTCATCCGTGTAATAATCTTTTCGCATTATCGATTGCTTCTGCTGTAACCACATCACCAGAAAGCATCTTCGCAATTTCTTCTATTCTTTCATCCTCGCTTAATACTGCAAGCGTTGAATAGGTTTCTTCATCATGAGATAATTTCTTAATCGCATAATGATGATCAGCATGAATGGCCACTTGAGGCAAATGTGTAATACATAATACTTGATTGTTTAATGAAATAGAATGCATCTTTAATCCAATTGCATCAGCAACTTTACCACTCACACCTGTATCAATTTCATCAAAAACAAGTGTATTCATTTGGTTTTGATTCATAGTAATTGTTTTAATGGCTAACATCAAACGTGATATTTCACCACCACTTGCTGTTTCATTTAAAGGAGTAAAAGCCTGTCCCTTGTTCATAGAAACCATAAACGTAATGTCGTCTTTTCCAGTATCACTAAGACTGCATTCCTTTATATCTACCTTTAGCTTTGCATCAGGTAAATAAAGATCTTTTAATTCTTTTTCTAGTGCATCAACAAAAATGAGTCCCTGTTCTTCTCTTAACGATGTTAGTTTTGACGCAATCTGATATGCTTCATGATAAGCTTGATCTTTTTGTTTATTTAAATCAGCAAGCACATCTTCACGATTCAACGCGGCATCTAGCTTTTCTTTTAATTCTGTCTGTGCCTGATAGATGTCATCTACTGAGTATCCATACTTTCTTTGCAGACGATGAATAGTAAAAAGTTCTTCCTGTAGTTCATTGAAACGATATTCATCAAAATCAATAGAGTCAAAGGCTGTTTCTATGCGATCTACAATATCCTGCATACTATAATATTGATTATAGAATTCATCATATAATGCACTAAATGATTCTGTATCATTCATATGACCAAGTGCGCTTAATGCATCATTTATTTGATTTAATGCACCTTGCTTGTCAGACATAGCCCCATTAAAATCAGTCATATATTTATGCATGGATTCATAGTTTTTCATCATTCTAAGTTCTTCTTCAAGCTGATCAATTATTTCATCTGTATATTCAAAATCCTTTAATTCATCATACTGTTTCTGATAATATTCTATTCTTTCATCACTCAGATCCTCTTGTTCAAGCTTCTTGATCTTCTGTGATATTTTCTTATATTCAAAGTAGTGTTTATGATATTCAGATAGCAATGAGTCATCCTGGTGATTCATAAATGACTGCAATATCTTTAAATGATTTTTCACATTAAAAATTTCCTGTGTCTGATATTGTGAATGAATATCTAATAAGTAGGGAGCCACTTGTTTTAAAGCACTATTAGTGACAGTACGATAATTAATTTTAATTGTTGAACGTCCATTGTCCAATATCTCTTTTGTGATAATAAGATCATCATCACCATCTATATTCAATTCGTCTAGAATCTTCTGAATTGAATCATTCATATCAAAAACACCTTCAATGACTGCTTTCTTAGAGCCTTTTCTTACAAGTGAAGAAGATGCTCTTGCACCACATAATTGTTCGAGCGCATTAATAATAATAGATTTACCTGCACCTGTTTCACCTGTTAAAGCCGTCATGCCTTCATCAAAGTCAACAGTTGTTTGATCTATAATGACAAAAGAAGAGATAAACAGACTTTTCAACATTTAAAATCACCTACTTTCATTAAAATGTTTATGTGCTTCACTTACAACATCATCAATACAATAAACTGAATTCTCTTGATGATCATTTACAAAATAACCTAAGAATTCAATATTACCTTCCCCACCAGTAATAGGTGAGAATGTTAAACCTTTTAAAGAGAAACCATTATCATTTGCATAGCCAATGACTTCTTCAATAACTCTTTTATGAACCTTTGAATCCTTTACAATACCATGTTTTCCAACATCGTCTTTACCTGCTTCAAACTGAGGCTTGATTAAAGATACGATTACACCATCAGGCGCAATCACATTCTTTAATGCACTGAACATATGTCTTAAAGAAATAAAAGAAACATCAATAGAAGCAAATGTAGGCATGCCATACTTAAAATCATCAAGCTTAGCATAACGGAAATTATATTGTTCCATGACTTCTACACGTTCATCATTACGAAGCTTCCAGACAAGCTGATTGGTTCCTACATCTACAGCATAAACCTTCTTTGCCCCATGCTGAAGCGCACAATCAGTAAAGCCTCCAGTAGATGAACCAATATCAATCATAATGACATCTGTAAGATCTAAATTGTATAGTTCAATCGCTTTTTCAAGTTTTAAACCACCTCGTGATACATATTTTAATTTTTCGCCCTTGACAAAAAGTTTTGTATTAACTGGAATCTTTGTTCCTGGCTTATCAATATAATCATTTTCATCTCTTACAATGCCCGCCATAATGGCTCTTTGAGCTTGATTTCTAGACTCAAACAACCCCTGCTGGACACATAAAATATCAATTCTTTCTTTTTTCATGTTTTATTTCCTCAATTTTATTTTTCAAATCATTCAACGAAATATGTTCCTGTTTATATAAGGATTCATTATCTCCAAAAGTGACATAGTGATCTTCAATACCTATAAAACTCATATCAACATCTATATGATTCTTTTCATAATATAAGCTCATGATACTGCCTAAAGATCCATTGATAAGATCTGTTTCATAAACAATAATTGGTTTATCACTTATTCTATTCAACATTTCTCTATCTAACGGCTTAATAAATCGTGCATTAATAATATTAATAGGTAGATGATCTTCTTCTGCCATTTCTACTACAACATTCACATTATCACCATAAGTCACGACATTAATCATTGCATCATTTGCTTCTTTAATTAATTCCCACTGACCTAGTTTGATAGTCTCATCAGTATGTTGATGAGTATTAACGACTTTATTTTTAGAATAACGCATCACATACGGATTATCTTTATTATAATATGCTGTATTGATAAGTTTCTGCGCCTCTACCTCATCTTTTGGAGCCATGATAACTACTCCTGGAATAGGCGCAATCAAACCAATATCAAAGACACCATGATGTGTTGCACCATCACCACCCACAAGTCCTGCACGATCAATTCCAATAAGACATGGAAGTTTCATTCTCGCAATATCATGATTCAATTGATCATAAGCACGCTGGAAGAAAGAAGAATAAACACTTAGGAACGGAAACTCTCCTCCTTGAGAAAGACCTGCTGCAAGAGTCATCGCATGTTCTTCTGCAATACCCACATCAAATGAACGTTCAGGATACTTTTTAAAGATATTCTGTAAACGGCTTCCTGTAATCATTGCAGGAGTTATCACACATATATCATCATTCTTACTCATCAAATACTCAATATGTTCACTTACTGATTGACTCCAAGAATGTTTTTCATCATCAACAACTTTTTGCACACCATTAGATATGTCAAAAGGTGCAACACTATGATAAACACCTGAATGATCATTTTCTGCTGGTTCATATCCCTTTCCTTTTTTAGTAAGGACATGGAGTACAACACTATGATCTAAACTCTTTACTGTCTCTAGAGCACGAATCAATTCAGCCATATTATGTCCATCAACTGGACCAATATAATCTAAATCAAATTGTGAAAATGGTGTATCGAGCAAAATTTTCTTTTTTACCTTATCCTTAACCTTCTTAGTCACATCAAATATTTTCTGTCCCATAGGAGACTGTGAAAGGATTTCAGTATACTTATTTTTAGCTTGGTTATATTGATATGACATTCTAACATCAGATAAAAAATTAGATAATCCACCTACATTACGTGAAATAGACATATTATTATCGTTTAGTATCACAATAACCTTTGTATCTATACCACCAAGGAAATTGAGTGCTTCTAAAGATTCTCCACTCATTAAAGCAGCATCACCAATCACGCTTACTACTTCAAATTTTTCTTTTTTAAGATCTCGGGCAAGAGCCAGACCTGTTGCCCCTGATATAGCTGTAGAAGAATGACCCGCTTCCCAAGGATCATAAATACTTTCCTGACGATTCTGGAAACCACATAATCCACCATATTTTTTTAACATAGAAAACTGAGATGCTCTACCAGTCAAAATCTTATGAACATAAGACTGATGTCCGACGTCAAAAAGAAATTTATCATTAGGTGAATCAAATACGTAATGAAGAGCAACAGTCAATTCCACAATACCAAGATTACTAGAGAAATGACCGCCAGTCTGAGAAATATTTTCGATCAAAAAATTCCTTATGTCCAGTGATAATTGATTTAATTCTGTAATATTCAATTGTTTCAAGAATCGAGGATTCTCAATCTTCTTAATTTCCATTTAATTCACTCTTTTCATAATAATTTGGAATAATTCAATCATCAATCCATGGTTAAGTTGTAAACCATACACATTAGCTAAACATTCTTCAAATAAATCTTCTACACGCTTTTGTGACTCTTCTAAACCAAGTAATGAAACATATGTAGACTTATGATTTATAATATCACTACCTACTCTTTTACCTAATGTTTCAGTTGTACTTGTGACATCTAGAATATCATCCTGAATCTGGAATGCAAGACCAAGCTTGAATCCAATATCTTCTAAAGCGTTTGCGTCTTCTTCTTTCGCAATAAGTCCAGCAATCTTCATCGGTACAGAAATAAGTGCACCTGTCTTATCACGATGAATAGCCTGCAATTCTCCAAGAGATGCCTTATGCGATTCAAAGTACATATCCTGCTGCTGTCCATAAATCATTCCATCCATCCCAGATGCCTGATATAAAGAGCCTAATATCTTGAGTTTAAGTGCGTCATCTAAATTCATTCTTAAAATCACATTCATAGATTCATTCAATAAAGCATCACCTGCTAAAATTGCAGTGGCTTCATCAAATTGTTTATGACATGTTGGTTTACCACGTCTCAAATCATCATTATCCATCCCTGGAAGATCATCATGAATCAAAGAATATGTATGTATCATTTCAATAGCACATGCAATATCTATATATTTATGATAATCCACATTATATGCTCTTAATGTCTGAATAAAGAGAAGAGGTCTTAATCTTTTACCGCCAGCCATCACAGAATAAGTCATTGCTTCTTTTACTAAACCTGGACGATATTGAGATAAGATTTCTTTTAATCGTCCATTCACTTCTTCAATCATATTATTCATCATCATCACCTAGATAATCTTTTAACTGATGTTCCTCAAAAATTTTAGTTACTTCCTGGTCTACATTTTTTAATTTTGTATCACAAAATGCAGCGAGTGACACGCCTTCTTTATAAAGATCTAAACTCTCATCTAAGGAAGCTTCATTGTTTTCTAATAAATCAATGATTTCATCTAAACGTGCCATTGCTTCTTCATATGTCTTTTCTGCCATATCATCACCTACTTCACTATAACTTCTTTTTCACCGTCTGCATAAACAAGTGTAATTGTATCATCTGTATGAAGATCTTTCACACTCTTAATGATAGAATCATTCTTTTTAGAAATGATATAACCTCTTTGTAATGTTTTTAAAGGACTTAATAAATCAAGTTTCTCAATACAATAAGAGAAAGAAGTCTTTTTATTTTTCAAATAATTCTCAAAACAATTTTTAAGTAATTCCTGCTTATTACTGATATTCTTTGTCTCAATCAATTGTTTCTGTTTAATCAATGTATTGAGTTGAATTACTTTTTTATGCATTTCATAATGTGATTTTTGTTTAATTCTAATTTTATAATTATTCAGTTTAAGATGAACGCTATCCAATTTCATGAATTTGATTTTGAATATTCTAGAAGGGTCGGTAAAAACATAGGAATGTGTATACTTTTCTAGCTTTTGTTTTTCTAGATAAATAGTCTTTCTCATGACATTCGATAATTGCATAATCTTATTTTCGAGATGACTTAAAAGTTCCTTTTGAGAAGGTACTGCAGCTACTGCAGCTGCAGTAGGCGTAGGTGCACGTAAATCACTGACATAATCCACTAATGTAAAATCTGTCTCATGTCCTACACCTGTAATAATAGGTGTTTTTAAACCATAGATACAACGTGCAAGTGCTTCTTCATTAAAATTCCATAGATCTTCAATAGAACCTCCACCTCTTACAAGAAGAATAGTAGAATAGCCCAATTGATCAATCTGACTTAATGTCTCTACAATATACTTATAAGCATCTCTGCCCTGCACTGGTACAGGATAGATATCTCGTCTAACTAATGGATAACGCTGATGAAGTGTACGTAACACATCCTGCAAGGCAGCCCCTTGTTTAGCTGAAAGAATAGCTAAACGTTCAGGCATAACAGGTATAGCCTTTTTATGCATAGTATTAAAGAGACCTTCTCTTTCTAAGGTCTGCTTTAACTCATTGAAGCGAAGGTAAAGATTACCTAAACCATCTTCCTGCATACTTCTTACATAAAGCTGATATCTTCCTGCTCTTTCAAATACAGAAACCTGTGCTGTGATAAATACCTTCATACCATCTCTTAGTCTAAACTTTAAATAACGTGCCTGTGATGCAAACATTATTGCACTAATGGATGATTCTGTCTGATCATCCTTTAAAGTAAAATACATATGACCTGATGGATGTGGACGATAATTAGATATCTCGCCACGAATATATACAGTCTGAAGCTGCATATCATTATCCAGTACAGCTTTAATATAACGATTTAAAGCATGTACGCTTACATATTGTCTTTCCATTATTCGATTGCAGTTAAAACACCATTAATGAATTTATAAGAATCTTCATCACAATACTGTTTTGCATTAATAACTGCTTCATTAATTACAATACTCTTATCTAATTCTGATTCTAATAATTCACATGTTGCAACAAGAAGAATGGCCTGTTCCATCTTATTTAAACGATCAAAAGACCAGCCTTTCTTTAATTTAGTATTCAATAAAGTTTCATAAGAACTCTTATTTTCCATAACTGTTTCAATCAACCAATAACAGAATTGTTCTGCTGATCTACCTTCAAGCAATGCTTCATCAGCATGAACATATTCCTTAAGTTCTTCTTTAGATGCATCAACTGTTAACCATTGATATACTGCAATAACTGCTTTTTCTCTAGCGATTTGTCTAATTGTTTTTTCCATTTTAAAGGACCTCCATAATACTCATTCATTTTAACACATCAACACTTTTTATAAAAGATTTTACCTCTTTTTGCTTCTTCAAAAAAAATAAAAGCAAGTTAGACTTGCTTTTAGAAATCAATAGCTTCTACTACAACATCAACACTCTTTACTGTTACAGCAGCCATTTCTTTAATTCCAGAAGCAATTTTCTTCTGTAATTCTTTTGTCTTGGCTGTAATGTTTGTACCATATTTAATACGAACATGAACTGTAATATAAACTTCATTATCTTTAATTGTACAGTTCACAAGATTCTTAGTACCTGTTACAGAAAAACCTTTTGATGTATCAAGCTTAATATCCTTATCTTCAGCAGCTACCTGCTTAGTGATAATATCAAAAACTTGAACACTCATCATGATATCGCCATTAATTGGGCTATCCTTATATGTATAATATTCATTACGTGCCATACTATTACCTCTTCTTTCTTTACCTTATATTTTATAAGAAAACAGGGATAATTACAAGTATTGATACATTATCTCCTATGAAAAAAGGAAGAGTTTAAGCTCTTCCTGAATATTTACCTTCAACTGTATTTACAACAACAACTTCGCCTTCTTCAATAAATAAAGGTACTTTGATCTGGTAACCTGTTTCAATGGTTGCATACTTAGTTGCACCTGTTGCAGTATCACCTTTAACTGCTGCTTCAGTTTCAATAATCTTGAATGGTACATTGACTGGTAATGCGACACCTAAAATTTCACCTTCATAGCTTGTTACTTCTACATTATCAGAAGGTTTCATGAAGTTGATTTCCCATTCTAAGCGATCTGCAGGAATTTCAACCTGGTCGTATGTTTCATTATCCATGAATACTAACATACCAGCATTGTCATATAAATACTGCATTTTGCTCTTTTCTACCTGAGCCTTCTTTACCTTTGCGTTACTACCAAAAGTCATTTCAGTAGTAGTTCCTGTTCTCATGTTCTTCATCTTAACACGAATGTTTGCAGCAGCACGTGCTGTCTTGTTGTGGCTATAATCTAAACATACATAAAGATTGCCATCATATTCAAATGTTACTCCTGGTCTTAAATCAGTTGCATTAATCATAACTTTATATCATCCTTTCTAATCGTACACCATTATATCATATATAATAGTATAAAGTAAAGTATCCATTAATGCCCATATATGCACTCATGCATATCTAAAGTTTCCATATCAATTTTAACCTGCATTGTATAGTGATAAGACTTTGTAGTAATATCACAATCAATAAGATAATCCCTTCCATCATCATCTACAGTATAACTAATAATACTCTCTTCTATTTCATAGGTATCACTAAGTAGAATGTCTTGATCAATTGTAGAACGCCAATGTCTTCTTAACAGTATTTCTATACGTCTTTGTTCATTCATCATTCTCTGAAAGCGTGACAATTCATATTGTCTTGATACAAGCGTACAATAGCTAAATATACTTGTAAATAATATCAGGAAGATCACTAAGACTACTTGTAATACGCTTCCTCTATTCCTCGACATAATCTTCCTGCTTTCTATATAAGTCACAGATCATATATGTATATTTCTGTTGTCCTCTCGTAATAGTCATATACATATATGCATCTTTTTCAAAGAAAATGACATCGTCGATATCAGTTATTAATATTTCATACCCTGGTGTTTTAACAAGTCTTCTCTTATCAAAAATAATGGTATTCTCTTCACCTTTCTCATCATAATATCCAATATCTTCACTATATGTCTTAATCTTAGAAACAAGAAGATAATCAGCAAGCTGTTTAGCGCCTACCGCAATATCCTGATTATAACTCACTACAGGGACCTTTAAGACACGTATGATAGAAGGTACATTCAAAACAATCATTAAACAAATACTTAAAGACAACAACATTTCTACGAGCGTAAAGCCTCTTTGAGTTTTGATTGGAGATCATCTCCTTCCTCTGCAATGCGTAATTCCTGCTTATTACTATTTTCTTGAGCACGTCTGAATCTCAGTTGCGCCTTATTTAGTACAGTTAAAGATCCAACAAAATAAACCACAATCATCAAATAAATAGACAATGCAAAAAGTGACTCAATAAGTGTATTTCCTTTATGATTAAGTAACATAATAAGCACCACTTCCTAACTGAAACACAAACTTTCTTGTATGATGAGGTGTTTTTAAAACAAGAGTCTTGGCTATTTTAATACGCCCATGATCATTATATGTAAATGTATGATTTGTAAGAAACTGATAGCCTTCCTCTAGATTCAATGTCTTATTTTCCTTTCCAATCAAATCAATACGATGATTAGAAACTGATACCTTTACTGTATCTTTTTCTACTATAGCCATTGCTCTTGCTTCATCAAACATGGCTTTAATAAGCGCTATTTCTTCTTGTTCATTAATTGTACGTGTATGCATAGTCATACAAAGTGATGATAAAAAGATTGTAATAGACAAAACAAATAACATCTCGATAACTGTAAATCCCTTCTTATACATAAGCTTGTCCATTTGATATATAAATAGATTTTCCATTTGGACATGTAGCCTGTTTTTGAGTGAGATAAGGATTAGAACCAGATGTTAATTGAGAAATACTTGTAGGTAATTCATCATGTTCTATCTGATAAAGTATAATCTGTGAATTAACAACTTCCACCTGCGCTTCACATCCTTTGCCTTTTACTACATTATTCTTACTTGTAACATTAGGAATAACAAGTAATAAAATCACAAGAATAACGGAAATACAGAATATCATTTCGATTAAAGTAAAACCTGCTTTATTATTTTTCATAGAACCTCCTAAATATCTCCAATAACATTCATCATCGGAATAATAACCGCTACATAAATAGTGATGACGAAAAATGCGACAAAACCATAAACAATAGGTACAAAGAATTTAGTAAACTTGTTCACTGCATATGTAATCTGTTCCTGAGAAATATCTAAATAACCCCTCATTGAGCCTATTTCTTCAGGATTCTTTAAATACATCTTATACATAGATACAAAGAGATGATCAAAATAAGGAAAACCATCAATAATATTTTCTAATTGCTCTCCTTCCTTTAATCTTGTATAAATCTCATATAATACTATCTTAATATCACTCTGAGTCATATTCTCATTCAGCATAGTTATAATTGTATTAGAATCAATGTGATCTTCTAATAACTCATTAAAATAAAGACAGAACTTAAATGTGAAATACTTTTGAATGTACTTTTTCAAAAAAGGAACTTTAAGAAAACGCTCAATAATCCAATACTTCTTTTGCTTAAGTGCGATAAGAAAATAAACGAAAGAAACAATAAGTGCAACTAATATACCGATTACAAGAATAGGAATCAAACGAATAATAAAGAACAGAATACTGAAGCTCAAAGATGGATTCATTCCAAATGAACTAAATAACGATGTCACTTTTGGGAAGAGAATAAATGTCGCAAATAATGAGAAAAAAAGCAAAAATACAATCAAAATCAAAGGATAAGTCATCTGTGCCGTTAATTTCTTTCTTATCGAAATTATTTCATTATAGATCTTTAAGCTATTCTTAATTGCATCAGAAATAGTAGAACGCATAGAAAAGAAGGTAAAGAATTCAATAAATAATCTTGGTAGATGTGGGTCTAATAAAGCGTCTGTGAAGTCTTCCCCATCATATATTTTCTGTAGTATTGTATCAATGCTGGGATGACTATTGATATCTTTACAAATAAGTAATGTTTCTTCTATGCCATAACCCTGCTCAAGTAAATTAGAAAGGTTTTCTAGAAACAATAGATCATTGTCCATTTAGTTCATCCTTAAACAAATATTGATCACAATGCTTCTCTTTAATAAGCATAAGTGCATTATCCTTAAATGATGGATAGCTGACAGTATGATCAAGAAAATATGTTTTAATTTGGTTCCTATTCATTGTTTCGGGAAGTATAATGACCTTTCTATTTCTTCTATCATATTTAATACGCTGAGTTACTACACCTATAAGTACATCTTCTAAATCCGTTTCATTAATACCTAAATTCAACATTCTCTTAATAACTAGTAGAGAATTACTCGCATGAATAGTAGATAATACCAGATGTCCTGTCAAAGCACATGTAATAGCCAGTTTTGCTGTCTTCTCGTCTCTTATTTCACCAATCATTATTACATCTGGATCATGTCTTAAAATCTGTTTCAATGAATTATAATAGTCTATTCCCATGCTTTCATTCATCTCAATCTGTAAACAATGTTCCTTTACTATTTCAATAGGATCCTCTAGCGTGACTACATTTCTTCCACCCATTTCTATAATCTTATCTAAAATCGCATATAAAGTTGTAGATTTACCTGATCCAGTTGCACCTGCCACTAAAAATAACCCTGACTTTTGATAACATACCTCATTGAGGTAGAAAGTAAAATCATCTATTTCTGAGATTTCATTAATAGTAATGTTTTCGTGATTATTCAGTATTCTAATAACAATACTTTCAAAATCCATACCTGGCAAATAAGAGACACGTAAGAAATAGATATGCTCATTCAGATAATAATGAAAAGCACCTGTTTGAGGAACCATCTTATAATTCACGTTAATAAAAGACTTATATTTCAAATAATTCATGATTTTAGCCCCTATTGTCTTTTCATACTCCTGATAAGGCTGTAACTCTCCAAATACTCTGAATTGAATACTCAAATGATCTGTCAGCTTAAAATGGATATCTGTAGAGTCTGCCTTCAGAGCTTTGAAAAAAATGGTTTCAAATAGTTCATCCATAAAATAACCTCCTACTATTACATACATATTTGAATCCCATTTTTCTCATAAAATAAAAAAAGATTCAGCAAAAATTACTGAATCTTTTTACATGTAATACTTTCAATGACTGGCTGGTTCTTTTTAGAAACAGTTCCATTGCTGTCTTCTGTCTTTACGTCATCACAGATCTTATCAACAATATCCATACCTGAATAAGCACATCCAAATGCTGCATATTGACCATCTAATGAAGGTGCATCTTCATGCATGATAAAAAACTGACTACTCGCACTATCATATGACTGACTTCTCGCCATTGAAATAACACCTCTTGTATGTTTTATTGGATTATCAACACCATTGGCAGTGAATTCACCTTTAATTGTTTGTTTAGATCCTCCAGTACCATCACCATTAGGGTCACCACCCTGAATCATGAATCCTTTAATAATACGATGGAATGTTAAACCTTTATAGAAACCATCATTCGCAAGACCTACAAAGTTGCTCACTGTAATAGGTGCAGTATTCGCATCTAACTTCAATTTAATTGAACCATAGTTCTTGACTTTGATTTCACAATCATAATAGCCTGTTAATAAATCCTTTAGTCCGGATACTTTTACCTTCTTAGTCGGATTCTTAATAGTCAATCCTAAATCTTTTGCCTTAGATTTAGAATATTTCGCTTTAATAGTAATTTCATCACCATTAGAAAGAGCACCATTTGTTCCATTCTCTAAAGTATATTCTATATCAGCTACAAAGTCTCTAATATCTGAATCCGTTTTATCGTACTTTGTATTATTATCGATATAAACTTCTCCTTTTCCATTAAACCCTTTGATTGATACTTTAATATGACTCGTTAAATCAATAGTACCTCCTGGCTTAGAAGAACATCCAATAAGAGTAGAACCTATAGCCAAAGCAAGAATTATACGTATTAACTTCTTCATCTTTTAAACCTCCATCATTTATTATAATTGAAAGCGCATTAATTGCCAACAAAAAAAGTCCTCTATTTCAGGGCATAGAGGACAATTGAAATGGACAATGAGAATGTAGAACTCATATACATGAGGGAAAATCATATAGTTATAATCCACTTCAAAAACATTATATACCTAAATATTTATATTCTTTATATTTCGCTTTAAACAACACTGTTTTTACCTTAAAAAGACAAAAATGGGTTATTTTTCTTTTCAAAAGAGAGAGTTGACTCCGGTCCATGGCCAGGATAAACATCTGCATCTAAGTCAAGATTCTTTATACGAGATAAAGATTTTATTAAAGAGAACTTATCTCCTGTAGGAAAATCAACTCTTCCACAGCCACCTTTAAATAATGTATCACCTGTAAATAACGCATCCTCTTTTGCATAATAATAAAGACAACTTCCTTTTGCATGTCCAGGTGTTTTATAAATTCCAAAGTACATTTCACCCAATGTAATGCTGTCTTCGATGGCTATTACATCATCTACAATATACTTTTCTCCACCAAGCATCACTGATAGATTCTCATCCCAATCAAGCATCATGTCTTTTGCATCTTCTGTTGCATAGACATTTGTATGATAATAATCTCTTAATTCATTTACTGCGCCAATATGATCATAATGGCCATGTGTAATAAGAATTCCTTTAACATCTAACTGTGCTGTTTCTTCAATAATACTCTTTGGTTCATCTCCAGGATCAATAATAACACAATTCGAACCAAAACTCACAATATAACAATTCTCTTGAATAGGACCTACTACTATTCTTTTTATCATACAATTTCCTCCCTGTATAAAAAAAATAAGCCTTGAGGCTTATTTCTTTTCCTTATGAACAGTTTTCTTGTTACATCTTGGACAATATTTTTTAAATTCAACCCTTTCAGGATGACTCTTTTTATTCTTTGTGTTGATATAGTTTTCTTCACCACATTCTGTACACTTTAAGATAATATTATCTCTCATGAATATTACACCTCCAAATAAGTTTGCTTCAATATAATATCATATAAATTCATAAATTACTAGTTCTTTTTTTAATTATTATAGCCATATTTTTCAAAATAAAGACTAAATGCTTTTTTCGCAATACTTGGTGCATCATTTGCACCCTTTAATCTTTCTTCAAGAACAGCTACGACAACCTGTGGATCCTTACTAGGACCATATGATATAAACAAATGGTTAGGATGATCGACATTACCTGTATGCGTATAGTCTTCTGCAGTACCTGATTTAGCAGAAATATCATACTGGAACCCAGCAAAAGAACCTGCAGCAGTACCATAAGTAACTACGGCTTTCATACCAGCCTGAATCTGATTAAATGCATCTTCATTACCTTCTGAGACATCATCCATTATATGCTTCTTATGTGTATTAAGAGTCACAATATTACCAGATGTATCTGTCTTATAAGAACTCTTATAAAGATGTGGCTGCACTTTGACACCTTTATTTGTTAGAGTAGACGCATATACAGCAAGCTGTAATGGTGTATATGTATCATACTGACCAATAGAGAAGTCAAGAAGCTTACCAGCAGTATCTTCTTCTACACGAGGACCAGTCGCTGCTTCATAAGGTAAATCAATACCAGTCTTAACACCTAAACCTAATTCTCCTGCTGCATTTCTTAATTTAGCAAAGGCACTCTTATCAATATGAATTGGTTTATCATACTGATAATGACCACCAGCAAGCTTGATGATAATCTTCATCATATAAATATTAGAAGAATAAGCCAATGCCTGTACTTCATTGATATTACCAAAACCACTCTTATTCCAAGAATGCTTAGCTTTAGTACCAGCAATCTTTAAACCTTCAGATGTATCTGTTTCATAATGGTTAGCTTTAATAATGTTATTCTTGAAGCAGGCATAAATAACAGCCCCCTTCATAGTAGAACCAATACGATAAGCACCTGTATAAGTAAGATAAGTAGCATCCTTCATCTCATAAGGTGTTTTCTCCTTATTGTATTCCTTACCAACTAACGCAATAATATCACCTGTCTTAGGTTCCATCACTATACAATAAATATGCTGCTGATATCTTTCTGCTGTATGATTATAAAGACACTGTTCTACCATCTGAGTCAATTGTGACTGAATATCCCAGTCAATCGTTAACTGAATATTCTCACCACTGCTGCCCTGTTTCTTTGTTTTGACGATTGGTGTTCCATCACTTGCATACTTTAAAGTCATTACTGACTTATTACCACTTAAAATATCTTCATACTGTCTTTCAAGTCCTGAAGTCCCTACACGTGAGTCATTACTATAATCTAATGCAAGAAGTTCATCCTTTAAAGTAGCAGGTAACCCCTGTTTCTTAGTTGTTACCTTCCCTAGTGTACTCTTTAAAGTAGACTCATCAGTATAAGCACGTTTCCAATCACTTGTGACCTGAATACCTCTTAATAAGTCATTGTTTTCACCAATAACACTTGCTTCTTGATAACTAATATTTTCAAGAAGCACTGCAGAACCACTCTTACAATTCTTAATCGTATAATAAAGCTTATAATAACGTACATCATCATCACTCAAGTGCTTCTTTAATACACTATCTGTGATTCGTTTAAGTTGTAAATTATAATATTCGGTATCTCCATCATCATTTGCTGCAAGAGCCTTTTTCTCTACCTCTGACACAAGAGATTTTGCAAACTTCTTATCCTTCATGAGCAGATAGTCTTTCTTTTCTCTCTCAGTCACGCTAGAAATATCAATATTACAATTCTTAGTCAAGAAATTAACCATTGATTTGATTTCATCATCCTTAATTCCTTTGACTGCATAATAAGTTGCACATACTACATTCTCATTATATACAAGCTTATTATAGTTTCTATCTACTATTTCACCACGTAATGCATCGACTTCAAATGTATTTGTACTATATTGTTCTAGCTTTGCTGAATAAAAGTCAGACTTATTGACCTGCATATAAAAAAGTCTTAATGCAAAAATGCTTGCTATCACAATAACGACGCCAATAATAATATAGAAACGACGTGCAACTACATTATCTAATTGATTACGTTCCTGTTCCTGGGCTTCTTTTCGCCCAATAAACTTTATCGGTCTATTACTAAACAATCAAATCCCACCTTTTTTCTCTCATATTATATATGTATATTCTTTTCATTTCAATTAATTAGAGAAAATCAAATGTGTGAAAAAACAAAGAAAGGCAGAAATAACTCTGCCTATTCATCATCCACAGATAAAATAGCCATGAATGCTTCTTGTGGAATTTCTACACTTCCTACAGCCTTCATACGCTTTTTACCTTCTTTCTGTTTTTCAAGAAGTTTCTTCTTACGTGAAATATCCCCACCATAACACTTTGCAAGGACATTCTTTCTAATTGCCTTAATATTAGTACGAGCAATAACACGTCCCTGAATAGCTGCCTGAACCGGAATCTCGAATTGCTGTCTTGGAATAATAGTCTTTAATTTCTCACAGATGATTCTTCCTCGATCATACGCAAAATCTTTATGAACAATAGAAGATAATGCATCGACTACTTCACCATTTAAAAGAATATCCATCTTTGTTAAATTACTTGCACGATAACCATGTAATTCATAATCAAATGAAGCATAGCCACGAGTACATGATTTTAATTTATCAAAGAAATCATAAACAATTTCTGATAGTGGAATATAATAAATAACGTTTCTTCTTGTATCATCAAGATATTCAATATCTACATATTCTCCACGCTTGTTCTGACATAATTCCATAATAGGACCAATAAATTCATCAGGTGTCATAATTGCTGCACGTACATAAGGTTCTTCAATACGTGTAATTGTTGTTGGATCTGGCAATAAAGCTGGGTTATCTATTTCAATCATAGAACCATCACTTAAATAAACGTTATAGATTACAGATGGTGCTGTCGCAATTAAATCAAGACCAAATTCTCTTTCTAGTCTTTCTTCAATAACATCCATATGTAATAATCCAAGGAATCCACAACGGAAACCAAATCCTAAAGCCTGAGATGTTTCAGGTTCATAAACAAGTGAAGAGTCACTTAATGCAATCTTTTCAAGTGCTTCACGTAAATCTTTATATTTAACATTATCAATAGGATAAAGACCACAATAAACCATTGGGTTCATACGTCTATAACCAGGTAACGGCTCTGATGCTTTATTTTCTAAAGTAGTAACTGTATCACCTACATGAACATCAGATATAGACTTGATACTTGCTGCAATCCATCCTACTTCGCCTGTTACTAGTTCATCCTTTTTCACTTCACGAGGCGTATGCACACCGCATTCTACAACTTCGTAATCAGCATCACTTGCCATAAAATGAATGTGATCCCCTACTCTAATCTTACCTTCCTTAACGCATACAAGAATAATAACACCTCTATACGCATCATAGAAAGAGTCAAAGATTAAAGCCTGTGTAGGGTTATTAATATCACCACTAGGTGCAGGAATCTTAGTTACAACCTCTTCTAGTACCTGGTCAACATTTAAGCCTGTCTTAGCTGAAATACGAGGTGCATCATCTGCAGGAAGACCAATTAAATCTTCTACTTCTTCTGCAACCCTATCAGGATCTGCACTAGGAAGATCAATTTTATTAATAACAGGAAGAATCTCTAAATTATTATCTAATGCAAGATAAACATTCGCAAGAGTCTGTGCTTCTACACCCTGAGCCGCATCTACTACAAGAATAGCTCCTTCGCAAGCTGCAAGGGAACGTGATACTTCATAAGAGAAATCAACATGGCCCGGTGTATCAATAAGATGCAAAAGATAAGTCTTACCATCTTTTGCAGTATATGAAAGAGATACTGCATTTAATTTGATTGTAATACCACGTTCTCTTTCAAGTTCCATATCATCAAGTAACTGATCCTTCATATCACGATCAGCTACTGTGCCAGTTAATTGTAAAATTCTATCGGCAAGGGTACTCTTACCATGGTCAATATGTGCGATAATTGAAAAGTTTCTAATAAGTGACTGATCAACCATAAATAAACCTCCTTATTTCTACATAGTCAGCGGTTTCTGAAGTTCTTTGAGCTTCTCATCAAGAACCTCGAAAGACTCTGCACGTACAGACATGACACGATATCCTTGATAATCGGGCTTGTCTTCAAGATCATTCAATCTTCCTTTTACTGCAATGACACTGCCAACATGACATGTATCATTAATCATTTCCGCTAAACCTCTCCACAAGATAATAGGAACCAAATCATAATCCCTACATCCTTTCACTTCATCAAAAGGACGATAAACCATAATATGGATTAAAGCATCCTTTCGATAATTATTGATAATTTCATAATCAGGCATCTGAGCAAGTCTACCCACAAGAAATACTTGATTATACATATAAAAATCACCTCCTCCAAAAGACTTGTTTTAAGAAGAAGGTGAATACGGGTTAAATAAAATTATTTCTTATTTACAAAAGCGATTGCAATGCCACCATCATGTGCAATAGAAATGTCTGCATCCTCATCATTGAGATAAGGACTTCCGTCTTCATGATTCAAAATGACAATATCATGAAATGAAATACCACCAATACCTAGGTGATTTGCTTTCAGATAAGCTTCCTTGGCTGCAAAACGACCACCTAGATACTCTCTCTTACGCTTTTTGGTAGGGAATGATTGAAATATCTCATATTCTGCATCTGACAAAATATGACGGACAAATCTTTCATTCTCAATATCTAAGCGAGAAAGCTCAACGATATCAACACCAATCCCCATTAATCTTCAAACTTCTTTTCATAAAGATTCATGAGTTCATCATAGCTCATATCATCATTGATTTCTTCAATCAAAGGATCTTCATTCTCCATGTCATGTTTGAACTTACCAGTTCTCTCTTCAACAATTTTGAGGTCTTCTTGTGATTCAAGTGTTAAAGTAGATAAATTCTTCAAGCGGCTTTCTACAGAATCAATCACTTCACTGCTTTCCTTCTTGACGACTTTCTCTACCTTCTTTGCCTTTTTCACAACAGGCTTTTCTTCCTCAATTCCTTGAGCACCATAAAAAGGACTTAATACCGGTACCACATCATCCTCACGTCTTTTTATTTTTTTCTTAACTGCTGGCTTTTTTTGTGGCACAGGGTTATTAGATTCCTGCACTCCGTTCATTGGAGAGATGATCTGACTCATGACATATTCTTGCTTTTTAGGCTTTTTAGGTTCTTCTTTTTTCTTTACTACGGGAACCTTTACTTCGACCTTTTGTTCTTCAACTTTTTTTTCTTCGTTATAAATCATAGGTTCACTGAACTTTTCTTTACGACGCTGTTCAATCACAGGATCCACATGTGGTGGCTCCTCTTTCTTTACAGTATCTTCAAAATCCATATCTTTACCCATAATCCAATCTGTAATTTTCATATTCAACCCACACTTTCTTTTTTAAATTGAATCAATGAAAGACTGAACTTCCTCCTCTGTCTTTCTTAATTTCGATACCAATCGTCCTAGTTCCTGTCCCTTATCATATGCGATAAAAGAAGGAATACCTAAGATATTTAATTCAATACATAAATCAAGCATATCGTCACGATTCACATAATAGAATTGATATGCTGGATTGTTTTCAACAACATGTTCTATATAGGTTTTCATATAAAGACAATCTGGACACCAATCTGTAGAAAATACGATAATACATTTATTCTGGATAGCTTCTTTAAACTCTTCTAAAGAATGCAATTGAATGAGCTTATCCATTCATATCACCAAAATCAATATCGATTCTATAAATAGGGCCAAATGGTGAGAACTTCTTTTCATATTCAGTCATCACATTATCTTCATATCCTTCACTATGATGAAGATCTAAACATATATCATGGAAACGTGCTCCATAATTATTCATAGAAACAAGTGAGAATTCAAAGAACGGGCGGTTATCTGTCTTAAAAATCAAATGACCTTCATTCTTTAAAATACTCTTATAAACATCCAAGAATGAAGAATAAGTCAATCTTCTCTTTGAATGTCTCTTTTTAGGCCAAGGATCACTGAAGTTTAAATAAACTGTATCAATCTCACCTTCCGCAAATACTTCACCTAAAACTGCAGCATCTTCCTTCATAAAGCGAAGATTTGGTAAAGTTTCCATTTCTAAAGATTTCTTTACCGCAATAGTTAGAACTGTTGAATATTTTTCAATACCAATAAAGTTGATATTTGGATTTCTTCTCGCATTTTCGATAATGAAATCGCCTTTTCCCATTCCGATTTCAATCGCAATAGGATTGTCATTTCCGAATACCTCATGCCACTTACCTAAGCGGTCACGTGGATTAATAAAAACTAAATCTGCATGCTCTTGTAAAAAAGGCATCGCATCAGGATTATTTCTTAATCTCATAAAACCTCCATATCATTGTTATTATATCATAAAACGTTATAGTATGCTATTAATTTCCTCATCTGTAAGTGGTCTGTAATGACCTAATTTAAGACTCTCATCAAGTTTAAGTTCTCCCATGCTGATACGCTTCAAATAAACAACCTCTTTACCACACGCTTGAAACATTCTTTTAACCTGATGAAACTTGCCTTCATAAATAGTCACTTCACACTCACTAATTTCACCGCTCTTAATAATATTCAAAAAAGCTGGCATACATGTGAAATCTTCTAAAGGAATACCTTTAGTAAATGCGTTGATATCACCTATTCCAAGTCTTCCCTTCACTTTAACATAATAAGTCTTTGGAACATGTGTTCTAGGAGAAAGAAGACGATGTGCTAGCTGCCCATCATTAGTGATAAGCAAAAGACCTTCTGTATCTACATCAAGTCTTCCTACCGGGAATAATCCAGGATGATATTCTTTAATCAAATCAATAACCGTAGGATAAAGATTATCTTCTGTTGCACTCACATAACCATCTGGCTTATTCAACATATAATAAACATACTTTAAATAAACAATCTTTTCACCATCTACATAAATCTCATCTTTTTCAGGATCAACATGAGCCCCTGATGATTTAATCTTCTTACCATTAGAAACAACAACTCCATCCTTTAAAAGCTGCTTCACATCTTTTCTTGAGCCATATCCACAATGTGCTAATAATTTATCAATTCTCATTCTTCACCTCAAAACAATAACTATAACTTTCATCAGAATCTGATTTCTTTTTATCATAATGAACAAAAACTTTAAGTGTCTCTTTCTTCTTCACTCTTCCTGACAAAGAAATGCCTTTATAAATATTTTTCTTTTTATCAACGACTCCAGGAACCATAGAATATGTTTCCTTATCAAAATATCCAATAGTCGGCTGGTAATCATCTAAACATGATGAACTATATGAAATAGCCTTAATATTGTACATGTTCTCTTTTGGTTCATCAATAACTAATTCATATCGATATCCTTCATTTATTTCCGTATAATACAATTTCATATTCATTTTATCAGAAACATTATCGAATTTCTTAGTTTTTTTGATATATGACAAATCTTCTTTATATTTTCTCAACACACTATCTGAAATATCTGAATTTTTCGTCTTAGTTCCACATGCTGTGATAAATAAACAAAGCAAAACCACCAACAACTTCTTCATACAAACTGCCTCCTATTTGAAAATTATAACATTCTCATCTATAAAACGTAAATACAATGTTAAAAAAAGAAGACAATTTCTTGTCTTCTTACTGGAAAATTTCAACAGCAAATTCGCAATTAAATGTTTCACCCTTCTTAAGTGCCACAGCACTTTCCTTATCTTTGAAATCTCCTTCAAAGTCAACATAATCAGT
The DNA here is from genome assembly GCF_004168205.1 of Catenibacterium sp. co_0103. Lineage (GTDB taxonomy): Bacteria > Bacillota_I > Bacilli_A > Erysipelotrichales > Coprobacillaceae > Catenibacterium > Catenibacterium mitsuoka_A. The sequence goes on along the minus strand of NZ_RCYB01000031.1, from coordinate 2,320 downwards.
ATGTCCAACCCAAGGTTCAATGGCAAGTAAACCACCCACATGCTTGCTTGTCCAAAGTCCTAAATGATCAAAGCCCTTCATGTAGAAGTTCAAACTCTTATTATTAGTAAGTGACTTTAATGAAACATAGCGAGATTTAAAATGAGGCACTACAACTGCATCATTATCAAACATAGCCTGACGTACAAAGAAATGACGTTCATTATCAAATAAACGTTTTGTTTCATGAGACATACCTTTTCTTTCTACATCAATAATTTTCTGATCTACCGTTTCATTCTGTTCAAATTCAATATAATAATCATTCGCATCTTCACCTTCAATAAATGGGCAGGCAAATGCTGGATGACCACCAATCTGGAAATAGATTACATCTTCATTATGATTTTCTACTCTAAATTCAGCTTTTAATTTATTGTCTACTAATGTATAAGTCACATATAAATCAAATTCATAAGGATACATTTTCTTGATTTCATCACTAGAAGATAAATGGAACACTACATGTGTATCATCATGTTCATATACTTCGTATTCAGTATTTCTAGAGAAACCATGCTGATTCATATGATATTCCTTACCATCAATACAACATGTTCCATTCTTTAATGCACCTACAATTGGGAAAAGTACAGGCGCACTATGTCCCCATAAACAAGGATCCTGCTTCCACATATAGTTGAGGCCATCCTGCATTCCAATAAGCTTTGAGATTTCAGCACCTTTAGGATCAAATTGTGCTTCTAAATAATCATTTTTAATTGTAATCATGTCTACCCTCCAATTTTAGTTTCACCATTTAAAATGACTCTCTTAATATCAATTTCATCATCAATAAGAATCATATCAGCTACGCATCCTTCTTTAATACGTCCATAATCCTTTAAACCTAGATGATCTGCAGGATTCTTAGTCGCATAACCAATAGCTTCATATAATGGCAAATCAAGATGTTTATAAGCATTTCTTACACACTGATTAAGGTTTGCAGTAGAACCAGCAAGGTTACCTGACTTCAAGCGTGCCTGACCATCCTTTACATAAACCTTCTGATTACCTAATTCATAAGTGCCATCTGGAAGCATAGCAGCCTCTAATGAGTCCGTAATTAAAATTAATTTATCTGCACCTTTCATCTTAGATAAAATCTTAGCTGCTGGGAATGATACATGAATACCATCAAGAATAAGTTCTGCATATACTTCATCATGAAGCATTACAGCACCTACAACACCTGGCTCTCTATGTTTTAAAGGAGTCATCGCATTATAAGTATGAGTACCTGAAGTCGCACCTGCTTCAATAGCTTTCACTGCTTCTTCATAAGTCGCATCAGTATGTCCCATAGAAACAACAACGTTCTGTTCTCTTAAATATTTAATCAAATCTACTGCACCTTCAATTTCAGGTGCTAAAGAAATCTTCTTTACAAAATCAGGATGATCACCTGCAAAAGATAAGTAGTTTTCTACAGTAGGTGCAATCATACATTCTTCTGGCTGAGCACCTTTATATTTCACACTAAAGAAAGGTCCTTCTAGGTGCATACCTAAGATTTTAGCACCTTCTACCTTATCCTTATTATTATAGCCTGCTGCAATAGCCTTTTTAATATCTTCAGCTGGCATAGTCATAGTTGTAGGTAAAAAGCTCGTTACACCTGTCTTTAATTCTGATACAGAAATATTATTTAAATCTTTAAAAGTTGCATACATTGTATCGCTACCATTACGTCCATGAGTATGCACATCAATCATACCAGGCGCAACATATAAGCCCTTTGCATCTATTACTGTTTCATCAGTAGGTACACGGTTACTGACTTCTGTAATCTTTCCATTTTCAAAAAATACATTTAATTCTTTAATTGAATCTTCTAAAATCACTTTACCATTTATAATAACGTTTTTCATATTGAAATCCTCCTTTCTCTATTATAGCACATATTTATCGTATAATGAAATTATACGAATTTTTATACGTATATATTTTGTCTTTAATTGTAAAAAAAGAGCCTCTTGATAGAGAGAGTAACTAAATAGACTTGGGGTTTACTCAAGCTTTGAAAAAGTCAGGGGTATGAACTCCTGGCTTTGCTTTTATGCTGTCAACTTTTTAGGGGCAGTTTTCTGCTATCTGTTTTGTTTATTTCATAAATCATTTATCATGTTCTTAAGGTCAAATAAATCTATAGAAAGAAAAAAAGGATAAGCATCGAAAGTTTGGCGACCGAGATGCTTATCCTGTCCAATAAGAACACTATGATAATAATAAAACTTTCATCTAAAATCAAGCATATTACTGAAAATCAATATAAAAA
>NZ_RCYB01000030.1 GCF_004168205.1 Catenibacterium sp. co_0103 | reverse complement strand
GGAGCCACAGTGTGACCCCCACAGATTTAAAGGTGCTGTTTCCAAGACCCCCAAATATTTAGAGCGAAGGTCTGACCCCCACAAAAATTAAAGACCCTAAATAATACAGATACGGTTCATAAGAACCGTATTTTTTTGCGAAAAAAAGAATAGCTCTCGCTATTCTTCTTCACCATCATCATAGTTAGAAACGTTGTGATAAACCTGGTCAACATCATCACAGTCATTAAGAAGATTCATTAGTCTTTCAAATAAAACCATATCTTCACCTTCAAGTTCAACTGTTTCCTGTGGTTTAGTCTGGATTTCGTCAACATCAAATTCAACATCAGGAAGCTTATTTTCAATAGCTGTCTTGATTGCGTTATAATCAGTTGGTTCACCAGTAATCTTTAAGCTGCCATCTTCTAAAGTTTCGATATCTTTAGGATCAACTTCGCCTTCGATTAATGCATCAATTGCAGTTTCTTCGTCCATTCCTTTGAACTGAACAACAGATTCTACATCATATAAATAAGATACTGAACCTTCAGCACCAAGCTTAGCTTTTGATTTAGTGAATGCAGGACGTACCTGTGAAATAGTACGGTTGATGTTATCTGTTAAACATTTAACAATAACAGTTGATCCTGAAGGACCAAAACCTTCAAACTGTACACTTTCATAATCTTCTACAGCACCGTTCTTAACTTTATCAATCGCACGCTTGATAACGTCTCCAGGAACCTGATCTTTCTTTGCTTTTTCAATTAATCTTCTAAGGCTTAGATTACCGTCCGGTTCAGGGCCGCCTGCCTTCGCTGCTAAATAGATTTCTTTACCATAGTAAGAATAAAGTTTAGTTTTCTTAGCAGCAGTCTTTGCCATTGCGGCTTTACGTACTTCATGAGCTCTACCCATAATCTAATTCCTCCTTGTAAATTTCCTTACACATTATAAACACAAAGACTAATTATTTCAATAAAGAATTGGAAAATACACTGGAAATGCATTACTATTGTATCGAGGTGTATAAAAATGAAAAAGAAAATGATTATTATTGGGGGAGGTATATCAGGTATATATCTTTCTATTTTATTGAAAAAATATCTAGATATGGATGTGGTTGTACTTGAAGCCAATGACAAACCATTAAAGAAACTTTTAGCTACAGGCAATGGGCGTTGTAATCTTTCTAACAAGGATCTAGACAAGGCACATTATGATGGAGACATCAAACCGTGGGTAAATGATATCATTCATGATTTTGATATAGTAGAAGCACTTAAGGATATTGGCTTATATACTAAATATATGGGAAATCTCTTATATCCATATAGTGAGTCAGCAAAAGCTGTACAGACATTATTTTTAAATAGAGCGGAAGAATATGGCGTAAAGATTATATGTGATGAAGAAGTATTGTCAATTAAAAAGAGTAAGCATGGTTATTTTATTCATGCAGCGCATCAAGATTATCTAGCAGATTATGTCACTATTGCCTGTGGTACTCCTGCTGGTAAATTATCAGGTATGAAAGAAAGACGTACTTTATTTAACTCACTTAAAGTTGATTATCGCCCTATGAGACCAACTATTACTCAGTTAATTACGACTCCTGCTTATAAGAAATTAAAGGGTGTTAGAATGAAGGGAGAATTTACTCTAAATGGACATACAGAAAAAGGAGAACTTCTTTTTACTGATTATGGTATTAGTGGAATTGCAGTAATGGTCTTAAGCCGCTATGCCCGTCCTGGAGATAGGATACTATGTGATTTCTATCCTGAGTTTACTGATCAGGAGTTATATTCTATTATTCGTACACTACAAACAATGAGTGGCCCTTATGATGGTTTAGTTCATCCAAAATTAGTTCCAATACTAGAAAATCAGAAGAACCCGGTTTCTTTCCTAAAACATTTAGAATTGACTGTCAAAGAGCTAAGAGGTGAAGAATTTGCCCAGGCAGATCTTGGGGGATTGATGATTTCTAATTTTAATGAATCTTTTGAATTCATCAGCTACCCTCATCTTTATGCGACAGGTGAAATATTAGACATTACTGGAGATTGTGGCGGATATAACATTCATTTTGCCTTAGCAAGCGCTTATTCAGTATTTAAAGAAGTTTCAAAAACAATATAATAAATTAGGAAAAAGGTAAATAAAATCAAAATTATTTGTATTGTTATAAAAATAGTGCTGAAATTATATTGACAAACCCAAATGAGATTGTATAATAGGGAGCATATACAAATCGGGAGGGATAATGTATGAAATTAAAAACAATCGTGACAGCTGGTGCAGTCGCAGCAATGTTAGTAGGTTGTAGTAATGGGAATTCATCTACAACAGATATCAAAGCACCTAAATTTGGTTTTATCGGCCCACTAAGTGGTGAAGCTTCTCAGTATGGTACAGCCGTAAAGAATGCTATGAAGATGGCTATTAATGATTATAACAAGAAACATGGCACTAAGATTACAGGCGTTTACTATGATGATAAGGCTGATCCAACTACAGCCGTAAATGACTATAACAAGCTTTATAATGATGATAAGGTCACTGCAGTTCTTTCACCAGTAACAACTGGTTCTGCACTTTCAGTAGCAAGTGCTTCAAGCAAGAACAATACACCAATTCTTTCACCATCTGCTTCAGGTGATAAATTCACTATGAATGGTAAAACAGCTTATAAGAACGTATTCAGAATCTGTACAAATGACTCTTATGCTGGTACTTACTTAGCTAAACAGTCTAAAGCTAAATATGATTTCAAGAACGTAGCAGTTCTTTACAACAAGGAATCTGATTATTCTACAGGTGTTGCAGCTGCTTATAAAGCTGAAGCTAAGAAGCAGGGTGTTAATGTTTCATTCTATGAAGCATATAATGCAAATACTAAAGATTTCTCAACATTCATTTCTAAGATCAAACAGGCTAATCCTGATGCTGTTTTCTTACCAGATTACTATGAATCAGTTGTATCTATCACTAAACAGTTAAGAGACTCTGGCGTTAAGGCTCCAATATTTGGTGCTGATGGCTGGGATGGTGTTCTTGGTGTTAAGGGTGTTAACACTGCAGACTTTGAAAACTGCTTCTTCACAAGTGGTTACAACAAAGATGCAACTAGCGGTCCTGCACATGAATTCGTAAAAGCTTATGAAAAAGAATATGGAACAACTCCAAGTATGTTTGCTGGTATGGCTTATGATACAGTTACTGTTATGATGAAAGCTATCAACAAAGCTAAATCAACTGATCCTGAAAAGGTAAATGCTGCATTAGAAAAGGTCAAAGTATCTGATGATGAAGCAGTTTGTGGTGGATTCACTTATGATAAGAACCACAACCCTGTTAAGGAATTAAATATCGTTACTATCAAGAACGGTCAGTATGTAACTGCAAAATAACGATGAATAAAGGAGAGTTCATCTCTCCTTATTTTTTTATTTTTAGAGGGGAGAAGTAATTATGATTAACTTTATCAACCAAATCATCAACGGACTCTCGACTGGGAGTATGTATGCTTTAGTTGCAATTGGTTATACAATGGTTTATGGTATTGCGAAAATGATCAACTTTGCCCATGGTGATATCATCATGGCAGGGGCTTATTTCGCATTAATCGCGATGGGTTTTGTAGGACCTATTCCAGCAATCTTGTTTTCTATAGTTGCCACTGCAGCTTTAGGTGTTTTAACAGAAAAAGTAGCTTATAAACCTTTAAGAGGTAAAGGTTCACTTGAAGTATTGATCACTGCCATTGGTGTCAGCTACTTATTAGAAAATGTATTCTTATTAATTTTTGGTAGTGCGGCTCGTACATTCCCACAGATTATGCCAAAGGGTACAATTAATCTCGGTGGTATTTCTATTAAATATATTACTGTTATTACTCTTGTGGTAACAGCTGTATGTACTGCTGTTCTGTTATTCTTTATTAATAAGACAAAACTAGGAAAAGCAATGCGTGCTGTATCAGAAGACCAGGGTGCAGCCCAGTTAATGGGTATTAATGTAAATACAACAGTATCTCTTACATTTGCGATTGGTTCAGGACTTGGTGCTATTGCAGGTGTTATTTATGGATGTGCTTATTCATTAATTACTCCATATATCGGTTTAATGTTAGGTATTAAAGCATTTATCGCAGCTGTACTTGGCGGTATTGGTAGTGTACCAGGAGCTATGGTAGGTGGTTTAATGCTTGGTGTTGCAGAATCACTTACTATTGCATATATCTCATCAGATTTCTCTGATGCGGTTGTATTTGGTATTCTTATTCTTGTCTTATTAGTTAAGCCGGCAGGCTTATTTGGTAAGAATGTAAGAGAGAAGGTGTAGTCTATGGAAAAACTATTAAAAAACGAACTATTCAGATCATTTATTGTTTCAATTGTGATCTTTGCGGTATTGATGATAGGAACAGCTACATCTGTTATTAACTCTTATTGGCAGGGTGTATTAATTCTTTGTGGTATTAATATTATCCTCGCTGTATCACTTAACTTAGCAGCTGGTTATTTAGGTCAGCTTACTTTAGGACATGCTGGTTTCATGTCAGTAGGTGCTTATACATCAGCTTTAATTAGTATTTATTTAAATCTTCCATTTATTGTATCATTACTTATTGGTGCGATTGCAGCTGGTATTATTGGTTTAATTATCGGTATTCCAGTATTAAGATTAAAAGGTGACTATCTTTGTATTATCACTCTTGCTTTCAATGAAATCATCCGTGTTATTATGAATAACCTTGAAATCACTAATGGTGCAAAAGGTTTAATTGGTATTCCTATGAATACAAATCTTGTTTATGTCTTTATCGCAATGATTATCACAATCTTTGTCGTATATTCAATTGTGAAATCTAGACATGGACGTGCCATCATCTCAATTCGTGAAGATGAAACAGCATCAGAATTATCCGGTATTGATGTTGGTTATTATAAAGTATTTGCCTTTGCAGTCAGTGCTATTTTTGCAGGACTTGCAGGAGGCTTATATGCACATTATTATACAGTTATCCTTCCTAAAGGATTTGACTTCAACAAATCAGTTGAAATTCTAGTTATGGTAGTACTTGGTGGTATGGGTAACTTAAAAGGCTCTATTATTGCAGCTATAGTGCTTACTATAATTCCAGAATTATTGATCTCATTCTCACAGTATAGAATGTTGTTATATGCAATTGTATTAATTGCCGCTATGATTTTAAAAGGAACTGGTAAAGGCGAACAGATCATGGAACGTCTTCCATTCTTTAAAAAGAAAGATGAGGTGAAGCCAGAATGAGTACACCATTATTAAAAGCAGAAGGTCTTGGTATTCAGTTTGGTGGATTAAAGGCCGTAGATGAATTTGACTTTGAAATCGATAAGAACCAGTTATTTGGTTTAATTGGTCCAAATGGTGCAGGTAAAACAACTGTCTTCAACCTATTAACAGGTGTTTATCAGCCAACAAGTGGTCGTATCCTTTTTGAAGGACATCCTATTAAAAAAGCGAATACAATTAAGCTTACTAAAGCTGGTATCGCTAGAACATTCCAAAATATTCGTTTATTCAAGGAAATGAGTGTTATTGATAATGTAAAAGTAGGACTACATTATTCCCATCCTTACACTGTCTTTGATGCATTATTCCATACACCTAAATATAAGAAGTCTGAAGTTGCTATGCAGGAAGAGGCTTTATCATTATTGCGTGTTTTCCATCTAGAAGAATTTGCACAATCAAAGGCAAAGAACCTTCCTTATGGTAAACAGAGAAAGCTTGAAATTGCGAGAGCACTTGCGACTGCACCTAAGCTATTATTATTAGATGAACCTGCTGCAGGTATGAACCCTACAGAAACAGCTGAATTAATGGAAACTATTAAGATTGTAAGAGAAAAGTTCTCAGTCGCAATTCTTCTTATTGAACATGATATGAAGTTGGTTATGGGTATCTGTGAAAAGATTGCAGTATTAAACTTTGGTACAGTACTTGCTTTTGGTACACCTGAAGAAATTAGAAACAACCCTGATGTTGTAGCTGCCTACTTAGGCAATGAAGAGGAGGGCTAAAGATGTTATTAGAAGTTAAGGATCTTGAAGTACATTATGGTGTCATTAATGCGATTAAGAAGATTTCATTTAATGTAGAAGAAGGTGAAATCGTTGCACTTATTGGTGCCAATGGTGCAGGTAAAACAAGTACAATGCATGCCATCTCTGGCTTATTAAATGGTAAGAGTGGTGATATTATCTTTAATGGTGAAAACATCATGAAGACTCCTGCTCATAAGATTGTCTCTAAAGGTCTAGCACAGGTTCCTGAAGGACGTCGTATCTTTGCCCAGTTAAGTGTTGCTGATAACCTAGAAATGGGTGCTTATCTTCGTAATGATGCAGATGGTATTAAGAATGACCTTGAACATATTTATACATTATTCCCACGTTTAAGAGAAAGAAAGAAACAGTTAGCTGGTACATTATCTGGTGGTGAGCAGCAGATGCTTGCAATGGGCCGTGCTTTGATGTCTAAACCAAAACTATTACTATTAGACGAACCATCAATGGGTCTTTCTCCAATTCTTGTCAATGAAATCTTTGATATCATTAAAGAAGTTAATGAAAAAGAAGGCGTTACTATCCTTCTTGTAGAACAGAATGCGAATAAAGCACTTTCTATCGCAGATCATGCTTATGTACTTGAAACAGGTAATATTACTGTATCAGGTGAAGCGAATGATGTTGCAAATAACCCACGTGTTAGAGAAGCATATCTTGGCTAATAAGTTCTCCTTAGGGAGGACTTTTTTAATATAGGTAACAATGTTGTTATTTACTCTGTGTACACTTATTGAAATAATCAGAATATATATGTTTGATAAATTAGGATTCTAAAAAATCACCAAGAAAATATATGCTAAAGACCAAAAAGTCATTATTTTTTATTAATTATTAATAAAATCTTAAACGTAAAAACACTGATATATACTATATAAAATATAAAATCTTAAAAATATCTTAAGAAAATGGTGGACACATATATGGCATAGTGTTATAATCGCAATTGTCGAAAAGAAAAGGAGAATAACTATGACTCAAAATGCGCCCGTAACTCTTCATGCAATTGTAGATAGAATTAAAACTCAGAAAACAATATTATTACCTGCATTCGCAATCTCTGCATTTGCGCTAGTAGGTTATGCAGCGGCTGACCGTCAGGCACCTGTTATTCATTCAAATAAAATTGTTGTTCCTTATGGAACATACTTAAATGCTTCAGACTTTGAAATCACAGATAATCGTGATAATTTAGATATCATGGATGTTTCTATTAAGTCAGGAACATATGAAGCAAAACAGTTAGGTACTTATCGTGTTACAGTGACTGTTACTGATACATTCCAGAATACAACTGATAAAGAAGTTGAAGTACAGGTTATTGATAATGAAGCTCCTGTTATTGCTTCACGTACTGAAGGTGGATATATTGCTGATGTAGAAGCCAATGGTTCTAATAACTTATTAGATTACGTGAAAGCAACAGATAATGTTGATGGTGATGTCAGTGAATTCATCACTTTCGAAGGTAGTATTGACACAACTGTAATCGGGGAACAGAAGGTTGTGGCTCATGTAGAAGATAACGCCGGCAATGTGGCTGAAAAAACATTATCATTTAATATTAAGGATTCTGTTGCACCAACATTAACTCAAAAAACACAGTCTTTTGATGTAAACTATGGTGATACATTTAATCCTGCAGATTATTTTGATGTATCTGATAACTTTGATCCTTCACCAGTATTAACTGTTAAAGGTGATATTGATACAAAGAAATTAAACAGTGAACAGAAAGCAATAATCATTGCGACTGATAACAGTGGCAATGAAACTAAACAGGAATGTACATTTAATATTAAGGATATCAGAGGTCCTGAAATTAAATTGAATACAAATAAAGTATCTATTACTGAAGGCACTTCAGTAAACTGGAATTCTTTACTTGGATCTGCTATTGATAATTTAGATGGTGATGTTACTAAGACTGTAGGTATTAGTGGGAATGTTGATGTAAACAATGAAGGTAACTATACAGCTACTTATACTGCAACAGATAAGACTGGTAATACAACTGTAGTGAATATACCAGTAGAAGTTAAATCTAGAAATGCAGCTCTTATTCAGACTGCTTTAGGTAAGATTGGATGTCGTTATAGAATGGGTGCTGTAGGACCTAATATCTTTGACTGTTCAAGCTTTACTAGATGGGTATATAGACAAAATGGACGTTCTTTAAGTGGTACAGCTGCTGTACAGTTCAATAGTACTCAAAGAGTAGATAGAAACGCATTAAAACCTGGTGATCTTGTATTCTTTAAGAACACATATAAGAAAGGTATCTCTCACGTAGGTATTTATCTAGGTGGAGGCAGATTCGTACATGCTGCCAATGAAAAGAAGGGTGTTATCACATCTTCTCTAGGTGAATCTTATTATGCTGCGCATTATGCAGGTGGAGGAAGAGTATAATCTTTAAGGAAATCGATTTCGATTTCCTTTTTTTATGGTAGAATAGTTAAGAAGGGAGTGTTATATATGTATATAGGAACACAGGATTTATTAAAACAATACGATGCTTATTTATTGGAACATGGATATCAAATAGAAGAACTTGTTAATCTTGCAAGTGATGCATTACTCAATCATTTCACAAAATATAATAGATTTGCGATTCTTATTGGACCAGGTAATAATGGTGCAGATGGTTATTCTTTAGGATTAAAACTAGAAAAACTAAGAAAGCATGTCATTTATTATTATAGTGGAGATATAGGAAAGGTATCACAGGCCAATCGTTATTATCGTGATCAATGTGAAGAGAATCATTTGATCTATGTAGATGAAGATAATATTAATACAATTAATTGGAATGATTATGATTGTATTGTAGATGGGTTATTTGGATTTGGCTTAAATAGTGCACCTAGAGGGATGTATAAAATCATTATAGAATCAATTATGAATCATTATAATGGAACTATTGGGGCAATTGATATTCCTACAGGACTTGATTGTAATACAGGTAAAGCCTACGATGGTGCTTTAAAGGCTGACTTTACAGTCACCTTAACTGCTTTAAAACAAGGATTCTTAGATCCTCGTTCATTAGAATATACAGGTAAAGTCATTCTAGAAACATTAGCTGTTAAGGATTGTTTTAAAGAAGCAGGGTTATTTGAATATGTAGGAGAGGACTACGCAAAGGAACATTTAAGAAAACGAGTTTATAATGGTTATAAGAATATTTATGGTGTAGATGGCTTAATTGTAGGGAGTAATCAATATACAGGTGCACCATTACTTGCCACTAAAGCAGCCTATTATACAGGTGCAGGTATAGTAAAGACTATTACTTCAGAAAAAGTCACATCTCTTTTACCTCTTTATATACCTGAAGCGATTCCTGTATTAAGACCACAGATCTTCCGTTATGATGATTTTGATGGCTATGATGCATTATTAGTAGGATGTGGATTAGGTCTAGAGGAAAGAGCTTTTAGAGCTGTAATAGATATTATGACTGCTTCTATCTGTCCGCTTGTAATTGATGCAGATGCACTTACAATTCTATCTAGAAATATGCACTTACTAGAAAAACAAGACCGTTCAGTGATCCTTACGCCACATATTGGTGAATTCAAACGTTTATGTCATGTAGAAGACTATCCTGACTTAATGCTTGCCGCACAAAGTTTTGCATCACAATATCATTGCATACTTGTCTTAAAAGGACCTCATACTATTGTGACTGATGGCAAATCATCTTATCGTATTGCATCTGGTAATAAGGCGATGGCAGTAGGTGGTATGGGTGATACACTTGCAGGTATTATTACTTCATTATTAGGACAGGGTTATGAACCACTGGAAGCAGCAATACTAGGTGTTTATATTCATGGACGTGCTGGAGATGAAGTTGCAAAGCAGGCATATACAGTTATACCTGAAAAACTTATTGAAGAAATTCCTCATACAATGGCACTGCTTATTGGTGAAATAGAAAAATAGCTGGAATAATCCAGCTATTTTTTTAGTCTGATAATAGAAATATTACGATTTTTAGTATGTGTCTTACGATAACTGAAGAATAAGTCATCATTCTCCATTGTACAATAAGGACTGACTTCAATATGCTCCTCTAATACATCACAATTTAATAATTGTTGCTTGATGAGTCCTTTTGAATTAAGAAGATAATGTGTCTCATCTTTTTTAGTATAGAAAGATGATGTATCAAAGCTCATCTTCTTTACACAATCAATAATATCATCCATGGCTTCAAAGTTTCGTGCTTCAATAGAAGGTCCTACATAAGCATATATAGTACTAGGGTCACAGCCTTCATCTTCAATTAAGTGACGTGTCACCTTACCTACAATCTCAGTCACTGTTCCTTTCCATCCTGAGTGAATGGCAGCAATTAAATGCTGGTTCTCACAATATAAGAGAACAGGACAGCAGTCTGCATGGAAAGTAAATAGAGTCAAGTCTGTATCTCTAGTATATAATGCATCAAAACCTAAATAAGCATCCTTCTGACTATAAATCCCCTTACCACCATCTTTTTTATTCACACTTAAATAATGTGTTGTATGACGCTGTAAAGGTGCGACCATATGATCAAGATCTGTACCAAGCATTTTGGCTAGTTCTTTACGGTTTTCTAGTACCTGCTTGTCATCTATTCCATTATAACTCATATTAAATAGCTTTCCATCAATATGAGCTGGTACAGTATAGCCTTCTACTATATCATTATTAAACTTCCAAGGTATTAATTTCATCTTGCATCCTCCACTTTCTCTAACTCATCATAGAAAGAATCATCAGGATCAATATAAATAGTCTTATAATGTCCTAAAAGAACTAAACCTGGCTTATTTGTATGAGGCTTCTTTAAGTTTTTTACTAAACAATAATTCACTGGAACACTTGAACTATATTTACCCTTAGAAAAATATGCTGCAATATTTGCGGCGAGTCTCATTGTATACTCATCCAAGTTTTCTGCATGCACAATAATATGGGAACCAGGCATATCCTTCACATGGAACCACATATCATTACGTGATGCCATTTTAAATGTTAGATAATCATTCTGTAAGTTATTCTTACCTACATAAATAATAATACCATCACGTGTACGATAAACATCATAATGAGGATGTGTTTTCTTCTTTAACTTCTTTACATTCTTCTTACGAATATAACCCATGTTTTCAAGTTCTTCCTTGATTTCCATAGCATCGTAATAATCCGCATTATCCATCAAGGTATTTAAAGTATCAAAGTAATTGATTTCTTCTTTTGTCTTTTCAATCTGTTCCTCTAGAACCTTTAAAGAATTCTTTGCCTTCTGATACTTATTATAATAATGATTCGCGTTTGTTTTGCCATCAAAACGCTCATCTAATTCAATTGTCATCTTTGTGCCATCATAATAGTTATCTACAGTCACTTCTTTCATCCCTTTTTGAATAAGATGTAAAGAAGCATACAATAAATCACCCTTAATACGATATTCATCACTATTATGAGAATCAAATAAAGTCTTTTCTAGTTTATCTAGCTTATTGACATTCTTTGTATATTCTTTCTGAATAAAATGAAGAATATCAGAAGTCTGCTGTTTAATACGATCCTTCTGATCAATAAATTGATAATAAGCATCTAATCCATCAAAAAGAGAATACTGATCTATCTTCTTTCCAAAACAATGTAAAGGAATCACATGATACTTTTCTTTATCATCTCTAGTAATATAGAGTTCTTTACTCTCTTTGATTTCATTCATAATAGTTTTGAAATCTTCACCCTGTTCCATTCTTGAAGCTATTTCCTCAGCTAAATCCTTAGAGAATCCTTCAAACTCTTTCACAAGATTTGTTGTTTCAGGTCTATTTTCAAAAGGATTCTTCTTCTCAAGTAGAGGAGGGTAGCTATAAGTAATCCCCGGCTGCATAATACGTATACTATCACTTGGCGATACTCTCTTTAAACATTCTAGTATCTTATCTTCTTTATTAGTAAGAATAAAGTTAGAATGCTTACCCATGATTTCTATATAGAGATGGTACTCTACAAGATCCTTGAATTCATTTCTACCTCTTAAAGTAATCTTTAATATACGGTCAAGCCCTACCTGTTCAATACGCTCAATAAACGAACCTTCAATATGTTTTCTTAAAAACATTGTGAGAGCGTTAGGAAAATCAGGTGTAGGATAATTTAATTGTGTTAACTGAACACGTGCGTACATTGGATGAATAGAAACAAGAAGTTTCTTATTCTCATTCTGTGCACGAACAGTCATTAATAATTCGTATTTCGATATCTGATATAATTTTGAAATACGTCCTGTCACAATTGTTTCATTTAATAATTCTGTAACACGTGACAATACAATTCCATCAAATGCCATATTCATCACCCGACTTAGTATAACACATTTAAAAGTGTTTGACATCACTGTTTTATTCATGTAGGATTACTTAAAAAGGGGATGTAGATAAGTGAAAAGAGGCCTTCTAATTATCCTGAGTGGACCTAGCGGCGTAGGCAAAGGAACAGTCAGAGAACAACTATTTAAAGAAGAATCATTAAACCTTGCATATTCTATTTCAATGACTACACGTTATAAGAGACCTGGCGAAAAAGAAGGGATCGATTATTTCTTTGTAGACGTTGATACATTCAAGAAAAAGATTGAGCAGGGTGAATTACTAGAATACGCACAGTTTGTAGGTAATTATTATGGAACACCTAAAGCCTATGTAGATCAGCTATTAGATGAAGGTAAGAATGTTGTATTAGAGATTGAAGTACAGGGTGCACTTCAGGTTATGAAGAAAGTACCAGATGCTCTTACAATCTTCTTAGTACCACCTTCAATGGAAGAATTAGAAAAACGTATTCGTGGACGTAGAACAGAAGCTGAAGATGTTATTAAAGAACGTCTTGATAAAGCAAGAAGAGAAATTGCGACAAAAGATCAGTATAAGCATGTAGTGGTGAACGATGATGTTATGCATGCGAAAGATGATATTGTCAAGATTATCGAAGAGAACATGAAGTAGCCATCTGGCTGCTTTTTCTTTTTTAGGAGGTGATTTTATGTTTAAAGTAGAAGTACTTATAGAACATCCTGTTCAGGCATTAGACCGTGGCTTTTCTTATTTATCTAAGAAACCTATTTTGACAGGAATACGTGTTCAAGTGCCTTTTAATCATCGACAGGTTGTTGGTTATGTATTATCTGTAGAAGAAGTTGATTTAACCCAAAAAGAATTAGAAGAAAGAGATGGCTTTAAGTATTCTTATATTTATTCAGTCATCGATGAAGCTCCTCTATTAAATAATGAACTCATTACACTGGCTCATCGTATGTCAAAGATGACAATATGCCCACTTATTGCCTGTTTCCAAGCTATGCTTCCTGGCACTTTAAAGCCATCTACTCATAAGATGGTTGGTATTAAAACAATTACATGTGTAAGAGTCATTAATACTGGAACACCTAAAACAACTAAACAGCAAGAAGCATTCCGTCTATTAGTAGAAAAGGGAGAAATGTTTCTTAAGGATATCCCTTATTCTAGAAGTGTCATTACTTCTCTAGAAAAGCAGGGTCTTGTTGAAGTATATAATAAAGAAGTACAACGTGATCCTTATGCAGGTAATAACTTAAAGATTAATAATAAGATTACTTTAACCCCACTTCAAACAAGTGTAGTGGAAGGGGTATTAGAAACATCTCAAATGATTTCACTCATTCATGGTGTGACTGGTTCAGGTAAAACAGAAGTCTATATTGCCTTAACTAAAAAAATGTTAGAAGAAAATAAGACAGTATTGATGCTTGTACCTGAAATATCTCTTACACCAATGATGGAACGTGTCTTTAAAGAACGTTTTCATGATGAAGTTGCAATTATCCATTCACGTTTATCTCAAGGTGAAAAGTATGATGAATATCGTCGTATTAAAAAAGGTGAAGCCCGTATTGTAGTGGGGGCTCGTTCTGCAATTTTTGCGCCTGTAGAAAATCTTGGTCTTATTATTATGGATGAAGAACATGATATGAGCTATAAGCAGGATAATACACCACGCTATCATACTCTATCTATTGCGAAGATGCGTGCAGAGAAAAATCATGCAAAGATTGTCTTAGGTAGTGCGACACCTTCAGTAGAAACATATGCCCGTGCTAAAAAGGGAATATATAGCCTATTTGAGATGAAACAAAGAATTAATGGTAAACCTCTCCCTTATTGTGAGGTTGTAGATATGGGCAATGAATCCCGTTCAGGTAACTATTCACTTATGTCTAGAAGAATGAAACAGAGATTACAAGAAACGCTGGATAAAAAAGAACAGGCAATGATTCTCTTAAATAAGAGAGGTTATGCATCTTTTATTAAATGTGAATCATGTAATGAACCAATACGCTGTCCTCATTGTGATGTCACACTTACTTATCATAAAGCTGAAAATAGACTCAAATGTCATTTGTGTGAATATTTTATTCCTACACCTCGTACTTGTCCAAACTGTGGAAGTACGCATCTTAAAAAGATTGGTTATGGAACACAGAAAATAGAAGAAGAATTAAAAAAACAGTATCCTGAAGCACATATCATTCGCTTTGACTTTGATACAACACGTAATAAGAATACCCATTTAAAACTCTTAAAAGATTTTGAAGAACATAAAGCAGATATTATGCTAGGTACACAGATGATTGCGAAAGGACTTGATTTCTCTAATGTCACATTTGTAGGTGTACTCATGGCTGATTTATCTTTAATGGTACCTGACTTTAGAGCCTCTGAACGTACATTCCAGCTACTTTGTCAGGTGGCAGGAAGAAGCGGTCGAGGAGAAAAACAGGGAACAGTTATGATCCAGACATTCAATCCAGAACATTATGCAATTAAAGCAGCAGTCAAGCAGGATTATGATGCTTTCTTTAAAGAAGAGATAGCATTTAGAAAGAAAGCCAAATATCCACCATATTGTCATTTAGTCTCTGTTATAGTACAATCACGCTCACCTAAGAATGTTCATTCTATTGCCTTAGATATCAGTCAATACTTAAAAGATCATCTAGAAAAAGTTCGTATCATTGGACCACAGTCTACCTTTAAGATGCAGGATATCTATCGTGAAAGAATTCTTATTAAATATATAGAATCGAAGCCTATCTATGAACAATTAAGTATCATTGATGACTATTATAACCGTACAAGAAAAGGAGGTGTTATTGTGGCATGCGACTTTAACCCGTATTCCACATATTAATATGAAAGAAAGAGATACAGCATTAGATATACTTATTGATTATGAAAAGAATGAAAGTTATTTAAATATTACTTTAAACCATACTCTTACAAAAGACTTCTCACCATCAGAAAGAGGACTTATTACAACATTGGTCTATGGAACTATTCAGAATCGTTTGTATTTAGAATATCAATTAGAACCACATATCCATACACGTTTAAAAGTAGTAGAAAGAATGCTTCTATTAATGAGTCTCTATCAGCATTTTTATCTAGATACACCAGATTATGCAATTGTCAATGAAGCAGTAGATATTATCAAGGAAAGAAGAAATAAAAGAGCAGGTGGCATGATTAATGCGATTCTCCATAGCTGTTTTAATCAAACAAGATCTTTAGATGATTTAGATCATGATGAACGTCTATCTATTTCTACAAGTCATCCTTTATGGATGGTTAAAATGTTGAAGGCCCAATATGGCATTAAAACAACGGAAAAGATTCTTCATGCAGATAATGAAGTACCTTTAAAAAGTGGTCGTGTGAATACTTATAAGATATCACGTGAGGAATTCTTAAAGAAATATCCAGAATTCACTCCGGGTTATTTATCACCAGATAGTGTCTTATTAAAAGAAGGTAATATCGCTCATACTGAAGCTTTTAAAGAAGGGTTAGTGACGATTCAGGATGAATCATCACAGATGGTTGCTCGTTTACTTAATCCAAATGAAGATGATCTTGTCTTAGATATGTGTGGTGCCCCTGGATCTAAAACAACTCACCTTGGCACTTTGATGAATAATAAAGGCACCCTGGATGTCTATGACCTTTATCCTCATAAAGCAAAACTCATTAAAGACAATGCCCAAAGACTTGGATTGACTAATATTCATGTGCATACTGGAGACAGTACAGACCTCTCAATATTTAATAAACAGTATACAAAAATACTTCTAGATGGACCTTGTTCTGGTCTTGGAGTACTCTCTAGAAAGCCTGAAATTAAGTATCATGACTCTAGTGCAATGGATGAAATCATTCCTATTCAAGCAAAATTACTAGAAAATGCATATTCTTTATGTATAAAAGGTGGTAATATAGTGTATAGTACGTGCACTATAAATAAAAAAGAAAACGAAAAACAGATTGAAAAATTCATAAAGAAGCATCCCGATATGCATGTGGTAGAAGAACGTACTATACTTCCATATGAATATCATAGTGATGGCTTTTATATGTGTCTGTTAGAAAAGGATGTATGATGAAATCAATTTATGACTTAACACTCGAACAATTAAAAGAAGAACTAAAAGCACTTGGACAAAAACCATTCCGTGCCAAGCAGATTTATGAATGGATTTATGTAAAGAATGTCTATGATTTTCATCAGATGACAAATCTTTCTAAAGAACTTCAAGAAACACTTTCCAATCATTTCAGTGATGCACTTTTAACTATTAAAGAAAAACAGGTTGCTCGTGATGGAACAACTAAATATCTTCTAGAATTAGAAGATGGAGGACTCATTGAAACAGTATTAATGATTCAGACTTATGGTCGTTCATTATGTGTTACAAGCCAGTTAGGCTGTAATATGGGCTGTTCATTTTGTGCATCTGGATTATTAAAGAAACAGCGTAACTTAACAAGTGGTGAAATTGTGAAACAGGTCTTGACTGTTATGAATGATTTAAAGGAAAGAGTGACTCATGTAGTTGTGATGGGTACAGGTGAACCATTTGATAACTATGATGAAGTGATGAACTTTATCTATACAGTGAATGAACCTCATGGTCTAGCGATTGGTGCAAGACACCTTACTATTTCTACATGTGGTTTAATTCCTGGAATTGAACGTTTCTCTCATGAACCAATCCAGGTTAACTTAGCTATTAGCTTACATGCACCTAATGATGAAATTCGTAATGAACTCATGCCAATCAACAAACGTTACAATATGGATGACTTAAGAGATGCCATCAAGACATATATTGAACGTACAAACCGCCGTGTTACTCTTGAATATATTTTATTGAAGGATGTCAATGATGATATCAAGTATGCGCGTCAGTTAGCCCATTATCTTCGTGGATTAAATGTTTATGTGAACTTAATTCCTTATAACCCTGTTGATGAACATGGCTATAAGCAGTCTTTAGGTCATACAATTACTGCATTCAAGGATGAACTTATTCGTTTACATATTAATTGTACATTAAGAAAAGAACATGGCCGTGATATTGATGGTGCATGTGGACAGTTACGTGCAAAAAGAGAGAAAGGGGCATAATATGGTTATCTCCGCGATGACTGATATCGGAATAAAAAGATCAGTCAATCAAGATAGAGCAGTTTATAAAATCAAAGACCATGAAATCGTTGGTGTATTATGTGATGGAATGGGGGGTCATCTTGCAGGTGATGTTGCAAGTACTCTTGTAAGTAATTATATTATTGATCATTTTTTTGATCATTCACCTTTTATTAATGATGAATCTATTCATGCCTGGATTTCTTCTTTATTATTAACCGCAAATGATTTATTAAATAAAGAAAGTGATATGCATAGTGAATATGCAGGTATGGGTACGACAATTGTCATCTGTTATATGGATGGAAAGAATACCTATATTTCTCATGTAGGAGATAGTAGAGCTTATTTATATAGTGATACTTTAAAACAAATCACGACAGATGATACTTTTGTGAATGAATTACTTAAAAGAGGTATAATTAATCAAGAAGAAGCTTCTCATCATCCCAAAAGAAATGTATTAGTGCAGGCGATTGGTATTAAAGAAGCTTTACGTGTTTCTTTTTATAAGATTGAAGAAGATTATCGTGCAATATTGCTCTGTTCAGATGGATTATATAATTCACTCTCATCTCAACAGATTGAAGATATCTTAAAAGAAGATGAATCAGTCAATCATAAAACAGAAAGACTCATTCAATCAGCCAATGAATTTGGTGGATTAGATAATATTGGTGTTTTATTAATTGAGAAGGGAGAATCATAAGATGAGTGAAAAAGGACGTATTCTTGCTGACCGCTATGAATTAAAAGAATTAATTGGCCAAGGCGGTATGGCAGATGTCTATCTTGCATATGATGATATATTAAAAAGAGAAGTGGCTGTAAAAATACTTCGTTCTTCCTTGACAGGAGATCCTATTTACATTACGCGTTTCCATCGTGAAGCACGTGCGGCAGCTGCATTATGTCATCGTAATATTGTAGAAATCTATGATGTAGGTGAAGAAGATGATCTTTACTATATTGTCATGGAATATGTACGTGGTCAGACTTTAAAAGAATTAATTAATAAGCGTGGTGCACTTCATTATGTAGAAGCAGTAGACATTATGAAGCAGGTTGTATCAGCCACTGCACTTGCCCATTCTATGGGTATTGTTCATCGTGACTTAAAGCCTCAGAATATTCTTGTCACTGATTCTGGAATTGTGAAAATTGCGGATTTTGGGATTGCCTCTATCCAGTCTTTATCACAGGTGACTCAGACAGATACAATCATGGGGTCACTTCACTATCTTGCACCAGAAATCGCAAGAGGTGAAAAGGCGACACCACAAAGTGATATTTATGCATTAGGTGTTGTATTTTATGAATTATTAAGAGGAGATGTTCCTTTTAATGGAGAATCTCCAGTGAATATCGCTTTGAAACATATGCGTGATGAAATACCATCAGTACGTGAATATAATCCAGCGATTCCTCAGTCTGTAGAAAATATTATTATTAAAGCGACTGCAAAGAATACAAACAATCGTTATCAGTGTGCTGACGATATGTTAGATGATTTAGAAACTTGCTTAGAACGTTTAGATGAACCTAAATTAAGCTTTGATCAAGTGAATAATGATCCAACAATCATTGCGACTGATTCTCAGTTTTTTACTAAAACAGCACCTTTAGATCTTGAAGAAACAAAAACAGAAATAGAAGAAATTGAACCAGAAGAAGAAAAGATAAAAGAACCAATGGATAAGAAAAAAAGAATTGCGATAGGTGTGGCCATTGGGGCAGTTATCGTATGTCTTGCGATTGTAGCAGGCTTCTTCTTATTTAGTGGTAATCAAGATGGGACAATGATGGATCTAGTTGGTAAGACTGAAAAAGAAGCCAAAGCCTTATTAATTGATAAAGGTTATAAGGTGTCTGATGAAGTTGATTATGAACTGAGTGATAAGTATGAAAAAGGACTTGTTATTGCGACAGATCCAGAAGCAGGACATACCATCAATGAAGGAGATACAGTAACATTTACTATCTCTAAGGGTAAATATATTGTCATGAAGGACTATACAGGTATCTCTTACAATTCAGCTTATAATGAATTAACAAAGCTTGGCTATAAGGTTAGAAAGTATGAAAAGTCTGATGATGATTATAAAGAAGGTGTCGTTATTGGACAGTCTATTTCTGAAGGTGAAAAACAGGATCCTAATGAAAAAGGCAAAATCATTACTTTAACAGTATCTAAAGGTGTCAGCATTACTGTACCATCATTATATGGTCAGAATATCAATGCAGCGAAATCTACATTAGAAAGTCAGGGATTTACTAATGTGAAACTATCTGTATTACCATCACCTACTGATACTGCAACAATTAACTCAATGTCTATTAATACAGTTGTAAAACAGTCAGTTGCACCATATACTCAGGTAAATAGTAAAGGGACTGAGATTATCTTATATTATTATGATAAGAAACCAACCCCTGCAACCCCTACAACCCCTACAACACCAACACAACCTGACTTACCAGAAAATGATGATGACGATACAACTACAACTGAATAAGAATAGGAGATTATATGCCTAAAGGTCAGATTATAAAAGTCCTTGCAGGATTCTACTATGTCGATACAGGTAAGAAGGTTGTTAGCTGCAGGGCACGTGGTAAATTTAGAAACAGAGGTCAGAAGCCTCTCGTAGGAGACTTCTGTAGCTTCCAGGAAGAAAAAGATGGTTCTGGTTATATTCTTACACTAGAAAAAAGACATAACCAATTGGAAAGACCTCCTATCTGTAATGTAGATCAGGCACTTCTTGTATTCTCTATTGCCCAGCCAGATTTTGATCAGATGCTTCTAGATCAATTTCTCGCGATGGTTGAATATGAGAAGATTAAACCAATCATCATTATCACAAAGATAGATCTTAATAGAGAACTTATTCCTGTAATAAAAAAGAAGTACAATGCCTATGATCTTTACTTTGTATCAAGTAAAGAAAATGAAGGCATCGAAGAGATTAAACCAATCCTTAAAAACCGTGTAACAGTCGTTACAGGGCAGAGTGGGGTAGGTAAATCAAGTCTTCTCAATGCCTTAAACATTGAACTTAATATTGAAACAAATGAAATTTCTCAAGCATTAGGAAGAGGAAAACATACTACAAGACATGTTGAACTTATTCCTATGTATGGTGGCTATATTGCAGATACTCCAGGTTTTTCATCATTAGAACTTAAAATGGATCCTGTAGAACTTGCAGTCACTTATCATGATTTTAGAGAATTGTCACATCATTGTAAATTTAGAGGATGTCTTCATGATAGTGAACCACATTGTGCTGTTAAAGAAGCAGTAGAAGCAGGAGAAATTGATGAAACAAGATATGTTGATTACCTGCAGTTATTAAAGCAGGTTAAAGAAAGGAAAGATAAACGATATGGTTAAAATTGCACCTTCAGTATTATCCGCAGATTTTGCGCATCTTAAAGAAGATATTGATACAATCTATGATGGAGGAAAATCATGGATTCATTATGATGTTATGGATGGACACTTTGTCCCTAATATTTCATTTGGTTACAGCATTCTTAGTAATTTACGTGCTGTGACTGATTTATTCATTGATGTACATTTAATGATCACTGATCCAGGTCAGTATTTAGATGAATTCATCAATGCAGGTGCAGACCTCATTACATTCCATATTGAAGCTGTATCAAGCATGCAGGAAGCACGTGTACTTATTCAGCGTATTCATGATGCAGGATGTCTTGCATCAATATCTATTAAACCAGGTACTGATGTGGAAGCAATCAAACCATTCTTAGATGATTTAGATATGGTTCTTGTCATGAGTGTTGAACCAGGATTTGGCGGCCAGTCATTCAATCCTGCAGCCTTAGATAAGATCACTGAACTCAAAGAAATCAGAAATGGCAGACGCTACCTCATTGAAGTAGATGGTGGTATCAATGCGAATACAGCCAACCTATGCCGTGGGGCTGGGGCAGATGTTCTAGTGGCTGGAAGCTATGTCTTCAAAGCAGAAAATAGACAGGAAGCTATTGACTCACTCAAATGAAAATAGGCTTATATGCAAGCATGAATAATGGGGATGTCTTTAATAAAGACATCCCTTATATTGCAGTTGATGGTGGTTTAGAACATCTACACCGTCAATCAATTAAACCATTATGTGCTATTGGAGACTTTGATTCTCTAGAACATAAAGAATACTTAGAAGGATTAGAAGTACTTACTTTTCCTACTCATAAGGATGAAACAGATACAGAACTTGCTATTAGTGAAGCACTCGATAGAGGTTATGATGAAATAGATCTTTATGGTGTTATTGGTGGTCGTATTGATCATTTTTTAGGTGTACTCATCTATCTTAGACAACATCCAGATATTAAAATCACTTTATATGATGATATAAATAGAATATACCTCTTACCTAAAGGTAAGCATCAAATAGGCTGTACTAATTATAAGTACTTCTCATGCTTTACTGAAAAGACTTGTGCTCTCACATTAAAGAATTGTGATTATCCCCTTGATGGTTATATATTGGAACCTCATGATCCACTATGTATTTCTAATCAATGTCATGGTATTCTAACAATTGAAAATAGTGAAGATTTAATATTCATTGAATCACAAAGAATAGGAGGTACATATGGAGAATAAGGATTTTCTTGCGACTGAACCAGTAGGTAAATTACTCAGACAACTTGCCTTACCAACAGTCATTGCGCAATTAATCAACATGCTTTACAACATTGTAGACCGTATGTTTATAGGTCATATTCCTCAAACAGGTGCTCTTGCCTTAACAGGTGTTGGTGTCTGTATGCCGTTAATTATGATTGTGACAGCCTTTGCCTCATTGGTTGGTAATGGTGGTGCACCACGTGCGTCTATTTATATGGGTCAGGGTAATAATGATTATGCTGAAAAGATATTAGGTAATTGTTTTATTACGCAGATTATCGTTTCTATCGTACTTACACTTATTCTATTTTTTGGAAATCGTACCTTCTTACTTGCTTTTGGCGCAAGCAGTAATACAATTACCTATGCCGTAGATTATATGAATATCTATGCGATGGGAACACTATTTGTACAATTAACATTGGGAATGAATATGTTTATTACAGCCCAGGGATTTGCGAAAAACGGAATGATTTCAGTTGTCATTGGTGCATTATGTAATGTTATCTTAGATCCTATTTTGATCTTTGGATTCAATTTAGGTGTCAAAGGTGCGGCTCTTGCGACAATCATCTCACAGGGATGTTCATGTCTCTATGTTCTTCGCTTCTTGTTTGGTAAAAAGACAAAACTTAAAATAAAAAAGAAAAACTTATCTTTAAATCACTCAGTCATCTTACCTTGTCTCGCTTTAGGTCTTTCTACTTTTGTGATGCAATCAAGTGAGAGTGTCATCCAGGTCTGCTTCAATTCTTCTTTATTAAAATATGGGGGAGATATAGCAGTAGGGGCAATGACTATATTGACTAGTGTTATGCAGTTTGCGATGCTTCCTTTACAGGGATTAGGACAGGGGGCACAACCTATTATCAGCTACAACTATGGGGCTAAGAATAGAGAACGTGTTCAAAAGACATTTAAATTATTATTAAAAGTCAGTCTAGTATTCTCAATATGTATCTGGCTTCTTATTCAGATCTTCCCACAGATGTTTGTAGGACTCTTTACAAATGCACAAGAACTCTCACTCTTTACCACTCAAGCACTTAGAATTTATATGGCAGTCGTAGGACTCTTTGGAATACAGATTGCCTGTCAGATGACATTTGTGGCTTTAGGTAATGCGAAAGCATCAGTTATTGTGGCAGTTACTAGAAAATTTATTCTTTTAATCCCACTTATTTATATTATGCCAGCATTACTTGTAGATAAGACAACAGCTGTTTATTTGGCTGAACCGGTGGCAGACATTCTTGCAATCACATTTACAGTATTATTGTTTAGAAAACAATTTAAGAAAGCTTTGGATCAAATGAACTGAGGTTTCTCAGTTCATTTTTTATAGAAATAGATTATAATGAAATAGATTGAAAGAAGGATGAATATATGAGGAATCTAGAAGATATAAAAAGAAGTGGATTTAAAATCATTGAACAAAAAAGAGAAGAATTTATGAAACAAAGTATCCTCTCTGATGAATTTTTAGATTTATTGGATAAGAATAAGAAACCATTCGATTTATTGATGTCTTATTATCGTTGTGCGGTAATGGAGATAGAAACAAAGTTCAGAGTATTAGATCAGGAGTACTCTTTAGAATATGATGGTAATCCCATTGAAAGTATTAAGTCACGTATTAAATCATATGATAGTATTGCGAGAAAAGTAAGACGCAAGAATATTCCAATGACTATGGAATCATTAGAGGAAAATATAAGAGATATTGCAGGAGTCAGAGTTGTTTGTTCATTTCCTGAAGATATTTATGAACTTGCAGATAGCTTCTTAAGACAGGATGATATTACTTTGATTGAGATGAAGGATTATATTAAAAATCCTAAACCTAGTGGTTATCGTAGTTTGCACTTAATTGTGCAGGTACCAATCTTTTTGCAGAAGACAAAGAAGTATGTTTATGTAGAAGTACAGCTTCGTACTATTGCGATGGACTTCTGGGCAAGTTTGGAACATAAATTACGCTATAAGAAGAATATTCCTGAAGATGAAGCAAAGCTTATTGCTCAGGAACTTTATGACTGTTCAGTAGAAAGTGCTAAATTAGATGAACGTATGCAGAAGATACGTTCAATGATGAATAAAGGAGAATCTGAATAGATTCTTTTTTGTTGAAGGAAATGAAACTTTAATATGTTGTAAACACGGCATTTTATTTTGCCTTTGTTGTCAAACAGTATTATATATAATCAAAAAATAAGGTAATAGATACTACGCAATTATATGATAATAATCATTCAGTGGTCTTGTTGACTTATCAGCCTATCATGTGCACTCAACATCGTAACAAGGCGATAGATGATGTTTCTACAGGATATCATTGGAGAACGAGAAAATGTATTATAAAATACAGCAAGTTATTTGCATACATGCTATAATTTTACTATATTTTGAAAAAAAGATTACAGATGAGTTTTTTGAAATATATAAAAGAAGTTCGAAAACAAAGCTTATGAGTCAGACGGAATTTGCGAAAGCATTATGTGTATCATACTCAATTGTCAGTAGGCGAGGAATAGGATTATTCTGCTTTGAGCATGCTATTGATTTTAGTGACTTCAGGAATAAATTATGGATTGAGAGTGATCTGGGGATTACTTAACAGCCAGCCTTACTGTAGCAGCTAATAACATCACTCATGTAAATATGGAGGCAGTCTTTACATTGACAGATATGCTATTCAAGTCAGCTTAGTTCATTGGTTTTGAAAACGAACGGTAATATAAATTGGAGGTATAACTCATGTATCAGGATTTATCTTTTATGAATGTTCCGCTTCCAGAGGACGTTCTGAAATTAAAAATTTATGGTGATTATGCTGGAGCCCAGAAAATGATTCGTTATTTTCTAGAAGAGAAGGATATTCCACAGGCTCTTAGAAAACGTCTAGAAATCGAACAGGAAGTCATTGGCGTTATGGGTGGTAATGAGTATCCTTTTACTTATGATGAAGCATTGGAGATTATGATGATTCATCTACGTGATTTCAAAAAAGAAGAGTTAGATCATTTAAAAGAAATCAGTGCAGCAGATTGGATTTATATTGATGGCGAGGTACATTTTCAGCGTCGATTCTATGAAAATCTCATTAAGACTCGTCCAGATTACGCAAAGCGTGTCATTGCAGAAAATCCAGAGGATGAAAAGCAAAATAATCTAAATCAGAATCTACTTAACGAAAATATACATTACATGAAGGAATATGGTGGAAGAACTGTACACACTCGTATACGTTCAACAATAAAAGCTAAGAAAGAATTCGAAGAGGTAGGACGCAAGGTTCGCGTATATCTTCCGATTCCTAAGGTATATGAGCAGGTTTCTAATGTAGAGATTCATGCATCTAATCCAGAGATTACATATATAGCACCTGTTGATGCACCACAGAGAACAGTGTATTTTGAGACTGAACTGAAAGAGAATCAGGAGTTTATGGTAGATTATTCATTTGACTACCATGTAGATTATGTAGAGTTAGATCCTGCCAAGGTATCTGAAGAACAGCCAGATTTCTATCTGGAAGAGCAGGCACCACATATCGTATTCACTCCTTACTTAAGAGAACTAAGAGATGAGCTTGCAGGAGATGAGACAAATCCAATTATTTTAGCGCGTCGATTCTATGATTTTGTGACAACAAAAGTGATGTATTCTTTCATGAGAGAATATTTCACAATTGAATGTATTCCAGAATACTGTGCAATCAACCTAAAAGGTGATTGTGGTGTACAGGCATTATTATTTATCACACTTTGCCGCATGTCTCAAATTCCAGCACGCTGGCAGTCAGGTCTATATGTGACGAAGTATTATACAGGATGCCATGATTGGGCACAATTCTATGTAGCACCTTATGGATGGGTATTTGCAGATCTTTCCTTTGGTGGCAGTGCATGGCGTGAAGGAGACAAAGAGCGTTGGAACTATTACTTTGGTAATCTGGATATTTTCCGTATGCCAGCGAACTCTGAAATTCAAAAAGAATTCATGCCAGAGAAAAAATGGCTTCGCATCGATCCGATTGATAATCAGAGAGGAGAATTTGAGTACGAGGATCATGGTCTTCGTTTCTCGCAGGTGAATGTATCTCAGGAACTTATTTCTATGGAAGATATTGAAAAATAAATTATAATAAGTCTCATTGTTAGAAACAGAAATGTTTGAAGAGTGCTAAGGATAAAATAAAAATGTAGGTAAAAGACAACATAAGAATGTTGGAAAACCTACATAATTATTTTGTCCTTTTTCATTTTATTGATATTATCTTACCGGAGGTAATATCGATGAATTCAAATGATTTTTATCAGCTAGCAGCTGAACTTAATGTAATGGATTTTACTAAAAGTAAACCAAACTATGCAGATCTTGCCAGAAAGTATGGCGTTGATTACAGAACAGTGAAGAAGTATCACGAAGGCTACAAGGGAAAGCCTAGAAACAGGGCAAAGCCAAGCAGGCTTGA